>JBKJJF010000207.1:0-21077 GCA_046598195.1 Rhizobacter sp. | reverse complement strand
GCGGATGCGGGTCAGCATGTCGGCGATAGGATCACTCATGCTCATTTGAAATATCTCCTGATCAGGCCAGCTGGTAATTTCTCTATTACCAAATCTGACCTGATCAGGAGATATTCCAAATGAGCATGAGTGATCCTATCGCCGACATGCTGACCCGCATCCGCAACGCGCAGATGGTTCAGAAGGTCAGTGTGGTGATGCCGGCGTCGAAGCTGAAGACCGCGATCGCGGAAGTGTTGAAGGCCGAAGGCTACATCGACGACTTCGCGGTACGTGGCGAGGCGACCAAGCCGCAACTCGAAATCGCGCTGAAGTACTACGCCGGCAAGCCGGTCATCGAGCACATCGAGCGCGTCAGCCGTCCGGGCCTGCGTGTGTACAAGGGCCGCCACGAGATCCCGAACGTCAAGAACGGCCTGGGCGTGGCGATCGTAACCACGCCCAAGGGCGTGATGACCGACCGCAAGGCTCGCCAGGCCGGTATCGGCGGCGAAGTTCTCTGCTACGTCGCCTAAGGAGATCGAACAATGTCTCGCGTAGGAAAAATGGCCCTACCCGTCCCAAAGGGCGTGGACGTGGCGCTCAGCGCTGAGCAAATCAGCGTCAAGGGTTCTCTCGGCACGCTGGTGCGTCCGGTACATGCCCTGGTCACAATCAAGAGCGAAGACGGCAAGCTGACGTTCGCTCCGGCCAACGACAGCGTCGAAGCCGATGCGATGTCGGGCACGATGCGCGCGTTGCTGGCCAACATGGTCGACGGCGTGAGCAAGGGCTTCGAAAAGAAGCTGGCGCTGGTCGGCGTGGGTTACCGCGCTGCAGCCGCCGGCGGCAAGCTCAACCTGCAGATCGGTTTCTCGCACCCGGTGGCCAAGGACATGCCTGAAGGCGTGACCGTGGCTTGCCCGACGCAGACCGAAATCATCATCAAGGGTTCTGACCGACAGGTAGTGGGTCAGATCGCCGCTGAAGTTCGCGCGATCCGCCCGCCCGAGCCCTACAAGGGCAAGGGCATCCGGTACGTCGGCGAAAAAGTGGTTATCAAAGAGACCAAGAAGAAATAAGGGCGAATGACATGTCACTGAACAGAAAAGATCAGCGCATTCGTCGCTCGCGCCAGACCCGTGCCCGCATAGCGGTGCAGCGCGTGGCGCGCCTGACCGTGTTTCGCACCAACCTGCACATCTACGCCAGCGTCATCTCCGATGACGGCCAGAAAGTGCTGGTCAGCGCATCGACCGCGGAAGCCGAAGTCCGCAAGGAACTCGCCGGTGACTCGAAGGTGGCAGGCAAGGGCGGCAACGTCTCGGCTGCCTCGATCATCGGCAAACGCATCGCCGAGAAGGCCAAGGCCGTCGGCATCGACAAGGTGGCGTTCGACCGCGCAGGTTTTGCGTACCACGGCCGCGTCAAGGCGCTGGCCGAAGCCGCACGCGCGGCCGGCCTGCAGTTCTAAGGAATCACGATGGCAAAGTTCCAACCCCGCGTTCAGGACGAAGGTCGTGACGACGGTCTCAAAGAAAAGATGATCGCGGTGAACCGCGTCACCAAGGTGGTAAAAGGCGGCCGCACGCTGAGCTTCGCGGCACTCACCGTCGTGGGTGATGGCGACGGCCGCATCGGCATGGGCAAGGGCAAGGCCAAGGAAGTTCCGGTGGCCGTGCAGAAGGCCATGGAATCGGCCCGCCGCAACCTGTTCAAGGTGCAGCTGAAGAACGGCACCATCCACCACAAGGTGATCGGTGAACATGGTGCTTCACGCGTGCTGATGGCGCCGGCCAAGCCGGGTGACGGCATCATCGCCGGCGGCCCGATGCGCGCCGTGTTTGAAGTCATGGGCGTGACCGACATCGTTTGCAAGAGTCTGGGTTCGTCAAATCCGTACAACATGGTGCGCGCCACGCTCGACGCCTTGAAGCACATCAGCACGCCGGCCGAAATCGCCGCCAAGCGTGGCCTGACGGTCGAAGAAATCCTCGGCTGATCGGCACACGGAGAAACATCATGTCCGACAAGAAAACCCTCAAGGTCAAGCTGGTTCGCAGCATTGCCGGCACGCGCGAATCGCACCGTGCCACCGTGCGCGGCCTCGGTCTGCGCAAGCTCAACAGCGAAAGCACGCTCGAAGACACGCCCGCTGTGCGCGGCATGATCACCAAGGTTCAGTACCTGGTCAAAGTGCTCTGAGCCCTAAGGAACGAAGATGGAACTCAACAGCATCAAACCCGCGAGTGGCTCCAAGCACGCTCGTCGTCGCGTCGGCCGTGGCATTGGCTCGGGCCTTGGCAAGACGGCCGGTCGTGGCCACAAGGGGCAGAAGTCGCGTTCGGGTGGCTACCACAAAGTTGGCTTCGAAGGTGGCCAGATGCCACTGCAGCGACGTCTGCCCAAGCGTGGTTTCAAGTCGACCACGCTGAAGTACAACGCTGAAATCACTCTGGATGACCTGCAGATTCTGGGTGCCGACGAAGTCGACATGTTGACGCTGAAGCAGGCCGGTCTGGTAGGTCAGCTCGCCAAGGTGGTGAAGGTCATCAAGACGGGCGAGTTGACCAAGAAGGTCGCGCTCAAGGGTGTTGGCGCGACTGCGGCGGCCAAGGCCGTGATCGAAGCCGCTGGCGGCTCGGTCGCCTGAGCTTCTAGCTAAACGGAACAAGCTTCAGTGGCAACCAACGCGAATCAGCTGGCCAAGAGTGGCAAGTTCGGCGACCTCCGTCGTCGGCTTGTTTTCTTGTTGCTCGCGCTCGTGGTGTATCGCGTCGGTGCGCACATTCCTGTGCCGGGCATTGACCCGGCGCAGCTGCAAGAGATGTTCAAGGGGCAGGAAGGTGGCATTCTCAGCCTGCTGAACGTGTTCTCCGGCGGGGCGCTGTCGCGCTTCACGGTGTTCGCGCTGGGCATCATGCCGTACATCTCGGCGTCGATCATCATGCAATTGATGACCTACGTAGTGCCTTCGCTTGAGGCGCTCAAGAAAGAAGGCGAGTCGGGCCGTCGCAAGATCACACAGTACACGCGCTATGGCACGCTGGGTTTGGCCTTGTTCCAGGCGCTGGGGATTGCGCTGGCACTCGAAGGCTCGCCGGGCTTGGTCATCACCCCGGGCTTTGGCTTTCGCATGACGGCCGTGGTCAGCCTGGTGGCTGGCACCATGTTCCTAATGTGGCTGGGTGAGCAGATCACCGAGCGAGGTTTGGGCAATGGCATTTCGATCCTGATTTTTGCCGGCATCGCTGCGGGCTTGCCCAGCGCGATCGGTGGTTTGTTGGAGTTGGTGCGCACTGGCGCGATGAGCGTTCTGGTGGCGCTCTTCATCGTGGTACTGATCGGTGGCGTGACCTTCGTGGTGGTGTTCGTCGAACGTGGTCAGCGCAAGATCCTTGTCAACTACGCGAAGCGACAGGTCGGCAACAAGGTTTATGGTGGCCAGTCGTCACACTTGCCCCTGAAGCTGAACATGTCTGGCGTGATCCCACCGATTTTTGCGTCATCGATCATCCTGCTGCCGGCCACCGTGGTGGGTTGGTTTGCGACAGGTGACAGCCTGCGTTGGTTGAAGGATCTGGCGGCGATGTTGTCGCCGGGGCAGCCGATCTACGTGATGTTGTTCGCTGCAGCCATCGTGTTCTTCTGCTTCTTTTACACAGCGCTGGTGTTCAATAGCCGTGAAACCGCTGACAACCTGAAGAAAAGCGGCGCGTTCATCCCTGGTATTCGCCCGGGTGACCAGACCGCCAAGCACATCGACCGCATCCTGTCGCGCCTGACGCTGGCCGGTGCCGTTTACATCACTGCGGTGTGCTTGCTACCTGAATTTTTGGTGCTGAAGTACAACGTACCGTTCTACTTCGGTGGAACCTCGCTCCTGATCATCGTTGTGGTGACCATGGATTTCTGGGCTCAAGTGCAGTCGTACGTGATGAGCCAGCAGTACGAGTCGCTGCTGAAGAAGGCAAGTTTCAAGGCCAGTTGAGGCCCGTTAAAAGCGAGCAGAAGATTACGAAACGGCTGGCATGGCGAAAGACGACGTCATTCAGATGCAGGGTGAGATTCTTGAGAATCTGCCCAACGCCACGTTTCGGGTGAAGTTGGAGAACGGGCACATCGTGCTCGGCCATATCTCCGGGAAGATGCGCATGCACTACATCCGCATCCTGCCTGGCGACAAGGTGACGGTCGAGTTGACGCCTTACGACCTGACGCGGGCACGCATCGTGTTTCGCGCCAAGTGAAGTTTGGAAGTTTTGAGTTAAAGCGGTCTGAAAAGGCCTAGGACAAACTTAGGCTAGGAGAGAAGCATGAAAGTTGCTGCATCGGTGAAGAAGATGTGCCGGAATTGCAAGGTCATCCGTCGCAAGGGTGTGGTGCGCGTGATCTGTACTGATCCGCGTCACAAGCAGCGCCAAGGCTGATATAGCCTTCGACGATGCGTTGACGAGTTAAGCGAATAGAGGAAGAACATGGCACGTATTGCTGGTATCAACATTCCACCGCACAAGCACGCCGAGATCGGCCTGACTTCGATCTACGGCATCGGCCGCTCCACGGCGCAGAAGCTCTGCACCGCCAGCGGCGTGCCGTTCGATCGCAAGATCAAGGACCTGACCGACGCGGACTTGGAAAAGCTCCGAGAAGAAATCGGTCGCATGACCATCGAGGGCGATTTGCGCCGCGAGATGTCGATCAACATCAAGCGCCTGATGGATCTCGGTTGTTACCGCGGTTTCCGCCATCGCCGTGGCCTGCCGGTTCGCGGCCAACGCACCAAGACGAACGCCCGCACCCGCAAGGGGCCGCGCAAGTCTGGCGCCCTGGTCAAGAAGTGATCGCTGCCCGACAAGCAGTCTGACGAGCACACAGAGGAAGAGTCGATATGGCTAAAGCACCCAATACCGCCGCCCAGCGCGTGCGCAAGAAAGTCCGCAAGAACGTCGCGGACGGTATCGCGCACGTCCACGCGTCGTTCAACAACACGATCATCACCATCACTGACCGTCAAGGTGGCGCGCTCTCATGGGCGTCCAGCGGTGGTCAGGGCTTCAAGGGTTCGCGCAAATCGACGCCCTTCGCCGCCCAGGTGGCCGCTGAGGTGGCCGGCCGTGCTGCACAAGAGCAAGGCATCAAGAATCTGGACGTGCGGATCAAGGGCCCCGGCCCCGGGCGCGAGTCGTCGGTGCGTGCACTGGCCTCGCTGGGCATTCGCATCAACTCGATTTCCGATGTGACACCGGTGCCGCACAACGGGTGCCGCCCGCAAAAGCGCCGTCGCATCTGATTGATCGCTCGTTTTTCGTCGCCGGCCAGCGCTTTGCGGTGCTTGCCGGCGGTTCCGTTGAAACCGCAAGGTTTTCATAAGCCCACCGTCTGAGCCCCATAACAACATTGGCCAGACTCGCGCGAGCCCTTGAGGCACGCGTCAGATTGACAAAGGAAGCAACGTGGCACGTTACCTAGGACCTAA
This sequence comes from Rhizobacter sp., assembly GCA_046598195.1. Lineage (GTDB taxonomy): Bacteria > Pseudomonadota > Gammaproteobacteria > Burkholderiales > Burkholderiaceae_C > Rhizobacter. The sequence goes on along the minus strand of JBKJJF010000207.1, from coordinate 15,619 downwards.
GGGCAAACTCGCCCGCCGTGAAGGCACCGATCTTTTCCTGAAGAGCGCTCGCCGCCCCATCGGGGACAAGGTCAAGTTCGACAGCAAGCCCGGCCAGCATGGCCGCACTTCTGGCACCCGCACCTCCGACTTTGGCCTGCAATTGCGTGAAAAGCAGAAGGTCAAGCGCATGTACGGCATTCTGGAGCGCCAGTTCCGCCGCTACTTCGCCGAAGCCGAACGCCGCAAGGGCAACACCGGTGCCAACCTGCTGCTGCTGCTCGAATCGCGCCTCGACAACGTCGTTTATCGCATGGGTTTCGGCTCGACGCGCGCTGAAGGCCGCCAACTCGTGTCGCACAAGGCCATCACCGTCAACGGTTCGGTGGTGAACATCGCTTCGTACATGGTCAAGGTCGGCGACGTGGTCGCCGTGCGTGAGAAGTCGAAGAAGCAACTGCGCATCGTTGACGCCGTGAAGCTGGCAGAAGGCCAAGGCATGCCGAACTGGGTGCAGGTTGACGCTTCCAAGCTTGAAGGCGTGTTCAAGAAAGCGCCTGACCGCGACGAATTCGGCGCCGACATCAAAGAAGCTCTGATCGTCGAACTGTATTCGCGCTGATCTCCCGCGCGGCCGCGTGTTCAAGCCGAGTGGCTTGTGCGGCGGCCTTTTCGAATTTCCTTCGTCCGGTGGCGGTGTCCACTGCTCCGGTTGGTCCCTCAGCCTTATCGGTGTAACGAACCGAGGGTATTGAAAGTAACGAGACCTCATGCAAACAAATCTGCTCAAACCCAAAGCCATCAATGTGGAGCCGCTGGGCGGCAACCGCGCCAAGGTCACGCTCGAGCCTTTCGAGCGCGGCTATGGTCACACGCTGGGCAACGCGCTGCGACGCGTGCTGCTCTCGTCGATGGTGGGGTATGCGCCGACCGAAGTGACCATTGCCGGCGTGCTCCACGAGTACTCGGCGATCGACGGCGTGCAAGAAGACGTGGTTCACATCATGCTGAACCTCAAAGGCGTGGTGTTCCGCCTGCACAACCGCGATGAAGTCACGCTGGTTCTGCGCAAGGAAGGCGAAGGCCCAGTGACGGCCGGCGACATCCAGACCCCGCACGACGTGGAAATCATCAACCCTGACCATGTGATCGCGCACCTTTCGCAAGGTGGCAAGCTGGACATGCAGATCAAGGTGGAAAAGGGCCGTGGCTACGTGCCTGGCACCATGCGCCGCTTTGGCGATGAGCCCACCAAGTCGATTGGCCGCATCGTTCTCGATGCGTCGTTTTCGCCGGTTTCGCGCGTGAGCTACACCGTTGAGAGTGCCCGCGTTGAGCAACGCACCGACCTTGACAAGTTGGTCATGGAAATCGCAACCAACGGCGCCATCACGCCGGAAGAGGCGATTCGTGCTTCGGCCAAGATTCTGGTTGAGCAGCTGGCTGTGTTCGCCCAGCTCGAAGGCAGCGAGATCGCCGCCTTCGACGCGCCGGCTCAGCGCAGCACGCAGTTCGACCCGATCCTGCTGCGCCCGGTCGACGAGCTCGAGCTCACCGTGCGTTCGGCCAACTGCCTGAAGGCCGAAAACATTTACTACATCGGCGACCTGATCCAGCGCACCGAGACCGAGCTGCTGAAGACCCCGAACCTGGGTCGCAAGTCGCTCAACGAAATCAAGGAAGTGCTCGCCTCGCGCGGCCTGACCTTGGGTGCTCGTTTGGAAAACTGGCCACCCCAAGGCCTCGACAAGCGTTAATGACAACTCCGGGCCGATGAGTACATCGGCCACCCTCCGAGAGGGTAACCATCGGGCTTGGGGCGACCCGGCGATCCGATGGTTTCTCGAACAGCAATGTGCACCCGGCAGTACCTGATACGGCTCCCGGTATTCATAGTCAAGAAAGGAACAGCACCATGCGTCACCGTAACGGACTCCGCAAACTCAATCGCACCAGCGAGCATCGCCAAGCGATGCTGCGCAACATGTGCAATTCGCTGCTGCTACACGAAGCGATCAAGACCACGGTCCCGAAGGCCAAGGAACTGCGTCGCGTTGTCGAGCCGCTGATCACACTCGCCAAGGAAGCCACGCTGGCCAACCGCCGCTTGGCCTTCGACCGCACCCGCGATCGCGATATCGTGACCAAGCTCTTCAACGAACTCGGCCCACGCTACAAGGCCCGCCCGGGCGGATACACCCGTATCCTGAAGATGGGTTTCCGTGTCGGTGACAACGCACCCATGGCCTTCGTCGAGCTGGTGGATCGCCCTGAAGTGGCTGAAGAAGCTGCATCAGACAAGGCCGAATAAGGCCAGCGGGACACCTCGTTCGATCACAAGGGCCGGCGCAAGCTGGCCCTTTGTCATTGGAAGTTCCACCGCGTGACCAGCCTTGGCTGCGATGTCGCCATTGGCACCACGCGCGGCTTTTGATGGCCAATCGCACGGAAAGCGAAGTGACGAAGGGCCATGGCGACGGTGCCCTGGCGGTTCGGTGTGGAAGAAGCTGTGTGCCGCAGCGACCAATGCCGTGGGTGGCGACTGGTTCGCACTGATTCTTCGCGTGCCGAGCCTCTTTTGTGTGACCTTAGGGGGCGCGCTGTGCTATACTCGAAGGCTCAGTCGCGGGGTGGAGCAGTCTGGTAGCTCGTTGGGCTCATAACCCAAAGGTCGTTGGTTCAAATCCAGCCCCCGCAACCAAAGAACACGTGGTGCAGAGCCATAGAAAACGCCAACCCGCAAGGTTGGCGTTTTGCTTTGTATTGGCGTGTTGCAGAGTCCGATGCAGGCGTCAGCGCAACACATTGACGAAGAGATAGATCGTCGTCTTGGCCATTGCGTACACGACGCCGGAGACCAGGGCGACAGAAGCTGCGCCGACGGCCAGGCCTGCGAGCATCCACACGCCGTCACGCTCGAGGATCGCCAGGGCCAGCATGCTGATGGCCAGCGCTGGCAGCATGTTGCCAAATGGAATGGGCAGAACCAGCACGAGGGCCAGCAACAGGCACAGCAGCCCGATGGCGTATTCCGTCGGGGGCAGCACCAGCCCGCTCAGCCGGGGGCGCAGCATCTTCTCGGCACGTTCGAGCCAAGGCCCCACGCGGCGCACGAGTGTTGCGAAATCGGCGTGCGAGATGGATCGCCGCGCCACGAAACCAGGCAGCCATGGCGCTTGCCCGAATGCCAGCTGCGCCGCGAGAAAGATCAACGGCGCTCCGAGCACCGCGGAGGTGCCGGGTGGCATGGGCAGCACATTGGGAAAAGCAAAGAAGAACAGCAGCGCGCCGAGAGCTCGGTCGCCCAGGGCGTTCAGCAGGTCACCCACCGAGATGCGATCGCGGCCGGGCTCCCGAGCGAGTGTGTGAAGCAGTGCAGACAGCGGGTGCCTGCCGGATGCGGCGCCCGCGTCAGAGCCCGGCGACTTCATCAAGTGCAGCCCGTCAAGGCGGGCTGCACTGTTTGTCTCGTCACGCAGCTCGGCTGGCCCAGCATCCTGTCTCCTGCTTCTTGCATCTGCTTGTGCCAGCCATTCTGACCGCTGCGTTCACTCGTCGCGCGAGCCGCCAATGCCCAGCAGCATGAGCAGCGACTGGAACACGTTGTACAGGCTCAGGTAAACACCCAAGGTGGCGCTGATGTAGTTGGTCTCGTGGCCGTCTTGCACGCGCTTGAGGTCATACAGGATGAAGGCCGAGAAGATGCCGATGGCGAGCACCGCCAGGGTGATCATCAGCGCGCTGGATTGAAGAAACACGTTCGCGATGCCAGCCACCAACAGCATGATGGCGCCGATGAACAAGAACTTGCCCATGGAGCTGAGGTCGCGCTTGATGATGGACGACAGCGTGGCCATGCCCAGGAAGATGGCGCCCGTGCCGGCGAAGGCCGTCATGATCAGGCCGGCACCATTGTTCAGGCCCAGCACCGAGCCCACCAGCCGCGAGAGCATCAGCCCCATGAAGAAGGTGAAGGCCAGCAGCATGGGCACGCCCGCGGCCGAGTTCTTGGTCTTTTCGATGGCGTACATAAAGCCGAAGGCGCCAACGAGAAAGACCACCAGGCCGATGCCGGGTGTCATGAGGCGGAAGAGGCCGGTGCTCACGCCAACCCAGGCACCCAGCACGGTGGGCACCATCGACAGTGCGAGCAGCCAGTAGGTGTTGCGCAGAACCCGGTTGCGTTGGACCGCCACCGATTGACCGAGCGCGTCGGGTTGAAAACTGTTGAGGCCTTGGTTCATGACGATTCCTTTGCTTGGGTTGGAGAGGGGCTGACGGAGACAGTGGTTTCGTTGGACAGTTTCTTCTTGGCGATGCGCTTGCCGCGGGAGCGGATGTTGATGGCCTCGACGGCGAGTGAAAACGCCATCGCCGCGTAGATGTAGCCCTTGGGCACCTGCATTTCGAAGGCTTCGGCGGTGAGCGCCATGCCCACCATCACCAGGAAAGCCAGAGCCAACACTTTGACCGACGGATGCCGCTCGACGAACTCGCCGATTGGCTTGGCGGCGATGAGCATCACGCCCACCGAGGTCACCACTGCGGCCACCATGACGCTGATTTCGTCGACCATGCCAACTGCGGTGATCACCGAATCGAGTGAGAACACGATGTCGATGATGGCGATCTGGCCGATGATTCCCCAGAAGAGGCGGTTGCCGGCGGCCTTGAGGGCCGCGGCGTCGGTCGCCGGGGGCCCCGTGTCTTCTGGCGCTTCGACTTCGATGAAGATCTCGTGCGAAGCCTTGTAGAGCAGGAAGAGGCCACCAAAGAGCAGCACCAGGTCACGCCCGCTGATGCCTTGGCCGAACAGATTGAACAGATCGGCCGTGAGGCCCATCACCCAGCTCAGCGAAAACAGCAGCAGCAGCCGCGAGATCATCGCAAAACCCAAGCCGAGGCGGCGGGCCTTGTCGCGCACTTCGGGCGGCAGTCGGCTGACGAGGATGGAGATGAAGATGATGTTGTCCACGCCCAGGACGATTTCCAGGGCGGTGAGCATCGCGAATGCAATCCAGATGTTGGGGTCGAGTAATAGGTCCATGGAGATGAGGCAATGCGTGGTGCTTGAAGCACAGACGATCTGTTCAGAAGAACACGGGGCGCCGCGTGTTCACGCGGCGAGGCTCAGGCGACGAGGGGTGTCGCGCAGGGAGGGCGCTGTGGCCCGTCCAGATAGGGGGGCGTCAGGCTGACCGAGGCGAACGGTTTCGGCCTCGTCATCGTGAGTGCGGGAGGGTGCGCGCTCGGGCCCACGAGGAAGAGGCCGGGTTGATCGGCGAGGGTCTCGGCCTGCGCCTGCATGGGCTGGCCATCGATCGAGCGCTCAGCGTCGCTGGGCTTGGGCTGCGCGTCTGCGCTCAGTTGAACGCAGTCAGGCTCACCACCGACCGTAGAAAACGTGGCTGCGTTGTCTTGCGACGCAATGCCGGCCCACGCGAGGGCCAAGACAAGGAAAAAGGCGACAGCCCGCAAAAACATGATGGCTCGATTGTAGAGGGCGCTGCAAATCCAGCGCCGTGACGTGGGCTGGCCGCAGTTGCATGGTCAGCGGCGCCACAGGCGCTGAGCGAGTGCTTGCACTTGTTCATCGACCAACAATGCCGAGGGGGTTTCAGCCAGCGCACGCAGCAGACGAACCAGCGTTTCTTTGTGCGGCATCAGCGGGCCAAAAAAGTGCGCGCCGTCTGCGGTGGCGATCAACAGGGTGGGAAAGTTCTCCACCGCGATTGGGTCCACCAGGGCGGCTTGGTCTTCGATGTCGACCCAGACAAAACGAGACTCGGGCAAGGTGGCCGCGACCTGGTCGAACAAGCTGCGGTACTCGCGGCAGCTGCCACACCACTGGGCGCACAGGCAGGCCACGAGCAGCGGGGGGTGGGCGGTCGGTGCGGACATAGGCTTGGATCATCTCAAACCTGGGTGCAGCAGCACGTTGAGCACTTGCAGTGCCCATCGGTCACACTGACGCCTTTGCGCGCCACGGAGCCAGAGACTGCCATGCCCACCCTGCCGTTGACGACAACACACAGCCCCTGGCCGCCGCGGCCCGGTGGGTCTGCATGAGCTTCGCCCCCGAAGAGCTGTTTGCCGCTGCGATCGCCGCGGTGGCTTTTTTCGCCGGATTTTTGATCTGGCGTGGGCGTGCCAAACGCACCCGCAGCGTCGGCCTGCGAGTGGAGGCTGGTCCCGCGAACCTGCGCTTCACTTGCGCGGGGTGTTCGGGCAAGTTCACTCATTCCCGTCGCACGATCAGCGCCTGGGGGAAGGGCGGTCGAAGCTATTTTTGCAACGCCTGTCACACCAAATGGCAGTCGACGCACGCGCCTTCGGGCCATGGCCCGAAGGCGCGCGTCATCACCGCAGAGCGCCCCGCCAAACGAGGGTGCCTTGGCATGTTCGTGGTGTTGCTGGCCATTCCGGTGGCGTTGGCTTTCGCTGTGCTGCAATACGCCTGACCTCGCCGCTTCGCGGTGTCGCACCCCTCAGGAGAACAACAGCATGAATCCCATCAAGATTGTCGGCGCGGTATTGATTGCAGCCGGCGTGCTGGGCCTGATCTACGGCGGCTTCAGTTTCACCAAAGCCACGCATGACATCAAGCTCGGGCCGATCGAGTTGTCGGTGAAAGAAAAGGAATCGGTCAACGTGCCGATGTGGGCGGGTGTGGGCGCCATCGTGGCCGGCGCCGCGCTGCTCTTGTTTGGCGGCAAGAAAGGCTAGGAGCCTTAACGCTCGCTTGCACGATCAGCGATGAAGACGGCCCGCACAAGGCGGGCCGCTAAAACAAGGTCGAAGACCGTTTACAGGCCGACCTGGGTGATGAACTTGCTGTTCAGGTAGGCGTTGATGGCGTCGCTGCCACCTTCGGTGCCGTAGCCCGAATCCTTGATGCCACCGAAGGGAACCTCGGGCAGGGCCAGGCCGAAGTGGTTGATCGACACCATGCCGCTCTCAATGGCGGCGCCAATCGCCGAGGCGGTTTTGAGCGACTTGGTGAACGCATACGCCGCCAGGCCGTAGGGCAGGCGGTTGGACTCGGCCACCACGTCGTCGAAGCTCTTGAACGGCATCACCACCGCCAGCGGCCCGAAGGGCTCTTCGCTCATGACGCGTGCATCGGCCGGCACATGGGTCAGCACGGTGGGCTCGAAAAAATAACCTTCGGTGCCGATGCGCTTGCCACCGAGCGCCAGCTTGGCGCCCTTGCCCACCGCGTCGTCAACAAACATCTGCATGGCCTCAATTCGCCGGCTGTTGGCCAGCGGGCCCATGCGGGTCTCCTTGTTCATGCCGTCACCGACCTTCACGCCGGAGGCGGTGGCGATGAAGCCGTCGACGAACTTGTCGTACACCGACTCGTGCACCAGGAAACGAGTCGGTGACACACACACCTGGCCGGCGTTGCGAAACTTGGCGATCGCCAGCATCTTGGCGGCCGCCGCCACGTCGGCGTCTTCGAACACGATGGCAGGTGCGTGGCCGCCCAGCTCCATGGTGATGCGCTTCATGTGCTGGCCTGCGAGTGCCGCCAGCTTCTTGCCCACCGGCGTGGAGCCGGTGAAGGTGATCTTGCGCACGATGGGGTGCGGGATCAGGTACTCGGAGATTTCGGACGGCACACCAAACACCAGGTTGACCACACCGGCTGGCACACCCGCGTCGGCATAAGCGCGCACCAGCGCGGCGCAGCTGGCGGGGGTTTCTTCCGGGCCTTTCAAGATGACCGAGCAGCCTGCGGCCAATGCGGCCGAGACCTTGCGCACCGCTTGGTTGATCGGGAAGTTCCAGGGCGTGAACGCCGCCACCACACCCACGGGCTCTTTGATGACCAGCTGGCTCACGCCATCGGCACGCGCCGGCACGATCTGGCCGTAGGTGCGGCGGGCTTCTTCGGCAAACCAGTCGATCAGGTCACCGGCCGACGCGGCCTCGGCCTTGGCTTCGGCCAGCGGCTTGCCTTGCTCCAGCGTCATCAGCTCGCCGATCTCGGCGGCGCGCTCGCGCATCAGGTCGGCCGCTTTGCGCAGTATCTTGTAGCGATCGAAGGCCGAAACGGCGCGCCACTGTTTGAAACCCTTGTCGGCCGCGGCGAGTGCGCGGTCGAGGTCGGCGGTGCCGGCATGCGCCAGGCGCGCCAGCGTCTTGCCGGTGGCCGGGTTGATGATGGGTTCGCTCTTGCCGCTGGTGCCGGCGGTCCATTCACCGTTGATGAAGAGGGATACGTCTGTGTACATGGGGTGTCCGTCTTTGCTGATCTGGCCGTGGGGAGGGGCTGCGGGCGCAGCGTTCTGGCCGCATTGTTTCCGCGATCGAACGACCGCGTTGTCGCCCACGTTTCTTCCGCTCTGCGGAAGCAGCCGATCAGTTGGCGCGTGCGGGCGGCACCGGCGTGCCCGGCGCGCGGGTGGTTGGTGAGGCGGGGGTCTCGGGTGTCACCGGTTCCGGGGCTGCAGGTGTGGCCGGCACTTCTTGCCAGGCCGAGGGGCAGGCGCTGACATAGGGGTAGTACATCTGTGCCTCGCGACAGTAGTACCAGTAGTGCATCTGCTGCGCCGCACTGGGCGCGAACACCGGCCCTTCGATCGGCTGCACGACGACGGGCCGCTCGACCAAATATGGGAAGCCATAACCGAACGGGATGCCCCACCAGAACGGGCCGCCAAACCACACATTCACCCGTGCTCGCGGGTGGGCCTCGGCGTGGTTGGCGACAGCCACCAGACCCAGCCCCATGACGGTGGTGATGACAAGGGCCCGCAGGCCAGGGGTGAGGTGTAGGTTCACGGGCGGCTCCTCAGTGGCTCAGGGGCGAACAGGCGGCGGCGGCTGGATGCCCGCAGGTGGGCGCGGTGGTGCGGGTGGCACCGCCGCTGGCGCACTGCGGTAGCCGGCGTAGCTCACGCCGGGCACCTGGTTGCCCTTGGCATACATGCACTGCTGGTAGGCGATGTCGTAGCGCCGCTGCGCACCGTAGGCCGTTTGGGCGCTTTGGTCGGAGCCGACCGCCGCGCCGGCCATGCCGCCCACGGCGGCACCGACGCCCGCACCGCCGTGCCCACCCCCCGCGACCGCGCCCACGGCGGCGCCGAGCACGGCACCGGTCACGGCGGCGCCCACCACACGCTGGTTGGCGGCGTCACGGTTCTGGCTGCCCGATGAGCTCACTGCCCAGTCGCGGCACAGGCGGTCGTCGGCCACAAACACGTCAAACGGCTTGTGCGGGCCGGGCATCACCGTGACGGTGGGGCCGGTGGGCATTTGGGCGCAGCCGGCCAAGGCCAGCAGGCTGGCCGCGAGCAGCAGGTGTCGAGTGTTCATGGGGTTACCTCGGGCACAGGGGCAGGCTAAGACAACGGCAGGTGAACGGCTGGCGTTGACGTCTTTACATTCGTCTTGGCGGTGCCCTGGTCGGCGAACGTTCCGATCTTCACGCAGTGCATGAGCTTGATTGTTTTTTGCATAAGGCGAAGGGCGAGTAAGCATCCACCGATTCATTCGTTCTCTCAGCGGGCGGGTTTTTCTAGCATGCACGGTATCCCGCAACGAAAGATATCTCATGAGCCTCTCCCGCAGCTTGCGCACCGTCATTGCCGCCACCACCCTGGGCGTGGCGGCTGGCGCCACCTGGGCCAAAGACATCACCTTGCTCAACGTGTCGTATGACCCGACGCGCGAGCTCTACCAGGAATACAACGCGGCCTTCGCCAAACACTGGAAGGCCAAAACCGGCGACACCGTGACGGTGAAACAGTCGCATGGTGGCTCGGGCAAACAAGCGCGTTCGGTGATCGACGGCATCGACGCCGACGTGGCCACGCTCGCGCTGGCCTATGACATCGACGAGATCGCCGCGCGCGGCAAGCTGCTCGCCCCCGGCTGGCAAAAGCGCCTCAAGCACAACAGCGCGCCTTACACCTCGACCTACGTCTTCCTGGTGCGCAAGGGCAACCCCAAGGGCATCAAGGACTGGGGCGACCTGGTGAAGCCGGGTGTGTCGGTGATCACCGCCAACCCCAAGACCTCGGGCGGCGCACGCTGGGGCTATCTGGCTGGTTATGGCTGGGCGCTCCAGCAAGCTGGCGCGAACAACCCCAACGCGGATGCCAAGGCGCGCGAGTACATCACCAAGCTGTTCAACAACGTGCCGGTGCTCGACTCGGGCGCCCGCGGATCGACCGTGACCTTCGCCGAGCGTGGCCAGGGCGACGTGCTGCTGGCCTGGGAAAACGAGGCCCACCTGTCGCTGAAGGAATTTGGTGCCGGCAAGTTCGACATCGTCTACCCGCCGAGCAGCATCTTGGCCGAGCCGCCGGTGGCCGTGGTCGACAAGGTGGTCGACAAACGGGGCACCCGAGAGGTGGCCACTGCCTACCTGGAGTACCTGTACACCCCCGAAGGCCAAGAGATCGCGGCGCGCCACTTCTACCGCCCGACCGACGCCAAGGTGGCGGCCAAGTACGCCAAGCAGTTTCCCGCGGTGAAGCTGTTCACGATCGACGAACTGTTTGGTGGCTGGAGCAAGGCCCAGAAAACCCACTTCGCTGACGGCGGTGTGTTCGACCAGATCTACAGCAAAAGCAAGTAACCCCGGGCAAAGCTCGTTTATCGAATAAGCAAACTCAAAACCCATCGTTTCCCGAGCTTGCAGGAGGCCCTAGCATCGGTTTCCTTCTGATTGCGAGCACCTTGCCATGCGCCTGCCTCATGTTGTTTCCCGCCGTTCTGCTCTGAACCTGTCTCTGGCCACGTTGGCGTTGGTCGCAGCCCCCTGGGCTCAGGCCGCTGGCCCCACCTTGCTGAACGTGAGCTATGACGTGTCACGCGAGCTGTACAAGGAGATCAATCCCGCCTTCATCAAGCACTGGAAGGCGACGGCCGGTGAAGACCTCACCATCAACCAGTCGCACGGCGGCTCCAGCAAGCAGGCGCGCTCGGTGATTGACGGGCTCGAAGCCGACGTGGTGACCATGAACCAGTCGAGCGACATCGACGCCATTGCCAGCCGGGGCAAGCTGATCCCCGAAGACTGGGCCCGCCGCCTGCCCAACAACAGCGCGCCCACCACCTCGACCACCGTGATCCTGGTGCGCAAGGGCAACCCCAAGGGCATCAAGGACTGGGCTGATTTGGCCAAACCCGGCGTGAGCGTGGTCATCCCCAACCCCAAGATCACCGGCAACGGCCGCTACACCTATGTGGCAGCCTGGGGTGGCCTGGTCAAGGGCGGTGCCTCGCCCGCACAAGCGCGCGAGACGGTGCAGAAAATATTTGCCAATGTGCCGGTGTTCGACGGCGGCGGGCGTGCCGCCACCACCACCTTCGCGCAGCGCAACATCGGTGACGCGCTGTGCACTTTTGAGAGCGAGATCAACCTCATCAAGCAAGAGTTCGGCGACAACTTCGAGGTGGTCTACGCCAAGTGGAGCATCCAGGCCGAAAACCCGGTGGCGGTGATTGACAAAGTGGTCGACAAAAAGGGCACACGCAAGCAGGCCGAGGCTTACCTCAAGTTCTTGTGGTCGGACGAGGCGCAAGCCATTGCAGCCAAGCACCAGCTGCGCCCGCGCTCGCCCGCACTGCTGGCCAAGTACGCAAAAGACTTCCCCACGGTGAACACCTTCACCATCGACGAAGCTTTTGGTGGCTGGACCAAGGCGCAGAAAGAACACTTCGACGACGGCGCCATCTACGACCAGATCCTGGCCGCCGGCAGAAAGAACTGAGCGGCACTGCGACCGCGGCTTTCCATGTTCCTTTCCCGCACCTTGCTGCGGCGGCACAGCGTGCTGCCTGGCTTCGACCTGGCCCTCGGCTTCACGCTGCTGTACCTCAGCTTCATCGTGTTGATCCCGCTGTCGGCCGTGTTCCTCAAGACCTTCACCATGACCTGGCCGGCCTTCTGGGAGGCCGTGGCCTCGCCGCGTGTGGTGGCTTCGTACCGGCTCACCTTCGGCGCGTCGTTTCTGGCGGCGCTGGTCAATGCCTTCTTCGGTTTGATCATTGCGTGGGTGCTGGTGCGTTATGAATTCCCGTTCAAGCGGGTAGTCGACGCGCTGGTCGACTTGCCCTTTGCCCTGCCCACCGCCGTGGCCGGCATTGCGCTCACCGCGCTCTACGCCGGCAACGGCTGGATCGGCCAGTACCTCGCGCTGGTCGGCATCAAGGTGTCGTTCACGCCAGTCGGTGTGTTTGTGGCGCTCACCTTCATCGGCCTGCCGTTCGTCGTGCGGACCGTGCAGCCGGTGTTGGAAGACATGCAAAAAGAGCTGGAAGAAGCCGCCGCCACCTTGGGCGCCACTCGCTGGCAGACCTTCACGCGGGTGATCTTCCCGATCATCTCGCCGGCCTTGCTGACCGGCTTTGCGCTCGCGTTTGCCCGCGCCCTGGGCGAATACGGTTCGGTGATTTTTATTGCCGGCAACATGCCCATGGTGTCGGAGATCACACCGCTCTTGATCATCACCAAGCTGGAGCAGTACGACTACACCGGCGCCACCGCGATTGCCGTGGTGATGCTGCTGGCCGCCTTCGTGATGCTGTTCACCATCAACCTGCTGCAGGCCTGGACGCGCAAGCGCCAGGGGCGCTGAGATGAGCAGCCTCCCCATCAATACCGGCATGACGACACCCCGCAGCGCCCCGGTGCGCAACGCACTCGCCGCCACCGCCGAGCCGGCGTGGGTGCGGCGCACGCTGATCGGCATCACGCTCACGTTCCTCACGTTGTTTCTCTTCGTGCCCTTGTTTGCGGTGTTCTTTGAAGCCTTCAAGAAGGGCTTCGATGTGTACCTCGCCGCCATCACCGAAGCCGACGCACGCTCGGCCATCTGGCTCACGCTGGTGGCCGCTGCCATTTCGGTGCCGCTCAACCTGGTGTTCGGCGTGGCGGCGGCTTGGTGCATTGCCAAGTTCGACTTCCGCGGCAAGAACGTGTTGCTCACGCTGATCGACCTGCCGTTCTCGGTGTCGCCGGTGATCTCGGGTTTGATCTACGTGCTGATCTTTGGGCTGCAAGGCTGGTTCGGCGAGTGGCTGCGTGACCACGACATGAAGGTCATCTTTGCGCTGCCGGGCATCGTGCTGGCCACCGTGTTTGTCACCTTCCCGTTTGTGGCGCGTGAGTTGATCCCGCTGATGCAGGCGCAGGGGCTGGAGCAAGAAGAAGCGGCCCGCGTGCTGGGTGCCTCGGGCTGGCAGATCTTCAGGCGCGTGACGCTGCCCAACGTGAAATGGGCGCTGCTCTACGGCGTGATCTTGTGCAACGCGCGGGCGATGGGTGAGTTTGGCGCGGTGTCGGTGGTGTCGGGCCACATCCGCGGGCAGACCAACACCATGCCGCTGCACATCGAGATTTTGTACAACGAGTACCAGTTCGCGGCGGCGTTTGCAGTGGCTTCCTTGCTGGCTGGCCTGGCGCTGGTGACACTGGTGTTGAAGTATTGGGTCGAGCAGCGTGTGAAAGCGCAGAAGCGCGAAGCCGGCGGGAGAAACGAATGATGGTTCGCAGGGGCAGAGCAGCATGAGCATAGAAATTCGCAACCTCAACAAGGCCTTCGGCAAGACGGTCGTCTGCGACAACTTGAACCTCGACATCCCGTCGGGCGAGCTGGTTGCGCTGCTGGGGCCCTCGGGCTCGGGCAAGACCTCGCTGCTGCGCATCATCGCGGGCCTGGAGCGGCCGGACTCGGGCTCGGTGCTGTTCCACGGCGCTGATGCCACGTTTGATGATGTGCGTGACCGCAACGTCGGCTTCGTGTTCCAGCACTACGCACTCTTCGGCCACATGAGCATCTTCGAGAACGTGGCGTTTGGCCTGCGTGTGCGCCCCAAGGCGACAAGGCCGAGCGAAGCCCAGATCAAAGAGAAGGTGATGGAGCTGCTGAAACTCGTGCAGCTCGACTGGCTGGCCGACCGTTACCCGCATCAACTGTCAGGCGGCCAACGGCAACGCATCGCACTCGCGCGCGCATTGGCGGTCGAGCCCAAGGTGCTGCTGCTCGACGAGCCTTTTGGTGCGCTCGATGCCAAGGTGCGCAAGGAGCTGCGCCGCTGGTTGCGCCGCCTGCACGACGAGATGCACATCACCAGCGTGTTCGTCACCCACGATCAAGACGAAGCCATGGAAGTGGCCGACCGTGTGGTGGTGATGAACCTCGGCCGCATCGAACAAGACGGCCCGCCCGATGAGGTGTATGACCGGCCGGCCACGCCTTTTGTGCTGCAGTTCCTCGGCGATGTGAACCTGTTCCACGGCCGCTTCGGCCACGCGCCGGGTGGCAACGTCGACCCGGCCGACGTGAGCTACGTGCGCCCGCACGAGCTGGAGATCGTGGCCGAGGCTTCTGAGGGCACGCTGGCGGTGAGCCTGTCGCAGGCGCTGACGGTGGGCCCACAAACGCGCATCGAGTTCAAGCGCCTGGACGATGGCAGTTATGTCGATGTGGAAATGTCGCGCAGCGACTACACCGTGTTGCGCGACCGGCTCGGCCTGACAGCGGGCAGTCACGTCTACCTGAAGCCCCGCCGAGTGACCCGCTTCATTGCTGGCAACAATGGCGCGCACACCGAGCAGGTCGACCCGGCAGCGATGATCTAAACAATTTTTGACACAGGGTTGTCACCCCTCACCGCAAAATTCGCGGCTGTGTGGTCGCGGCCCGGTCTGGAGCGTGAAATGAACTCGAACAAACTCTTGAGGTGCCTGGTGTCGTGTGTGGCGATGGTCGCCTTGGCAGCGTGCGGCGGCAGTGATGGTGATGGCGGTGGCACCCCCATCCCCCCACCGTCGAACAACCAGTCGCCGGTGGCCACGATCGGCAGCCCGGGTGCCATGGCGACATTCCGCGCCGGCGACACCATCAACTTCAGCGGCAGCGCAACCGATGCTGAAGACGGCAACCTCGCCGCCACGCAGCTCACTTGGTGGGCCGAGCTGCGCCACGACAGCCACGGCCACCCGCTCCAGCCGCAGACCCAGGGCGCCGCAGGCCAAGTTACCGCCACAGGCCAGGTCACGATCCCGACCCGGGGCGAGACCTCGGCCAACATCTTCTATCGCTTCTATCTGCGTGCGACCGACAGCGCCGGCGCCACGCATGTGGCCACACGCGACGTGCTGCCGCAGACGGTGAATATCACGGTGACGACCGTTCCCGCGGGCCTGGCGCTTACGCTCGATGGTCAGCCGGTCACCGGGCCGAACGTTTTCACCGGCGTGGTGGGCATTGAACGTGCGCTTGCGGCGCCTCCAGAGCAAAACTTCGGTGGCCGGCGCCACCAGTTTGCGAACTGGAGCCCTGGCGGCGCGGCCAGTCACATGATCGCCACCCCGGCCGCTACCACCACCTACACCGCCACCTACACCGACATCGGCCCGGCCACCAACGAGCCTCCTACCGTGGTGCTGACGGCACCGTCCAATGGCAGCTCGGCCACGGTGGGTGTGGTGATCACCCTGACGGCCACGGCCACCGACAGCGACGGCACCGTGGCCAACCTTGAGTTCCTTGAGAACGGCGTGCGTATCGGTGCCATCGACACCACGGCGCCTTACGGGGTGAGCTGGACGCCATCGACCCAAGGCACCCGCACGCTCACGGCTCGCGCCACCGACAACCTGGGCGCCACCACCACA
>JBKJJF010000001.1:0-5158 GCA_046598195.1 Rhizobacter sp. | reverse complement strand
CGCATCATCATCATGACCGACGCCGATGTGGACGGCGCACACATCCGTACCCTGTTGCTGACCTTCTTCTATCGGCAGATGCCCGAGATCGTGGAGCGAGGCCACATCTACATTGCGCAGCCGCCGCTCTACAAGGTGAAGCTCGGCAAAGAAGAGCAGTACCTGAAAGACGGCACCGAGCTCGATGCTTACCTGCTCAAGGTGGCGTTGAAAGACGCCAAGCTCGAAACCGGCGTGGGCGGCGCGGTGCTGCAAGGCGAAACGCTCGATACCTTGGCGCGCCAATATGTGCTGGCCAATAACGTGGTCACCCGCTTGAGCAAGTGGATGGATGTTGAGGCCCTGCGTGCCATGGCCAATGGTCTGGCGCTCGACCTCGACACACTCGAAGCCGCCGAGACGTCGGCGCTCGGCTTGAAGGGCGTGCTGCACAACGCCGAAGTCACCGCCGAGTTTGATGCGCGCACCGACAAACACATTTTGCGCATCAGCCGCATGCACCACGGCAACGTGAAGAGCAGCGTGATCACCGCCGACTTTGTTCACGGCGCCGACTACGAAGCACTCAGCACCGCCGGCCTCACTTTCCGCGGCTTGGTGAGCGCCCAAGCCGTGGTCAAACGCGGTGAAGGTGAGAGGCAGAAAGAAGCCAAGGTCAGTGACTTCCGCCAGGCCATGGCCTGGTTGATCCAGCAAGCCGAAGCGGCCGTGGGCCGCCAGCGCTACAAGGGCCTGGGCGAAATGAACCCCTCGCAGCTGTGGGAAACGACCATGGACCCGACCGTGCGCCGCCTGTTGCGCGTGCAGATCGATGACGCCATCGAAGCCGACCGGGTGTTCACCATGCTGATGGGCGACGAGGTGGAGCCGCGGCGCGAGTTCATTGAAGCGAATGCCTTGCGGGCGTCGAACATCGACGTCTAGTCCCCCCACATGGTGCAGCCCATTGATGTGGAAAAGCGCCTGACCGACCTGGAGGTCAAGGCGAGTTTCAGTGAAGATTTGGTCGATCATTTGAACCAGATCGTGGCCACTCAGCAGCTTCACATCGATCGGTTGCTGGCCGAAGTGGCGCGGCTTCGCGAGCAAGGCAGCGCGGGCAATGGTGAGGTTTTTCTCAGCTTGCGCGACGAATTGCCGCCGCACTATTAAGCCAAGCCTTGAGCCAAGCCGGCCCTAACGCCCAAAGGCCCCCCCGCCTCGTGTCGAGCGTGTTGCGGCCGCATAGTCCGCAGCATGGAACCCCCGTCGCTGCGCGAGCAACGGCTCCCCGTCAATCCGCTCCGCCAGGCTCGCCAGGTCAGACCCCGTGACGCCGCAGGCGGCAAAGTGTTCGCGCCACCCCTTCACCACCTCGATCACACGCATCACCTGCTCGGCCGCTTGCACCGCCGTGTAGCCGAAGAGAGTGCACTGCGACATGGCGTTGGCGAGCGTCGAATCGCGCTGGTCAGTGCCGACGATGAACTCCTGGCTGCCCTGGCCCGAGTTGGTGGGCAGCACGTCGTAGGCGGGTGCCAGCCGGTACTTGCCCTGTTGCGTGGGGGCCACCACCATCAGCGCGTGGTTCTTCTCGTGGTCGTCGGTGTTGTCGATGAGGATGTTGAACACCATGCGGCGAAACAGCTCCTGCATGTCGAGCAGGTTGGTGTCGCCGTCGGCCACACCCGCGCGGCGCAGCAGCTGGGCCAGGCTCGGGTAGCCAAACGTCGGCTCCTGGCCGGCGATGGCCTCGGCGCGCAGCGCGGTGCCGGCCGAGATGCAGTGGATTCTTGCGGTGCCGCTGCGGTCATAACGCCGCACGGCCAGGGCGTTCTCACCGGCCAGCGGCACCACGCGCGTTGGCGCCACCGTGATGCCGGCCTTTTCAGCGAGCGTCATCGACGCATGCTCGATCAGCGGCACGTCCACCGGCTCGTTGTTGAAGAACTTGATGACCCACTGCTCGCCGTCGATCTCGATGAGGGCCTTCGGCTTGGCGCCACCAAAGCTGCCGCCGGCTGCGATCAGCGTGCGCTCGATGTGGTTGACGGGCTCCTTGGCGCTGACCTTGTGGACAACTTCGCTGAGCGCCTGTGCCTGCCCCAGGCGCGGTAGCGGGTTCTTGGCGCGCGGGGTGTATTCATCGGCCGAGGTCGACACGCCGAGTGCGCCGAAGCGGTCGTCACCGGCGTAGTAGAGGTACTCCATGATCGACAGTCGGGCCGGTTTGTCGATGTACTGGATGACGCGCTCACCCCAGCGGTCGGGCCGGGCGTCGTCGACTGCACCGGCGGCCAGGCCCTTCCAGCGTGGGAGATGTTCGATGTCGACCAGCGGCAGGTCTTCGCTGAGCGCGAAGCCGTGGTTCAGCCACCCAGCGCCGTACTGGAGCGAAACACCTTTGCCGGCGTCGACGAGCCGAAGCTGGCCGACGTATCGCGGCGACATGGGCTCGGTCAGCAGCCAGAGCGAGAGCGTGTCATGCCTCATGGTGGCGGATTGCGTTGTTTGGCCGCGCGCGCGAGCTTGGCCTGCGCCGTGGCGCGCACACGCTCGCGCCCCAGGGTCTCGGCTGCACGCACGTCGAGCTCGAGCGCGCCGCGGTCTTCCCGGGGGGTGGCCAGGGTGGCCAGCGCACCGTCACGGCCCACCAGCCACAGCGCCGTGGCCAGCACACCCAGGCTCACGCCGGGTTCACCCGCCTCCAGGCGCAACAGGGTGGGCACGCTGACGCCGATGCGTTTGGCCCAGGTCTTGAGAGATTCCTTGCGGCGCAGTCGGGCGACGGCCAGGTCGGCGCCGAGTTGCTGCAGTGCCGCCACCGTGGAGGGTGGCATTTGAGTGAGCGCGGCGGATGTTTTCGACATAACATAAAGTTTATCGATACGCCTTCAATCAGTCAATTTTATGTAGCTATCGCCGCGGCTTTCTGAATACCTGGGGTGTTGCGGGCCGCGAGGGGCCCACTCCAGGTCAGCTGTTCGGGTTGGCGGGTTCGTCGGCGGGCGGCACGTCGGGCCGGGCCGCGTGGCGGTGGTCGTCGTGTTTCTCAAGCGCCGTGGTCACCGCGCGCTTGAGCTTGCCGAGCGCGCCGTTGATGGCCTGGTGGGCGTTGCCGGCCTGGTCTTTCACGACCACGGGCTCCAGCCCGCGCAGGCGGGCTTCGAGCGTGCAGTGGATCTCGTCGGGCCCGGCCTTGGCATGGCTGTTGGCGTCGGACAGGTGGGCCTCGACGCGTGTGATGCGCTCGCCAAAATGGCCCAGCGCTTCTTTCACCGTGCTTTCAAGGTGGGCAGCCATGTCGTGGCGGCCATCGGTGTTCGGGTCGGTGTTGAGCAAGACTTGCATGGGGGGTTCTTCCGCGTGGTGGCCGGAGCCGATGGTCAGCCTAAGCACTGTCGGGCACAGCCGGCGCAGGCAGCGCCTGGTTGTGGGCAATCGCCTACCCGAAGTTTTGCACCCACTCGATGCCTTGTGTGTACGCAGCATCGATCGCGACCTCTTCACTTTCGTAGTCGGCCTTCTGCACTGCAATCACGCGGGGGCGGGTCGGCCAGACCTGTTTGGACACGATGAGCGTGGGCACGAATTTGCCGCTGTCAATGACCTTGGCGCTGCAGATCAGCTCGTAGTCCTGATGCCGGAAAGTCTTGGTGGCGGCCATGGCGAGCGAGGTGGTGACGATGGGGCAGTATGCGCCATCAGCGTGGCACCTCCGTTGCGCGCTTACCATGGGCCTTGCACCCACTTCACACACCGTCATGAACATCCACCTGAGCCTGACCCCGTTGATTTCGTTGATCGCCGGCGTGCTGATCCTTGTCATGCCCAAACTCTTGAACTACATCGTGGCGATCTACCTGATTGCCGTGGGCCTGATCGGCATCTTTGGCCTGAACTCAATGCAGTTCCGCTGAAGCGCACCGCGGCGCGCAGACCCCTGCGCGCCGCGGTCGGGCTCAGTACACGAAGATCGGGTTGATGATCGCCTGCACCGCGCCGGTCACGCGCGAGGGGCCGAGCGTGAACAGACCTTCGTAGACGCCGTCTTTCACGGCCTCTTCGGCGTTGATGTTCTCCAGGATGTGAATGCCGTTCACCGTCAGCAAGATCTGGTGCACGTTGAAGACGTGCTTCGGGTTTTCAAAGGGCAGCACTTCCAGCCCCCAGGTGTCGGCGCCGACCATGGCCACGTTGAGTGAGGCCAGGTAGTTCGCACCGTCCACGCCCAGGCCGGGTTCGACCGAGCTGTAACGTTTGTCGTCCTTGCCGATGAGCTTGGTCCAGCCGGTGTAGAAGATCACCACGTCGCCCTTGTTGATCGACAAGATGTTCTGCCGCTTCATGGCCGCCTCGATCTCCTTGCGATTGAAGGCCGTGCCTTCGGGCACCGGGTCTTTGCCGGTCAGGCCCACCATGTCGAGGATGACGCCGCGCGTGGCGATGGCGGGCACGTGCTCAATGCCCAGCTTCTTCAGGCCACCGGCGCTGACGATCTCGCTGCCCTTGAGGCAGTTGTAGTACATGCCGTCGATGCCGATGTGGCCCAGGCCGTCGAGTTGCGAGCCGATGCCCACCCAGCCCATGATGATGTCGTCGTTGTAGTTGGTCTTGGTCTCGCCCAGCGTGCCGCCGTACTCTTGCCCCGGCGTCAGCACGGTGATCGAGAAGGTGCGCGGTGCGAAGGCCGGTGTCTTGCTGTTGGTCTCGATGCCCATGCGGATGGCCTTGCCCCGCTTGACGAGCTTGGTGGCCGCCAGGGTGTTGGCGGGGGTGATGTTGTTGAGGGCGCCCTTCTGGTCATCAGGGCCCCACTTCGACTTGTGGCAACTCTGCAGCGGCTGGGCTTGCGCTTGTGCCTGTGCACTGAAGGCCAGAACGGCGGCGGCGGTGCCTGCCAGGATCATCTTGAGCGGGTTCATACCTGCGTCTCCAAAGTGGGTGGGGCCGAAATCATAGGCACGTCACCCCCCGGCCCGAAGCCTCTCGTTTTCCCTCTGCCGGGCTGGGCTCAGGTTTTGTCGAGCAGAACGCCGGCGGGGGTGGTTGCGCCGACCTGGTCCATGTCACTGCGGTCCTTGAGCGGCACGCCGGTCAGCTGCAGGCGCTGCGCTTCGCCGCACAGCCACAGCAGCTTGCGTGCGGCCTGCACATACCCCAGGCCTTCGGGCCGCAC
>JBKJJF010000288.1:0-17488 GCA_046598195.1 Rhizobacter sp. | reverse complement strand
AAACTAAACCTGAGCAGGCTGGCAACGCCAGGGCCATGCTCCCCGGTCGTTCGACCCTTTGGTTTGTTTGCGCGCGATGAACATGCAAAAAGTGTAGCAGCAGCCCGCCGGCTGTCGGCTCACCTGCGCGTACCCGGGAAATCATCACAGACAAACGTGTGACAAATCGTCACAATCTTCCTTTGACTGGCCACGCGTCGTGTGACGTTTTGTCGTTGTGTTGTGGAGAATCTCGTGATTCGACGTTTGATTTCTCTCTCGATTGCCACTGTGCTGCTGGGCGCCGTCACTCTGGCCCAGGCCCAGACCACTGAGGTCGCCAGCGTGAAATATGAAGCGGGCCTGCAGGTGGCCAACACCCCGCTGGTGCTCAACGGCGCGGGCATCCGCTACAAGGCGATCTTCAAGGTCTACACCGCTGGCCTGTACCTGACGAAAAAAGCCACCACCACCGAGGCCGTGCTGGCCACCCCAGGCCCCAAGCGGCTTCATATCGTGATGCTGCGCGATATCAACGCCAGCGAGCTGGGCAAGCTCTTCACCCGCGGCATGCAAGACAACTCCCCACGCGATGAGTTCTCCAAGTCGATCCCCGGCACGCTGAAGATGAGCGACCTGTTTTTCGTCAAGAAGAAGCTCAATGCTGGCGAGTCCTTTTCGATCGATTGGACGCCCGGCGTCGGCACCATGATCTCGATCAACGGCAAGCCCTCCATCGAACCCATCAAGGAGCCCGAGTTCTTTTCGGCGCTGCTGAAGATCTGGCTTGGCACATCGCCGGCCGACTCGATGCTGAAAGACGCGTTGCTGGGCAACAACTGATTCAGACGAGATCGTCGAGCCGGTCGATGACACCCTCGGCGTCGACGCCGCTGACGGGCTCACCGTGGTTGTAGCCGTAACTCACCAACACCACCGGGCAGCCGGCCGCACGTGCGGCACGTGCGTCGTTGCTGGAGTCGCCGATCATCAGCGTCTGCGCAGGTGAAAAGCCCAGTGCTTCGCAGGTCTTGATCAGCGGCAGCGGGTCGGGTTTCTTGCGCTCGAAAGCGTCGCCACCAAACACCTGTTCGAAGTAACTGTCGAGGCCCTTTTTTTGCAGCAACGGGCGGGCGAATGCGGTGGGTTTGTTGGTCAGGCACGCGAGCTTGAAGCCGCGCCGGCGCAAGGCCTGCAGACCCTCCAGCACTCCGGGGTAGACGGCCGAGTGATCGCCGTTGATGCGCAGGTAGTGGCGCTGGTAGCGCGCCCAGGCGTCGTCGTACAGCCCCGCGTCGCCACCCACATGGGCCAGCGTGCTGCGAATCAAGTGCTCCGAGCCTTTGCCGACCGTGTGTTCAATGAAGCCTCGGTCGACACGGCGCAAACCCAGCTCGGCCAGCATCGTGTTGAGGGCCACCTCAAAGTCGCCCACGGTGTCGACCATGGTGCCGTCGAGGTCGACGATGGCGGCCACGACGCCATTCGGAAAGCGCATCGCAAGCCGCCTCAGCCGCCCAGCTGCACGCGCATCGCGTCGATCACGCTCTTGTAGTCTGGCTTGCCGAAGATCGCACTGCCGGCCACAAAGGTGTCAGCACCAGCCTCGGCCACCTGGCGGATGTTGTCGACCTTGATGCCACCGTCGACCTCAAGCCGAATGTCGCGCCCGCTCCGGTCGATGATCTTGCGTGCCTGCTCGATCTTCTTCAGCGCCGCCGGGATGAAGCTCTGCCCGCCAAAGCCGGGGTTGACGCTCATGATGAGGATGAGGTCAACCTTGTCGATCACCCACTCCAGCACATCGAGCGGCTGCGCCGGGTTGAACACCAGCCCGGCCTGCTTGCCCTCGCCCTTGATGACCTGCAGCGTGCGGTCCACATGGGTGCTCGCGTCGGGGTGAAAGCTCACCAGGTCGGCGCCCGCTTTGCAGAAGGCCTGCGCAAGCGCATCGACCGGCTGCACCATCAAGTGCACGTCGATCGGCACCTGGGTTCCGTCGGCACGCGCCGAGTGTTTGCGCAGCGCCTCGCAGATCATCGGCCCGAAGGTCAGGTTGGGCACGTAGTGGTTGTCCATCACGTCGAAGTGAATCCAGTCGGCGCCGGCGGCGATGACGCTCTTCACTTCGTCGCCCAGGCGGGCGAAGTCGGCCGACAAGATGCTGGGGGCGATGCGGTAGGTGGGCTTTGTCATCCAGCAATTCTAGGAGTCTCCCTAGAATGCGGCGCATGCCCAAGCCCGAATTCACCTGCAGCGTCAACGTGCGCCTCTTGCCCGAGCAATCGGAGCCGGACAACGGCGTTTATGCCTATGCGTACACGATCACCATCCGCAACACCGGCAGCCTCACCGCCCAGCTGATCGCCCGCCACTGGGTCGTCACCGACGCACGCGGCCACACCGAAGAGGTGCGCGGCCTGGCGGTGGTCGGCCAGCAACCGCTGCTCAAGCCGGGCGAACGCTTCGAGTACACCAGCTGGACCCGCATCGCCACGCCGCAAGGCAGCATGCGCGGCACCTTCTTCTGCATGACCGAAGAGGCGCAGCCCTTCGACGCGGTGGTGCCCGAGTTCGGCCTCTCACTGCCCTCCGCGCTGCATTGATGACGGCGGCCGGCAAAGCACTGCGGCCGCAAAACGCTGGCGCCTGGGACCTGAGCGCCCTGCTCAACGCCGCCGACGCCTCGGCCAGCCTGCCCGAGCGCCACCTGTGGCTGGTTCGCCTGCTCGAATGGCTGCGCCACGCCGCCGTGCCATTAGAGAACCAGCAAACACCCACGCCGCTGCTGCGCCTTCGCCACCTGCTCAATGTGCTGGAGCGGCACCCGGAGTACCGCACGCAGGTGTCGGCGCTGCTGGTGCGCTTTTGCCGCGAGGTCGACGTCGCCGGCCTGTTGGCCGACTTCGGCTTCGCGCCGCGCATGAACCTGGGCAGCGAGCTGGGCCAGCGCCTGCGGCTGCGCCTGCTGCCCGCCACCCCGGCCACCACCAACCTGGCCGAGCTGTTCAACCTGCTGTTCCCCGAGCCGGACGACGCCCTGTGGCTGGACCAGCTGGACGCCACCACCGCCGGGCGCATCACCAACTTGCTGCAACCCGCCGACGGCGCGCCAGCGCCCGACTGGCGCACGCCGTTCCTCGACGCGATGATGTTTTTGTCGAGCGCGGTGCGCGCTGCTGGCTTCTCACCCCAGCTGCGTGAGCGCATGAGCCCCGAGCTGCTGGCCGATGCGCCGTTTCGCCAGCTCGCGCCGGTGGCCGAGCGGGTGCGTGAGCACGCGGTGTCGGGCGACCACGCGGCGCTGCTGCAAGAGGCGCAATACCTGCGTGCCCTGCTCGACAGCTGCCGCCGCTGCGCGCTCAGCGTCAACAACCACCTCGAAGAGCACGGCGTCTCGGTCGATGTGGTGTTCGAGGTCGATCAGCTGCTCAAGCGCAGCCACCGCATCGAGGAGCTGCTGGTCTGCGTGGTCAGCCCCGACCCAACGGCCGAGGTGGTCAAGCTCGTCGCGGCCCTGGTGCGCACCGCCGAAGAGCGGCGCAGCCTGCGGGCCCTCTTTGCCCACCACTACTCGCTGCTCGCGCGCAAGGTGGCCGAGCGCAGCGCCGAAACCGGCGAGCACTACATCACCCGCGACGCCGCTGCCTACCGCGCGATGTTGCGCGCGGCGGCCGGCGGCGGCGCGGTGGTCGCCGGCACCACCTTCCTCAAGTTTTTCATCCTGGCGATCGGCCTCACGGCCTTCTGGGGCGGCTTCTGGGCCGGCATCAACTACGCCGCGAGCTTTGTGCTGATCCACCTGCTGCACTTCACGTTGGCGACCAAACAACCAGCGATGACGGCGCCGGCCCTGGCCGACAAGCTCACCGACATGGGCAGTGACGAAGCAGTGGAAGGTTTTGTCGACGAAGTGACACACCTGATCCGCTCACAGGCGGCGGGCATTGCCGGCAACCTGGCCGTGGTGGCGCCGCTGGTGCTGGCGGTGCAGTTCGGCTGCCAGGCCCTCTTCGGCGCCACGCCCATCGGCACCCAAGACGCCGAACACGTGCTGCAAACGCTCACGCTGCTGGGCCCCACGCTCTTTTTCGCGGCCTTCACCGGCGTGCTGCTGTTTGCAAGCTCGATCATCGCGGGCTGGGTTGAAAACTGGTTCGTCTGGCACCGCATTGACAGCGCCATCGCCTGGAACCCACGCATCGTCGCCCGTCTGGGCTCGGCCCGTGCGCAGCGCTGGGCGGCCTACTGGCGCGCCAACATTTCGGGCTACGCGGCCAACATCTCGCTCGGGCTGATGCTGGGCATCGTGCCGGCGGTGTTGCTGTTTTTCGGTTTGCCGATCGAGGTGCGGCACGTCACGCTGTCGACCGGCCAATTGGCCGCGGCGGTCGGGGCACTGGGTTTCGACGTGCTCAAGAGCGGCCCGTTCTGGTGGTGCCTCGCCGCAGTGGTGTTCACCGGCCTGCTCAACCTGGGGGTGAGCTTCTTCCTGGCCTTCAAGGTGGCGCTGCGTTCGCGTGGCATCCGCCTCACTGACCGCAGCCGCATCTACCGGGCGATACGCCAGCGCCTGTGGCGAGCGCCGCTGTCGTTCATCTTGCCTCCCAAACCCTAGCGCTCGTCATCGTCTTGACGCCGCTCGCCGCCCTTGCGGCCCGAGAACATGGTCCACCACACGATCAACACCAACACCGCCAATGCGGCCAGCACTTCGAGCAACAGCAAACCCATGATGACTCTCTTGGTTGGTGCCAGCAGGGGGCTCCTGGCGGTGGCGATTTTAGGCCTGCTCTCCAGCTGCGCGAGCCCGCCCGCGCCTTACCCGAGCGCCCCGCCACCGCCGGTGGTAGACAAGCCCGCCACCCCGCCCGCTGCCACCGTGATGCAGCGCCCACGCGCACGCTGGGTCAACGCCGACTGGGCCGACCTGCCCGGCTGGGAGGCCGATGCCACCACCGAACTCTGGCCCGCCCTGCTGCGCGGCTGCGACAAGCCGCCGCTCGAATGGGCCCGCGTGTGCAGCGATGCGCGCACGCTGCCGCCGGCGTCGGACGCCTCGGCCCGCGCCTGGTTGCGCCAGCGGTTGCAGCCGTGGCGGGTGGAGTCAGCCGAAGGTTCGCCCGAGGGCTTGATCACCGGCTACTTCGAGCCGCTGATCGAGGCGCGGCGCGTGCCCCACGGCGCGTTTCGCCACGCGCTGTATGCCCCACCGGCCGACCTGGCAACACGCAAACCGTACTGGACACGCCAGCAGATCGACACCCTGGGTGCCGCCCAAACCTCTTTGCAAGGCCGGGCCATCGCCTACGTGGCCGACCCGCTCGACGCGCTGATCCTGCAGATCCAGGGCTCAGGTCGCTTGAACCTCACCGAAGCCAATGGCCGGCGCTTGCTGGTGCGGGTGGCGTTTGCGGGCCACAACGACCTGCCCTACAAATCGGTGGGCAAGTGGCTGATCGAACAAGGCCAGCTGCGCCCGGAGCAAGCCTCGTGGCCAGCGATCAAGACCTGGGCCCGTGCCAACCCACGGCGAGTGAACGAGATGTTGTGGAGCAACCCGCGGTACGTATTCTTCCGCGAAGAGCCGCTGCCCGACCCCGCAGCGGGCCCGCGTGGCGCGCAAAACGTGCCGCTGACACCAGGGCGGTCGATTGCCGTCGATGCCCAAAGCGTGCCCTACGGCACGCTGGTCTGGCTGGACACGACCGAGCCACTGTCCAACACCCCCCTGCGCCGCCTGGTGATGGCGCAAGACACCGGCAGCGCCATCACCGGCGCCGTGCGCGCCGATTACTTCTGGGGCTGGGGCGACGTGGCCGAGCAACAGGCCGGCCGCATGAAGCAGCCGCTCAAAATGTGGGTCTTGTGGCCACGCTGACCAGCCGACGCGGCTGTCGCACCCGCGTGCGAGCAAAGCGAAACACCCCTCAAACAACGCCCGCGGCACCGGCTTTGCCGGGCCGCCAGGCGGCGCCCCTCGGGGGCTGAGAGCCTGAGGGAGAAGTGTCAGATCAGCGATTGCGCCAGGCGGACGATCAAGATCGACGCGGCAGCAAACGCCACCAGCACCCAGCCGGGCAGAAACCCGCGGGGGGCAGGGTGATGGCGATGACGGTGTTTGTCAGTCATGTGAGTTCCAGCTGCAAAACCGACCCGTTTGGGCGGTTATTGGCAGCTCCGGAGTGAGTTGGGGGCTGTCCTCCACCAGGTAGCGAGCTTCATGCCAGCTCAGTGGCGGTGGCGGCCGATGGGGCGGCCAAAGAACTCGATGTAGTGCGCCACGGCCTCGCCGTTGTTGCCGACCAGGCGCACGGCGTGGTGGATCTGCAGGTCTGGCACGTCGAGCAGCCACGACCAGCGCGCTACCTCAAGCGGGTCGGCGAGGTCGACTTGTGGGTAACTCGGCCCTTCGAGGGTGGTGCTTTGGTCGGGTTGCATGGCGTCGCGGTACATAGCGATGAGATGCCTGGTTTATCGGCCAATCGCCCCACCAACTTGAGCCTGCGGCCGGCAGGCCAGCGGGCCTCTCTCAGGCCACCACGGTGCGGTTGCGCCCGGCCGTCTTGGCGCGGTACATGGCGCGGTCGGCGCGCTCGATGATGGTGTCCATGCGGTCTTCGAGGTCGCACACGCCGATGCCGGCCGAGAAGGTCACCGCCAGCTGGGGCGCAATGTGCTCGAAGCTGCGTGCGGCCAGCTGGGTTCGCATGCGCTCCACACACACCAGCGCGTCGTCGGCCGAGGTGTTGGGCAGCATCAGCAAGAACTCTTCACCGCCCCAGCGCGCCAGCGCGTCGCCGGCGCGCAGGCCATGGGTGATCGCGTCGGCAAAGATTTGCAGCACCTGGTCGCCGGCTTGGTGGCCGCAGCCGTCGTTGATGCGCTTGAAGTGGTCGATGTCGATCAGCACCATGCTGATCGGGCTGCGGCTGCGGTGCTGGCGCGCGCGCTCGGCCATCATCAGCGCCGTCATGTGGCGGCGGTTCGACAAACCGGTGAGTTCGTCTTGCGTGGCCAGCAGGCGGTTTTGTGCGAGCGCACCTTCGAGCTGCGCCTTGTGCACGCGCAGCTTGGTGCGCATGGCGCTCAGCTTGCCGGCCAGCCAGCCGATGGTGGGCAGCACCAGCGCCACCAGCAAGAAGGTCAGCAGCTCCACCTGAGGCGGGAACTGAACGGGGTCGGTCATGACACACCAGGCCATGGTGAGCCCGAGCGCCACCACCGCCACCAAGGCAGTGCGGCGTGCCTGCGAAGGGGTGAGGGAAAACACGCCGAAAAACTGGCCGGTGAGCAGCAGCATCAGCATGGCGCCGCGGATCGGGCCCGCCACCGCATAAGCCGCGCTGCAGGCCAACACACAGTACAGGCCCTGCACCTGGGTCAGCGCCGGGTCGGCGGTGAAACGCAGGTTGCGCCCGCTGCGGATGACGGCATAAAACACCAGTGAAGCGCCGAGAACCGCGACGGTGAGCACCGCCGCAGGCAGCTGCTGGATCAAGCCCATCCAGACCCCCAGCCAGACGATGGCGCTCAAGCCGAGGTACAGCGAAGACGCCACGAGCGACTGGGTCACCCGCACACGCTGGTTTCGGTCGGCGCCCAGTACGGCGTCAACCCAGGGGGAAACTACGGCTCGATTCATGTCAGCTTCGTTATCGGCAGCGCTCGCAAGAGCTGAACGGTACCCCTTCACCGCCGCGTGCGAAAGCACACACCACACAAAATGCACCCCCTGACCCGGGGCTGCGGGCGTCAACTTCTGCCGACTTCGCGCGGGCTCGGCTGCGCGGTCGGCAAAGACCACAACCACAGCGCCACCATCAGGCAGCACACCCCCGGCACCCAGCGCCACGGCGAGGCGATCACCCACCAGGTGGCCAGCGAGCTGACCGCCATCATCACCGTGGCCAGTTGTTTGGCCCGCAAGGGCACGGCGCGGTTCTCACGCCAGTCACGCACCATCGGGCCAAAGCGCGGGTGCGCCAGCATCCACGCTTCCCAGCGTTGGCTGCCGCGCGAAAAACAGTAGGCCGCGAGCAGCACCAGCGGCGTGGTGGGCAAGAGCGGCAAGAAGATACCGACCACGCCCGCGAGCAGGCTCAGCCCACCGGCCAGCATCCACAAGGGGCGCTGCCAGCGTGTATGGAACTTGCTCTCTGGCGTGCGCGTCATGCCCCGATGCTAACGAGGCTTCCTCATGCCCCCCTCCACCACCTGTCTGCTCATTCGCGGTGGCCGGCGGCTCGATGCGGCCACGCGCAGCGCCCCGCTCACCGAGCTGCTGCTCACCGGCGGTGTCATCACCCAGCTCGGTGCGGTCGAGATGCTGCAACAGGGTTGCACCACTTGTGATGACTTGACCTTCGGCTTCCCGCTGGTCACGGTCGACGAGCTGATCGCCATTGGCCAGGCGTATGTGAATGCCGGCATGCGCGCCGTGGTGGCGCCCATGCTGCAAGACATTTCGTTCTACCAAGCGATCCCGGGTTTGTACGACGCGCTGCCCGAACACTTGCGTCAACAACTCGATGCGGGCCCGGGCGACACCGGCTTCATCCTGCGCCAGATGGAAGAAGCGGCGCCATAAGCATCGGAGGCTTGCGCTGGGCTTCGATACCTCAGCCCGAACGGAGATTTGGGGTGCCCGCCACCCAACAAGCGGCCACGAGTGAGGTGCACTTTCATATGCCGTTCGGGCTGCGTTTGTCGAAGCGGGCGCCGTGCTGTGCGCGCCCTTCGACAGGCTCAGGGCCGATGCCGGGCCCGGCATCGGCCCTGAGCCTGTCGAAGGGCGCGCACAGCACGGCGCCCGCTTCGACAAACGCAGCCCGAACGGCATATGAAAGTGCACCTCACTCGTGGCCGCTTGTTGGGTGGCGGGCACCCCAAATCTCCGTTCGGGCTGAGGTATCGAAGCCCAGCGCAAGCCTCCGATGCTTATGGCGCCGCTTCTTCCATCTGGCGCAGGATGAAGCCGGTGTCGCCCGGGCCCGCATCGAGTTGTTGACGCAAGTGTTCGGGCAGCGCGTCGTACAAACCCGGGATCGCTTGGTAGAACGAAATGTCTTGCAGCATGGGCGCCACCACGGCGCGCATGCCGGCATTCACATACGCCTGGCCAATGGCGATCAGCTCGTCGACCGTGACCAGCGGGAAGCCGAAGGTCAAGTCATCACAAGTGGTGCAACCCTGTTGCAGCATCTCGACCGCACCGAGCTGGGTGATGACACCGCCGGTGAGCAGCAGCTCGGTGAGCGGGGCGCTGCGCGTGGCCGCATCGAGCCGCCGGCCACCGCGAATGAGCAGACAGGTGGTGGAGGGGGGCATGAGGAAGCCTCGTTAGCATCGGGGCATGACGCGCACGCCAGAGAGCAAGTTCCATACACGCTGGCAGCGCCCCTTGTGGATGCTGGCCGGTGGGCTGAGCCTGCTCGCGGGCGTGGTCGGTATCTTCTTGCCGCTCTTGCCCACCACGCCGCTGGTGCTGCTCGCGGCCTACTGTTTTTCGCGCGGCAGCCAACGCTGGGAAGCGTGGATGCTGGCGCACCCGCGCTTTGGCCCGATGGTGCGTGACTGGCGTGAGAACCGCGCCGTGCCCTTGCGGGCCAAACAACTGGCCACGGTGATGATGGCGGTCAGCTCGCTGGCCACCTGGTGGGTGATCGCCTCGCCGTGGCGCTGGGTGCCGGGGGTGTGCTGCCTGATGGTGGCGCTGTGGTTGTGGTCTTTGCCGACCGCGCAGCCGAGCCCGCGCGAAGTCGGCAGAAGTTGACGCCCGCAGCCCCGGGTCAGGGGGTGCATTTTGTGTGGTGTGTGCTTTCGCACGCGGCGGTGAAGGGGTACCGTTCAGCTCTTGCGAGCGCTGCCGATAACGAAGCTGACATGAATCGAGCCGTAGTTTCCCCCTGGGTTGACGCCGTACTGGGCGCCGACCGAAACCAGCGTGTGCGGGTGACCCAGTCGCTCGTGGCGTCTTCGCTGTACCTCGGCTTGAGCGCCATCGTCTGGCTGGGGGTCTGGATGGGCTTGATCCAGCAGCTGCCTGCGGCGGTGCTCACCGTCGCGGTTCTCGGCGCTTCACTGGTGTTTTATGCCGTCATCCGCAGCGGGCGCAACCTGCGTTTCACCGCCGACCCGGCGCTGACCCAGGTGCAGGGCCTGTACTGTGTGTTGGCCTGCAGCGCGGCTTATGCGGTGGCGGGCCCGATCCGCGGCGCCATGCTGATGCTGCTGCTCACCGGCCAGTTTTTCGGCGTGTTTTCCCTCACCCCTTCGCAGGCACGCCGCACTGCCTTGGTGGCGGTGGTGGCGCTCGGGCTCACCATGGCCTGGTGTGTCATGACCGACCCCGTTCAGTTCCCGCCTCAGGTGGAGCTGCTGACCTTCTTGCTGGTGGCGCTGGTGCTGCCCACCATCGGCTGGCTGGCCGGCAAGCTGAGCGCCATGCGCACCAAGCTGCGCGTGCACAAGGCGCAGCTCGAAGGTGCGCTCGCACAAAACCGCCTGCTGGCCACGCAAGACGAACTCACCGGTTTGTCGAACCGCCGCCACATGACGGCGCTGATGATGGCCGAGCGCGCGCGCCAGCACCGCAGCCGCAGCCCGATCAGCATGGTGCTGATCGACATCGACCACTTCAAGCGCATCAACGACGGCTGCGGCCACCAAGCCGGCGACCAGGTGCTGCAAATCTTTGCCGACGCGATCACCCATGGCCTGCGCGCCGGCGACGCGCTGGCGCGCTGGGGCGGTGAAGAGTTCTTGCTGATGCTGCCCAACACCTCGGCCGACGACGCGCTGGTGTGTGTGGAGCGCATGCGAACCCAGCTGGCCGCACGCAGCTTCGAGCACATTGCGCCCCAGCTGGCGGTGACCTTCTCGGCCGGCATCGGCGTGTGCGACCTCGAAGACCGCATGGACACCATCATCGAGCGCGCCGACCGCGCCATGTACCGCGCCAAGACGGCCGGGCGCAACCGCACCGTGGTGGCCTGAGAGAGGCCCGCTGGCCTGCCGGCCGCAGGCTCAAGTTGGTGGGGCGATTGGCCGATAAACCAGGCATCTCATCGCTATGTACCGCGACGCCATGCAACCCGACCAAAGCACCACCCTCGAAGGGCCGAGTTACCCACAAGTCGACCTCGCCGACCCGCTTGAGGTAGCGCGCTGGTCGTGGCTGCTCGACGTGCCAGACCTGCAGATCCACCACGCCGTGCGCCTGGTCGGCAACAACGGCGAGGCCGTGGCGCACTACATCGAGTTCTTTGGCCGCCCCATCGGCCGCCACCGCCACTGAGCTGGCATGAAGCTCGCTACCTGGTGGAGGACAGCCCCCAACTCACTCCGGAGCTGCCAATAACCGCCCAAACGGGTCGGTTTTGCAGCTGGAACTCACATGACTGACAAACACCGTCATCGCCATCACCCTGCCCCCCGCGGGTTTCTGCCCGGCTGGGTGCTGGTGGCGTTTGCTGCCGCGTCGATCTTGATCGTCCGCCTGGCGCAATCGCTGATCTGACACTTCTCCCTCAGGCTCTCAGCCCCCGAGGGGCGCCGCCTGGCGGCCCGGCAAAGCCGGTGCCGCGGGCGTTGTTTGAGGGGTGTTTCGCTTTGCTCGCACGCGGGTGCGACAGCCGCGTCGGCTGGTCAGCGTGGCCACAAGACCCACATTTTGAGCGGCTGCTTCATGCGGCCGGCCTGTTGCTCGGCCACGTCGCCCCAGCCCCAGAAGTAATCGGCGCGCACGGCGCCGGTGATGGCGCTGCCGGTGTCTTGCGCCATCACCAGGCGGCGCAGGGGGGTGTTGGACAGTGGCTCGGTCGTGTCCAGCCAGACCAGCGTGCCGTAGGGCACGCTTTGGGCATCGACGGCAATCGACCGCCCTGGTGTCAGCGGCACGTTTTGCGCGCCACGCGGGCCCGCTGCGGGGTCGGGCAGCGGCTCTTCGCGGAAGAATACGTACCGCGGGTTGCTCCACAACATCTCGTTCACTCGCCGTGGGTTGGCACGGGCCCAGGTCTTGATCGCTGGCCACGAGGCTTGCTCCGGGCGCAGCTGGCCTTGTTCGATCAGCCACTTGCCCACCGATTTGTAGGGCAGGTCGTTGTGGCCCGCAAACGCCACCCGCACCAGCAAGCGCCGGCCATTGGCTTCGGTGAGGTTCAAGCGACCTGAGCCCTGGATCTGCAGGATCAGCGCGTCGAGCGGGTCGGCCACGTAGGCGATGGCCCGGCCTTGCAAAGAGGTTTGGGCGGCACCCAGGGTGTCGATCTGCTGGCGTGTCCAGTACGGTTTGCGTGTTGCCAGGTCGGCCGGTGGGGCATACAGCGCGTGGCGAAACGCGCCGTGGGGCACGCGCCGCGCCTCGATCAGCGGCTCGAAGTAGCCGGTGATCAAGCCCTCGGGCGAACCTTCGGCTGACTCCACCCGCCACGGCTGCAACCGCTGGCGCAACCAGGCGCGGGCCGAGGCGTCCGACGCCGGCGGCAGCGTGCGCGCATCGCTGCACACGCGGGCCCATTCGAGCGGCGGCTTGTCGCAGCCGCGCAGCAGGGCGGGCCAGAGTTCGGTGGTGGCATCGGCCTCCCAGCCGGGCAGGTCGGCCCAGTCGGCGTTGACCCAGCGTGCGCGTGGGCGCTGCATCACGGTGGCAGCGGGCGGGGTGGCGGGCTTGTCTACCACCGGCGGTGGCGGGGCGCTCGGGTAAGGCGCGGGCGGGCTCGCGCAGCTGGAGAGCAGGCCTAAAATCGCCACCGCCAGGAGCCCCCTGCTGGCACCAACCAAGAGAGTCATCATGGGTTTGCTGTTGCTCGAAGTGCTGGCCGCATTGGCGGTGTTGGTGTTGATCGTGTGGTGGACCATGTTCTCGGGCCGCAAGGGCGGCGAGCGGCGTCAAGACGATGACGAGCGCTAGGGTTTGGGAGGCAAGATGAACGACAGCGGCGCTCGCCACAGGCGCTGGCGTATCGCCCGGTAGATGCGGCTGCGGTCAGTGAGGCGGATGCCACGCGAACGCAGCGCCACCTTGAAGGCCAGGAAGAAGCTCACCCCCAGGTTGAGCAGGCCGGTGAACACCACTGCGGCGAGGCACCACCAGAACGGGCCGCTCTTGAGCACGTCGAAACCCAGTGCCCCGACCGCCGCGGCCAATTGGCCGGTCGACAGCGTGACGTGCCGCACCTCGATCGGCAAACCGAAAAACAGCAACACCGCCGGCACGATGCCCAGCATCAGCCCGAGCGAGATGTTGGCCGCGTAGCCCGAAATGTTGGCGCGCCAGTAGGCCGCCCAGCGCTGCGCACGGGCCGAGCCCAGACGGGCGACGATGCGTGGGTTCCAGGCGATGGCGCTGTCAATGCGGTGCCAGACGAACCAGTTTTCAACCCAGCCCGCGATGATCGAGCTTGCAAACAGCAGCACGCCGGTGAAGGCCGCGAAAAAGAGCGTGGGGCCCAGCAGCGTGAGCGTTTGCAGCACGTGTTCGGCGTCTTGGGTGCCGATGGGCGTGGCGCCGAAGAGGGCCTGGCAGCCGAACTGCACCGCCAGCACCAGCGGCGCCACCACGGCCAGGTTGCCGGCAATGCCCGCCGCCTGTGAGCGGATCAGGTGTGTCACTTCGTCGACAAAACCTTCCACTGCTTCGTCACTGCCCATGTCGGTGAGCTTGTCGGCCAGGGCCGGCGCCGTCATCGCTGGTTGTTTGGTCGCCAACGTGAAGTGCAGCAGGTGGATCAGCACAAAGCTCGCGGCGTAGTTGATGCCGGCCCAGAAGCCGCCCCAGAAGGCCGTGAGGCCGATCGCCAGGATGAAAAACTTGAGGAAGGTGGTGCCGGCGACCACCGCGCCGCCGCCGGCCGCCGCGCGCAACATCGCGCGGTAGGCAGCGGCGTCGCGGGTGATGTAGTGCTCGCCGGTTTCGGCGCTGCGCTCGGCCACCTTGCGCGCGAGCAGCGAGTAGTGGTGGGCAAAGAGGGCCCGCAGGCTGCGCCGCTCTTCGGCGGTGCGCACCAGGGCCGCGACGAGCTTGACCACCTCGGCCGTTGGGTCGGGGCTGACCACGCAGACCAGCAGCTCCTCGATGCGGTGGCTGCGCTTGAGCAGCTGATCGACCTCGAACACCACATCGACCGAGACGCCGTGCTCTTCGAGGTGGTTGTTGACGCTGAGCGCGCAGCGGCGGCAGCTGTCGAGCAGGGCACGCAGGTATTGCGCCTCTTGCAGCAGCGCCGCGTGGTCGCCCGACACCGCGTGCTCACGCACCCGCTCGGCCACCGGCGCGAGCTGGCGAAACGGCGCATCGGCCAGCAGCTCGGGGCTCATGCGCTCACGCAGCTGGGGTGAGAAGCCAGCAGCGCGCACCGCGCTCGACAAAAACATCATCGCGTCGAGGAACGGCGTGCGCCAGTCGGGCGCTGGCGCGCCGTCGGCGGGTTGCAGCAAGTTGGTGATGCGCCCGGCGGTGGTGGCGTCCAGCTGGTCCAGCCACAGGGCGTCGTCCGGCTCGGGGAACAGCAGGTTGAACAGCTCGGCCAGGTTGGTGGTGGCCGGGGTGGCGGGCAGCAGGCGCAGCCGCAGGCGCTGGCCCAGCTCGCTGCCCAGGTTCATGCGCGGCGCGAAGCCGAAGTCGGCCAACAGGCCGGCGACGTCGACCTCGCGGCAAAAGCGCACCAGCAGCGCCGACACCTGCGTGCGGTACTCCGGGTGCCGCTCCAGCACATTGAGCAGGTGGCGAAGGCGCAGCAGCGGCGTGGGTGTTTGCTGGTTCTCTAATGGCACGGCGGCGTGGCGCAGCCATTCGAGCAGGCGAACCAGCCACAGGTGGCGCTCGGGCAGGCTGGCCGAGGCGTCGGCGGCGTTGAGCAGGGCGCTCAGGTCCCAGGCGCCAGCGTTTTGCGGCCGCAGTGCTTTGCCGGCCGCCGTCATCAATGCAGCGCGGAGGGCAGTGAGAGGCCGAACTCGGGCACCACCGCGTCGAAGGGCTGCGCCTCTTCGGTCATGCAGAAGAAGGTGCCGCGCATGCTGCCTTGCGGCGTGGCGATGCGGGTCCAGCTGGTGTACTCGAAGCGTTCGCCCGGCTTGAGCAGCGGTTGCTGGCCGACCACCGCCAGGCCGCGCACCTCTTCGGTGTGGCCGCGTGCGTCGGTGACGACCCAGTGGCGGGCGATCAGCTGGGCGGTGAGGCTGCCGGTGTTGCGGATGGTGATCGTGTACGCATAGGCATAAACGCCGTTGTCCGGCTCCGATTGCTCGGGCAAGAGGCGCACGTTGACGCTGCAGGTGAATTCGGGCTTGGGCATGCGCCGCATTCTAGGGAGACTCCTAGAATTGCTGGATGACAAAGCCCACCTACCGCATCGCCCCCAGCATCTTGTCGGCCGACTTCGCCCGCCTGGGCGACGAAGTGAAGAGCGTCATCGCCGCCGGCGCCGACTGGATTCACTTCGACGTGATGGACAACCACTACGTGCCCAACCTGACCTTCGGGCCGATGATCTGCGAGGCGCTGCGCAAACACTCGGCGCGTGCCGACGGAACCCAGGTGCCGATCGACGTGCACTTGATGGTGCAGCCGGTCGATGCGCTTGCGCAGGCCTTCTGCAAAGCGGGCGCCGACCTGGTGAGCTTTCACCCCGACGCGAGCACCCATGTGGACCGCACGCTGCAGGTCATCAAGGGCGAGGGCAAGCAGGCCGGGCTGGTGTTCAACCCGGCGCAGCCGCTCGATGTGCTGGAGTGGGTGATCGACAAGGTTGACCTCATCCTCATCATGAGCGTCAACCCCGGCTTTGGCGGGCAGAGCTTCATCCCGGCGGCGCTGAAGAAGATCGAGCAGGCACGCAAGATCATCGACCGGAGCGGGCGCGACATTCGGCTTGAGGTCGACGGTGGCATCAAGGTCGACAACATCCGCCAGGTGGCCGAGGCTGGTGCTGACACCTTTGTGGCCGGCAGTGCGATCTTCGGCAAGCCAGACTACAAGAGCGTGATCGACGCGATGCGCGTGCAGCTGGGCGGCTGAGGCGGCTTGCGATGCGCTTTCCGAATGGCGTCGTGGCCGCCATCGTCGACCTCGACGGCACCATGGTCGACACCGTGGGCGACTTTGAGGTGGCCCTCAACACGATGCTGGCCGAGCTGGGTTTGCGCCGTGTCGACCGAGGCTTCATTGAACACACGGTCGGCAAAGGCTCGGAGCACTTGATTCGCAGCACGCTGGCCCATGTGGGTGGCGACGCGGGGCTGTACGACGACGCCTGGGCGCGCTACCAGCGCCACTACCTGCGCATCAACGGCGATCACTCGGCCGTCTACCCCGGAGTGCTGGAGGGTCTGCAGGCCTTGCGCCGGCGCGGCTTCAAGCTCGCGTGCCTGACCAACAAACCCACCGCATTCGCCCGCCCGTTGCTGCAAAAAAAGGGCCTCGACAGTTACTTCGAACAGGTGTTTGGTGGCGACGCTTTCGAGCGCAAGAAACCCGACCCGCTGCCGCTGATCAAGACCTGCGAAGCACTGGGCTTTTCACCTGCGCAGACGCTGATGATCGGCGACTCCAGCAACGACGCACGTGCCGCACGTGCGGCCGGCTGCCCGGTGGTGTTGGTGAGTTACGGCTACAACCACGGTGAGCCCGTCAGCGGCGTCGACGCCGAGGGTGTCATCGACCGGCTCGACGATCTCGTCTGAATCAGTTGTTGCCCAGCAACGCGTCTTTCAGCATCGAGTCGGCCGGCGATGTGCCAAGCCAGATCTTCAGCAGCGCCGAAAAGAACTCGGGCTCCTTGATGGGTTCGATGGAGGGCTTGCCGTTGATCGAGATCATGGTGCCGACGCCGGGCGTCCAATCGATCGAAAAGGACTCGCCAGCATTGAGCTTCTTCTTGACGAAAAACAGGTCGCTCATCTTCAGCGTGCCGGGGATCGACTTGGAGAACTCATCGCGTGGGGAGTTGTCTTGCATGCCGCGGGTGAAGAGCTTGCCCAGCTCGCTGGCGTTGATATCGCGCAGCATCACGATATGAAGCCGCTTGGGGCCTGGGGTGGCCAGCACGGCCTCGGTGGTGGTGGCTTTTTTCGTCAGGTACAGGCCAGCGGTGTAGACCTTGAAGATCGCCTTGTAGCGGATGCCCGCGCCGTTGAGCACCAGCGGGGTGTTGGCCACCTGCAGGCCCGCTTCATATTTCACGCTGGCGACCTCAGTGGTCTGGGCCTGGGCCAGAGTGACGGCGCCCAGCAGCACAGTGGCAATCGAGAGAGAAATCAAACGTCGAATCACGAGATTCTCCACAACACAACGACAAAACGTCACACGACGCGTGGCCAGTCAAAGGAAGATTGTGACGATTTGTCACACGTTTGTCTGTGATGATTTCCCGGGTACGCGCAGGTGAGCCGACAGCCGGCGGGCTGCTGCTACACTTTTTGCATGTTCATCGCGCGCAAACAAACCAAAGGGTCGAACGACCGGGGAGCATGGCCCTGGCGTTGCCAGCCTGCTCAGGTTTAGTTT
>JBKJJF010000249.1:0-4053 GCA_046598195.1 Rhizobacter sp. | reverse complement strand
ACCCACCCGATCGCGATGAAGATCGGCAAGCCGGTGTTCAAGATGATGGCGAAAGACGAGCCCGACTACATCAGCTCCGACTGCCAGCTCGCCGGCCACCACATCGCACAGGGCATGGCGCAGCAAGGTGCGCCTGCGGCGAAGCTTGCGCACCCGCTGAGTCTGGTGCGCATTGCGTATGGACTTTGAAGGAAGCACGGACATGACCACCATCACCCCCGACAGCCTGATGAGCCTGCAGGCCTACGCCAAGATCCGCAAAGAACACACCCGCGCGTTCATCGGCCACCGCAAGCTGCGCAGTGTGGCCTTGGGCGAGCACATCACGGTGCAGTTTGAAGACGAGATGACGATTCGCCGGCAGATCCAGGAGATGCTGCACATCGAGAAAATATTCGAAGAAGAGGGCATCCAGAGCGAGATCGAGGCCTACGCCGCGCTGGTGCCTGATGGCAGCAACTGGAAGGCCACCGTGTTGATCGAATACCCCGACGTGCATGAGCGAAGGCGTGAGCTGGCGCGCCTGATCGGGGTCGAAGACCGTATGTTTGTTGAGGTTGAAGGCCACCCGCGCATCTATGCCATCGCCGACGAAGACCTCGACCGCGAAACCGACGAGAAGACCTCGGCGGTGCACTTCGTGCGTTTTGAGTTCACCAAAGCCGCGCGCGAGGCCGTGCGAGCCGGCGCGCAGGTGAAGCTGGGCTGTGACCACACGCACTACCCTGCGCATGTGCAGATCAGCGCCGAGACCCTGGCCAGCCTGGCTGGTGACCTGCGCTGAGCCCACCCCGGCGGGGCCCAGGCCAGCCATTTCCTACACGCCGGTGCGGCGCCGGCCGATGGTGACCGTGGCCGGCGGTTCCTAAAGTGTCTTCAAGGCCTGCGTTGCCTGAGTGCGGGATTGGCCCCCACCGACGCATGGCCGATGAAGTGAAGGAACCACACCATGACGACAATCAAGACCACGACCACCACGCTGTGTGCCATTGCGGTCACTCTCGCGCTCGGCGCCTGCCAGCGTAATGACGACAACCGCACGGCGGGCCAGAAGCTCGACTCCACCGTTTCGGGCGCCGAACAAAAGGCTGCCGAGATCAAGAGCGACATGAAGCAGGAATCGCGCGAAGCCCAGCAGGGCATGAGCCGCGCTGCCGACGCCGTGGGCGACAAGATGAAAGACGCCGCGATCACCACCTCGGTGAATGCCGAGCTGGCACGCGACGCCGAGCTGAGCGCACTGCGCATCAATGTCGACACCGTGAGCGGCCGCGTGCTGCTGCAAGGCACAGCGCCCAACACCATGGCCCGCGAGCGTGCCACCACGCTGGCTTCCAAGGTGGATGGCGTGAAGTCGGTCGACAACAAGTTGCTGGTCAGCACCAAGGGCTGAGCGACCCGCTCAGGGTGGGGGCGCGAGCCGCCACCACTCCGAACGCCGGCCGTCTTCAACCCAGCCGATCAACAGCCCGCCCGCGCCACATTCGGCCTGGGCGAGTTGCAGCACGGCCTGTGGGTCTCGGCACAGCGTAAAACGTGCATCGCCTTGCCACGCGAGGTGTTGGCTCAGCGCGGCCAGCATCTGGCTGGGTTGGCTTTGCATGAAGCTGAAAGGCAGGGGCAGGCCGGCGACGGCTTGTTCGGCCACCGCACGGGTGGCGCTCACCGGGCCGTTCAAGCTGGCCACACGCAGCTGAACGCTTGCGGGCAGGGCGGCTTCTTGGGCGGCATCAAGGCACAAGCGCGCGCCGTACAACGCCAGCTCGGCCCAGGGGCCGATGCGGCGCGGGCGCTGGCCCAGGCGCTTGGCGAGTTGATCGCGCCAATCGGTGGGCAAGGGGTCGATCACCACGTGAGCGAGCGTGCGCCAGGCCGTCATGCCGCGCAGTCCTCCAACACCACGGCGGTGTGGCCGCCCCCAAACCCGAGGATGCTTGCCAGCACATGACGTGCATGCTGTGGCGCCTGCTGCGACAGCGTGGCCTTGAGCGTGCCGTCTTGTGCGTAGTCAATGCGCGGCCACACGCCCGATTCGAGGCAGGCGGTGAGCAAGGCCAGCTCGGCCGCGCCCGACGCGCCCAGTGTGTGGCCAATCGAAGCCTTGAACGACACCAGCGGCGGCAGCGAAACAAAGACCTCGCGCAGCGCTTGCGCTTCGGTGGCGTCGTTGCGCACCCCGCCCGCTGCTTGCGGCTTGATGAGCGCGATGTCGCTCGCTTGCAGGCCACTGCTCGCAAGCGCCTGCTGGCACATTGCGATGACGGCGCTGGGTACTGTGCCCGCCGGGTCGCGCCCGTCGACCACATTGGCACCGCCGGCCAGGCGCCAGCGCGAGGGGGTTGACGACAGGTGCAGCGCGGCGACCGCTTCGCCCAGCACCAGGCCGTTGCGCGCCTCGCCAAAGGGCAGGGCGCCGGTGGCACTGAGCAGCTGCATGCCGCCGAAGCCGCCCACGGTGACGCGGTTGCGCAGCTCCATCCCCAACACCAAGGCGTGCTCGGCCTGGCCGCTTCCGATCAGCGTGCGCGCGCTGAGCACGGCGTTGAGCGCCGAGGTGCAGGCGGTGGACACGGTGAACACCGGGCCGCGCCAGTCGAGCCAGCTCGCCACCGTCTCGGCGAACTGCTGGTAGTCACGCTCGAAGTTGTGGCTCTGTTCGAGCCAGCCGATGTCAAGCGACGACGAGGCGACAAAGAGCGGGCCGCTGCGTGGGCCGGTGAGTGCACCACTCTCGGCTGCCACACGCTGCGTGATGCGGCGGGTGCGGGTGGGCCAATCGGGCTCGTCGTCGGCCATCGTGTAGAGCGGCCAGGCTGAACCGTCGGCCAGCTCGAAGCGTTGGGGTGGCACACCACCCTGGGCGAGCGCGACGAGGGCGCTCGCCACATCGGGCCCCAGCGCCGACGCGAGGCCACGGCCCGCCAGGTAGACCTGGTTCATGCCTTGCCGTGAAGTGCCAAGTGCTGCGCCAGGTGCTGCGCCAGGTGCGCAACGGAGGTCAGCGCGCGCCGTGTGTCTTTGCTGTCGGGCATGCGCAGGCCGTAACGCGTTTGAATCGCCATCGACACCTGCAGCGCATCGAGCGAGTCGAGCGCCAAGCGCGACTCGGGGCCGAACAGCGATTCGTCGTCGGTCAGGCCACCTTCGGGCTCGGTTTTTTCGGCGGCTTCGAGCACCAGGGCTTTGAGTTCGGCGATCAGTGTGGGAGAGGTCATCACGAGGTCATCGGGCAGGGCGTTGAAACAGCAGCAGGGCGATCACGACCATCAGCGCGGCAAAGCCGACCAGGCGCAGCACGTGGGGCAGGGTGCTTGCCACGTCACCGCCGCGCAGCAGCACGTTGAGCAGCGCCTCCAGCCCCCAATTCATGGGCGAAAGTTCAGCCAGTTGTTGCATCGTGGCGGGCATCACGAACTTGGGCACCATGATGCCGCCAATGGCGGCCATCAGCACATTGGCAATCGGCCCGATGGCGGCCGCTTGTGCGTGGGTGCGCACGGCGCAGGCCAGCGCCAGGGCCATGCTCACGGCGGCCAGGCCAATGGCGAACAAGGCGGTTAGCAGCGCGCCCCAGTGAATGCCGGCGAGCGACAAGGCGTCGCCACCAAGCAGCGGCATCAGCCACACACCCACGGCGAGCATCAGCGCCGCCTGCAAGGCGTTGACCCCGAGGTAGGGCAAGGCTTTGGAGGCCAGCAGCACGCTGCGCGGCACACCCAGGCTGTGCAGGCGCGCGAGTGTGCCGCTGCTGCGCTCGGCCACCACCAGGCTGGACAACGAGGCGATCACGAAGAACATGCCGAACACCAGCCAAGCCGGCACGTTCTGCTGCACGGCGCTCGGCCGTGGGCCACGGTTGCCAAACCGTTCGGCGTGCACCAGGGCTTGCATCGAAGCGTGGGGCGGTGGTGGTGGTGCGTCGGTTTCGGCCAGCGCGGTGCGAGCCTTCAGCTCGCCTGCGGTGCCGGCGAGTTCGGCCTGCAGCGTGTTGAACAGGTTGCCGTCGAGGCCCGGTTCGGCCAGCAGTTGGATGCGCGCCGTGGTGGGCAGCGA
>JBKJJF010000232.1:0-7919 GCA_046598195.1 Rhizobacter sp. | reverse complement strand
CGGTGGGCTTTGGGCGTTTTATGTAGTCGTACTTGTCATCGTCGCCCGTATGGCGACGCTTGTGACGGAATCGGGCAGCATGGAATTTCTTGCGGAACGCGTGCAGTTCCTTTACTGACTTAAAGATGAGGCGGCAACCTGCCACATCGTCCATTCTCGATAAGTTCATAGACGGAAGACGTTGCAGCTTGTCGAATACTGTGCGTTTCCGCTTGTGCCTTTGAGCGACGGCTATGCCCTTCCCCCGTGCGCGCTCTCTCAGGATTGCTTGAAATGTGTTCAGTACAGCTCTGTGCGCAGCCCGCCATTCCTCAACGACCGCCAGATCGTCAGGCGTCTCCATTCCGTTTCGTACGTTCTCTCCCGCTCGGTTGACTCGGGATTTCGAGCCGCCGGGGAATGTCGTGTCGGGCGTCGGGGCTTCGCGTTTTTGCATGGTGGCCTATAACGTCGAATATTGACATGAGAGGCTCGACCCGGCTTACCGGGGCGGATCGTCCTCTCGATTGAAAGGTTGGGCGTCGGGTGGCCCTGCGGCTACGCGCGTTTTGCGCCAAACCCCGGGCGCTTGCTGTCATGTTTGACAACGAGGATCTTGACTTCGTCGGCGCTTGCGCGATAGATGACGGTGTAAGGAAAGACGCTCATGGAGAAGCCGCGCCGGCCATCTGAACGCGGCGAGCCGATTTCTGGATGCTCAAGGAGCAAGGTTGCGAGCCGCTTGAACTCGGCAACGAAACGGGCAGCCACTGTGGGCGTGCCTTCCCGTTCGTAGAAGGCGGCAGCTTCTTGGATGTCTTGTTCTGCTGCTGGGTGAAGAGATACTTTCATCCAGGGAAACGGGCTTCCAGCCTTGCGATGGCAACGTCAAGCGGCACGGCGGCCACGCCGCCAACTGCAAGCTCTTGTTCGCGCTCGTCGGCCAGCTTGTCCCACGCAGCTTCAGCGCCAGCGTCAACGTCCAGGCTTGCGATCAGGCGATCAAGCAACCTGGCTCTGTCGGCCGGTGATAGGCGCAATACCTCAGCCTGGAGGGTTTCAAGCGTGATGGTCATGGGTATCTCCTAGGGCCTGAGCCCGGTGGTTCGAGCAGCTTGCCACAACTCCGAATTTGGCTCGATGCTGGCACAGGCTGACGACGTCCATCGGGCTTTGGAGAGAGTGATGATGCGCGATTTCAGTAGCCGTAGACCACCGCCGAGCGTGCACCCAGGGTGAGGGTCGCTTGCCCATTGCCATCGGCCGAAGCGGCTGCGGCGGTGGCGGGCCACAGCGCCTGCAGGCTGGCGCCGGCCGGCAAACCGTTCACCACCACCGTGGTCGATGCAACACCGTAGTTCAGCGCCACCACCACCCGGCTGCTGCCGCTGCGCCGCACGAAGCTGAGTGCGTTGCCTTGCACTGTGGCCTGCTCATAGCTGCCGATGGCCAGCGCGTCGGTGCTGCGGCGCAGCTGGACCAGCGTGCGGTAGGTGTGCCACAGCGAGTTGGCGTCGGCTTGTGCGGCCGCGGCGTTGTGCGTGGCCACGTTGGCGGCCAGCGCGCGGTAGGGCGTGCCGCTGGTGAAGCCGGCGCGCTGGGTGTCGGCCGTCCAGCTCATCGGCGAGCGCAGGGCAGGGTCACCGCTCAGGCCGCGCCCTGCGCCCATGCCGAATTCTTCGCCGTAGTAGATGAAGGGAATGCCGGGCAGCGTGAGCAGGCTGGCGGCGGCGAGGCGCAAGCCGGCCGAGTCGCCGCGCAGCTGGTCGAAGGGGCGTGCGCCAGCGAAACCGTCGTGGTTCGACAGCATGGTGGCCAGGCTGTCTGGTGCGGTCTTGAAGTAATCGGCCACCGCACGGATCGAGCTGGGCGCGCCCATCGCGGCACCCACCAGCTGCTTGTTGATGTCGAACGCAAAGGCGCTGCCGCAGGCGGTGGTGAAACCCTGCGGGTCGGCTGGTGCTTCGCACACGGTGTAGCGGTGTTGGTAGCCGCCGATCAGCGCGGCCATGCCGGCCATCAGCGGGTAGTTTTCGGGCTGCACTTCCCAGGCGTTGGGGCCGTTCTCGATCAGGTTGCCGACCGCGTCGAAGCGGAAACCGTCAACGCCGCGGTTGAGCCAGAAGCGCAGGTTGTTGCGGTGGAAATCAAGCACCGGCGTGTGGCGCAGGTTGAAGTCGGGCATGCCGCTCCAGAAGCCGGCGAAGTAGTGGCCAGCGTTGCCCGGGTACCAGGGGTCGTTGCCGTAGATCGACCAGCCCGTGGGTTTGCCGGCCGACCACACGTACC
This sequence comes from Rhizobacter sp., assembly GCA_046598195.1. Lineage (GTDB taxonomy): Bacteria > Pseudomonadota > Gammaproteobacteria > Burkholderiales > Burkholderiaceae_C > Rhizobacter. The sequence goes on along the minus strand of JBKJJF010000232.1, from coordinate 5,651 downwards.
AGTCGCGGTAGGCGGCGCTGGTGGCAGAGCTGCTGTTGACGAACAGCGGGTGCGCCGCGGCGCTGTGGTTCATCACGTAGTCGAGGATCACGCCGATGCCGCGCGTGTGCGCTTCGGCCAGCAGCTCGTCGAGGTCGGTCAGGTTGCCGTAGGCGCTCTCGATGCCGCGGTAGTCGGTGACGGCGTAGCCGTGGTCGTGGTCCTGACTGGGGGTGATGGGCATCAGCCAGATGCCGCCGACACCCAGGCTTTGCAGGTAGTCGAGGCTTTGTGTCACACCCTTGAGGTCACCGATGCCGTCGCCGTTGGCGTCGCGGTAGCTGCGCACAAAGATCTGCATGAAGGTCGCGCGGCGCTGCCATTGCGCCGGCAAGCCGCTGCCGGGGTCTTGGGGTGTGATGGCGGAGGTGTCCACGGTGACAGGTGTGGGTGGTGGCGGGCTGGAGTTGCCGCCGCCGCATGCGGCAAGGCTGATGCTGCAGAGCAGGCTGGCGAGCGGGTACGACAGGCGAAACATGGAGGCGCTGTGGCGCCGGCAAGCCCGGCGGCGGTGGAGGGAACGGCGCGCAGTGTAGGTGTCGGGTACCGGTTGGGCCGAGGTAGTTGACGTAGTTCAGTCACTACATTTGTAAGAGCTGCAGCCCGGCTTCGACCCGGCTCGCCAAGGGCCTGGGGTGAACTGCAGCGTGGGCCGCCACACGTGCTCCGCACGCGGCCTATAAAAAAGGCGACAGGGCGTGCGCCGTGTCGCCAACAGGAGGTCTGGAAGTGCGAGCGGTTCACCGGGGTCGCCGGCTCCGCGCTGCGCCGTCCAGAAAAAAATCAAGAAGCGCGCTTGCCGGTGACGACGACGCGCTCGAGCTGCATCACCGGGGCTTTTGCGACTTGTTCTGTCGGCTGCACCGGGGCTGGCGAGCTGAACATCGCCATCGCGATGGCGAGGTGGCCGCCGATCAGCACGGTGAAGGTGAGGGCGGGGGCGATAAAACGTTCGATCATGGTGGGCTCCAAGTGCTTGTGTGTGTTGCGTTGGAGTGAACTCTAGGCAGGCGCACCTGCCTTGCCCACCGGATTGCGACGGCCTGCGGAAAACGCGGCATGGGCCGCGTTGGCGGCCGATCGTCAGTTCCTCAGATCGCCTGGGTGCGCTCGGTCAGCCAGGCCAGCGCATCGCCGCTCACCAGGGGCGCCAGGCGCTCACGCACCGTCACGTGGTAACGGTTGAGCCAATCGACCTCATCGGTGCGCAGCAGGCTGCGGTCGATGCACCGTGTGTCGATCGGGCACAGCGTCAGCGTCTCGAATTCGAGGAACTCGCCGAAGGCGCCGCCCTCCGGCGTGTCGGCCGGCACGTTGAGCACCAGGTTCTCGATGCGAATGCCCCACTGCCCGGGCCGGTACAGGCCAGGCTCGATGCTGGTGACCATGCCCGGCTCCATCGCCATGTGTGGCTCGGGGGTCGCTTTGGAGATGCTTTGTGGCCCCTCGTGCACGTTGAGGAAGTAGCCCACGCCATGGCCGGTGCCGTGGCCGTAGTCGAGGCCTTGCTCCCAGAGCGGCGCGCGGGCAATGGCGTCAACCATGGGCGAGAGCGTGCCGCGCGGGAATCGCGTGCGGCTGAGCGCGATCGTGCCCTTGAGCACCAGGGTGTAGTCGCGCTGGTGTGCGGGGGTGATGTTGCCGATGGGCCAGACGCGGGTGATGTCGGTGGTGCCACCGAGGTACTGGCCACCACTGTCGATCAGCAGCAAACCCCCTTCGCCTGGTTTCGCTTCGATCACAGCGTGCGATTCGGGTGTCGCGCGGTAGTGCGGCATCGCGCCGTTGGCGTTGTAGCCGGCGATGGTGTTGAAGCTCAGGCCCACAAAACCGGGGCGTTTGGCGCGCGCGGCGCTCAGGCGCTCATCGACCGTCAACTCGGTGATGCGCTCCTTGCCCAAGGCTTGCTCGAACCAGGCGTAGAACTCGCACATGGCCGCACCGTCTTGCGCCATGGCCTCACGAATGTGAGCGGCTTCGGCGCTGCTCTTGCGGCTCTTGAACAAGGTGCTGGGGTTGATGGCCTCGACCACGCGCACTCCCGTGGCCACGTTTTGGCGCAGGCCGAGCGTGACACGGCGCGGGTCGATCAGCAGCACGTCTTTTTCACCCAAGGCCTTGAGCGCGCTGGCCGTCTGGGCATAGGGCGCGAGCTGCACGCCATCCACGGCGAGTGCCTTCTGCACGGCGGCCGGCACCTTGCCCTCGGCCACGAAGAGTGTGGCGCCGTGCAGGTGAATCAGTGCGTGGGCCAGAAAGACGGGGTTGTAGCTGACGTCGGAGCCGCGCAGGTTGAACAGCCAGGCGATGTCGTCAACGGTCGACACAAAGTGCAGCGTGGCACCCGAGCGCGCCATGGCCTCGCGCACCTGGGTCAGCTTGGTGGCGCGCGACAGCGGCGCATGCGGTGCCAGGTGTTCGTAGACCGGCGCATCGGGCAGGCCGGGGCGCTCGGGCCACACGGCGTCGAGCACGTCGAAATCGGTGCGCAGCTTCACGCCGGCTTTCGCCAGCGTGGCCTGCAGGGCTTGCGCCGAGGCCAGGCCGAGCACGCTGCCATCGACCCCCACGGTCTGGCCGGCGCTCACGTGCGTGGCCAACCAGTCGAGGTGGTGGCTGGCGGTGCCGGTGGGGATTTTCACCAGGTCAATGCCCGTGCCCGCGATCTCGGCTTCGGCCTGTACCCAGTAGCGGCTGTCGGCAAACAGGGCAGCTTCATCCAGCGTGATCACCAGCGTGGCCATCGAGCCGGTGAAGCCTGAGAGCCACTGCCGCCCTTGCCAACGTTCGGGCAGGTATTCAGACAGATGCGGGTCGCTGGAGGGCACCAGCACGGCGGCGAGTTGCTGCTGTTGGAGCGCGTCGCGCACCCGTTCGAGGCGCAGGCGAATGGGGGAGGTGCGGGTGTCCATGGGTGGTGGTCCGGTGGTGCCGCGCGGTGGGCCCGTGTGGGGCTTGCCGGCGTGCAGTGGGTCAGGGTCGTTTCATTCTAGGAGCCTTGCCGACTCGGCGCGGCTTCAGGCCAGCGGCTGCGTGTCGGGGTTGTCGAGCAACGGGGGCTGGGTGGGCTGCGCCTCGGCCCACGCTGGCTCGGCCACCACGCGCGCATGCCGCTCGAAGCTGAAATACGACCAGGCCCAGTCGATCATCACCACCAGCCGGTTGCGAAAGCCGATCAAAAAGTAGATGTGCGCGAAGAGCCAGAACAGCCACGCAAAAAAGCCCGAGAAGCGCAGCGCACCGAACACCGGCACCGCCAGGTCGACCACCGCTGCACGCCGGCCGATGGTGGCCAGGTTGCCGTAGTCGCGGTAGCGAAAGGCGACAGGCGCTTCACCCTTTAAGCGGCGCAGCAAGTTGGCCGCCGCCAGCCGGCCCATCTGCTTGGCGGCCGGGCTCACGCCGGGCACGGGTTTGGGGCCACCGGGGCCGTGGCTTTGCGCTGCGGCCAGGTCGCCGATGACGCTGATCTCGGGGTGGCCGGGCAGGCTCAGGTCGGGGCCCACCACCAGCCGGCCGGTGCGGTCGAGCATGGCCTCGGCGCTGGCGGCGAGCGTGCGCCCGAGCGGCGAGCCGGTCACACCGGCGGCCCAGATCACGGTGTGGGTGGGCACGTGGTGCACCAGGTCGATGTCGCCTTCGCGCGAGCCGTAGCTCACGCCCATGTCGTTGATGACCATCACCTTGCAGCCGGTGCGCACGTCCACCCGCAGGCGCTTGAGCTGCTCGCGGGCGCGCTGCTGCAGCTCGGGCACGAAACTGCCCAGCACGCGGTCAGAGCCTTCGAGCAACACAACGTGCGCGTGTTTGGTGTCGATGTGGCGGAACTCGCGTGACAACGTGTGCTGCGCGATCTCGCTCAGCGTGCCCGCCATCTCCACGCCGGTGGGGCCCGCACCCACCACGACAAAGCTCATCCAGGTGGCACGCTCGATCGGGTCGGCGCAACGCTCGGCGCGCTCGAAGGCACCGATCACGCGGGCGCGGATGCGAAAGGCATCGGCCAGCGTCTTCAGGCCGTGTGCGTGCGGCGCCCAGTCGTCGTGGCCAAAGTAGGCGGGGGTGGCGCCAGCGGCCACGATGAGGTGGTCGTAGTCGATGCGCTCACCGTCGTCGAGCATGACCGACTTGTCGGCCGCGTCAATGCCCGTCGCCTCGGCCTGCAGCACGGTCAGGTTGCCGCGCCGCATCTCTTTGCGCAAGATGTGGCGAATGGGCGCCGAGATTGCCGGTGCACTCAAACCGGCAGTCGCCACCTGGTAGAGCAGCGGCTGGAACAGGTGGTGGTTGGTGCGGTCGATCAGGGTGATGTTGACCTTGGCCTTGGACAGCGCGCGCACGGCTTCGAGGCCACCGAAGCCGCAGCCGATGATCAGCACGTGGGGTTTGGGGTTGGGTCGTGCTTTCATGGGCGTCTGGTTTGAGCGCGAGTGTGCCGGATGTTTGGCGCTCGCATCGGGGTGCGCTCCAGCTCCTTGAGCAAAGCCTGTGCACCTCCGCTCAGGTGGCCGCCGCGGCGCACGATGCGCGCGACGGGGATGGACACGCTGAGGTCGCCCACCCGGATGACGGCGAGACTGCCACGCGCGAGCTCTTCTTCAATGGCGCTCGTCTGCAGCAGCGCCAGCCCGAAGCCGGCTTCGACCAGGCGCTTCTGCGCCGTGAGGCCATCGATGGCCACCCAGTCGATGCGCTCGATGCCTCGCGTCAAAAACTGCGCGAAAACGCTGGCCGCAAAGGCCTCGCCACGCCGCTCTTGCACCGGGAACGCGAGCCAGCGCTCTGGTGCGAGCTGGGCCAGGGACTTCAGGCGCTTGCCCGCGAAGCGATGCGCTGCGGCACACACCACAACAAGATGCTCTTGCTGCACCACGCGGCAGTCGAGGTCGGGCGATGCGTCTTCGAAGTAGCGCAGGCCGACGGTCACCTCGCCCGAGCGCACCTTTGCGCTGACCTCGGCGCTGGTGGCGGTTTGCAGGCGGACGTCGAGCGTTGGGTGCCGGCCCTTGGCGCGGTGGAGTGCATTGGTGAGGGGCGCGTTGGCCAGCGTGCCCACGGTCGCCATCTGCACGGTACCGGAGTTTCCGGAGCGTGCCTCGTCAACGGCGGCCTCGGCGTCCCCGATGGCCGCCGCCACACGTTCGGCATAGGGCAGCAGCGCCGCGCCCAGCTCGCTCAACACCAGCCCGCGGCCGATGCGCTCGAACAAGGGTGCGCCCAGCTCGCGCTCGAGCAAGGCCAGGCGCCGGCTGATGGCCGACTGGGTGCGTGAGAGGGCGCTGGCCGCTGCCGACACACCGCCTCGCCGGTGCACCGCCAGAAATGTCCCCAGGGCTTCTGAATCCATCGCCGCGCGACCCATGCAAAAAGATGATCGATCTTAGAAGAACTATGCGTTTGACGCACCATGTTGCAGCGTGCACGATGGCGCTCCGCTCAACGCCCAGGAGACACCTCGTGACCCACCCCATCCATGCCGCCCAGTGCAGCGCCTTCCTCAAGCTGCACCAGGCCGAGCGCGGCTTCGTGATGCCCAACGCCTGGGACGCCGGCAGCGCCGTGATCCTGGCCGAAGAAGGCTTTGCGGCCATCGGCAGCACCAGCGCGGGCAT
>JBKJJF010000277.1:0-10436 GCA_046598195.1 Rhizobacter sp. | reverse complement strand
GGGCACGTCGACCACTTCGATCTGGAAGGCGTCTCGCGGCTGGCCGTAACGTTCGCTGCGGATGACGCTCGCGTACATCTTGTCGGGCACGTGGCCCTGGGGCGGCGTTTCGCCGAGTTGGTAGAGGTTCTTGTGGTCACTCATGGGTGTTGCCTTTTTCAATTCCGTCAATGACACGCCTGAGCAGTGACACGAGAACCCGCACGTTGGGCTCCAACACCATGTTGTCATGGGTGCCTGGCACCTCAAACACCTGGAGGTTGGCCACATGCGGCGTCCAGAAGTTGTCTTCACGCACGTAGTTGCGGTACGAATCGACCTGGCGGCCACCGCTCAGGCGGAACTTCACGTCCATCTTGGGCCGGAACACCGCCACATTCACTTCTACCTTGGGAATCTGGTACTTGACCAGGCCACGCACGAATGCGTCGCCAATGCGCTGCGACTGGAAGTTGGTGGCTTGCGCCTGCGATTGTTCGGCCGCCACGACGCGGCGGCGCTGCTTTTCGCGCGACCAGGCAATGCGGGCCTCGATCTTCTTGCGCACGATGCCCAGGCCCTCGCGCTGCGCGCTTTGCGCGAACATCGAAAGTTTGTCGCCAAAGCTGAAGTGCGGGAGCGCACGCGCCGGTGTGTCGAGCATCAACACACCCAGCACACGCTCACCGCGCTCCTGGAGCTGGCGTGCCATCTCGAACGCGATCAGGCCCCCCCCCGAGAAACCACCCAATAGGTAAGGCCCGTGGGGCTGCACCTGCACGATCTCTTCAAGGTAATCGCGCGCAGCTTCTTCGAAACTTTCGTGCGGCTCCAGGTCACCATACAAGCCGCGTGCCTGCAGTGCGTAGAACGAGCGCTCCTCGCCCAGCAAGTGCGCCAGGTGGCTGAGGTTGAGCACGTTGCCAAACATGCCCGCACACACAAACAGCGGCGTGCGCCCTGCTACCGGGCCGGTGTGCATGGGCACCACGTGGCGGAAGCGCAGCGCCGCCGGTGTGTCGCGCGTGGTGGGTTCGGCCACGGCTGCACCGCCCTCGCCTTCCACGTACGGCCCGCCGCGCACCAGTGCCGCGAGGCCTTCGATGGTGGGCGACTGCATCAGCACCGAGATTGGCAGGTCGGTGTTGAACTTGTCGGCGACCTCGTTGAATAAGCGCACCGCGATCAGCGAGTGGCCGCCCAGGTCGAAGAAGCTGTCTTGAATGCCGACACCTTCCACGCCCAGCAGCTTGCCCCACAGCTCGGCCAGGCCCTTCTCGAACGAATCGCGCGGCGGCGCAAAGTCGCTGTCGAGTTCGGGGCGCGAGAAGCGTGCGTCGTGGCTGGCCGTCGACGCGCGGGTCAGCGACTCGGCTTGTGCAATCAGGTCATCGACCTTCATCGAACTGACGATCAGGTCGGCCGGCATCTGCCCGTTGAGCAAACGGGTGAGCACTTGCAGGCCTTCGGTCGGTGTGATGCCCTGACTGACGTTGTGACGCAGCGCCACTTCACCGGGCGACAGCGGCTTGGTGCGCGCCGCTGCCGGCTCGGCAGCACCCATCGTGGCCTCGGCCTTGGGAGCATGCCACGGGCCATCCAGGCGACGCAGGGTCAGTCGGTCAACTTCCACCAGCACCTTGCCGTTGGCGTCGGTCATGGTCACGTCGAAGGCGGCGAAATCACTCGCCACCGAGCCATCGCTGGCCAGGCGGATCCAGCTGTAGACATCGGCTTCGAGCGGAGCGTGGAAACGCAGGCCTCGGTAGGAGATCGGCGCCCACAGGTTTTGCACCACCTCTTGGTCGGCATAACCCGGGATCAGGTCCATGGCGCAGCCGGTGGCGATGTCGAGCACACCGGGGTGCAGGCCGTAGTCGGCGAAGTCGCCGCTGAATTCTGCGGGCAGTTGCAGGTGGGCCAGCGCTTCCTTGTGGCCCAGGTGCAGGCGCTTGAGCACGCGCCAGCGTGGGCCAAACTTGAGGTGCGCCTCTTGGCGCGTGCGCAAGACGCTGGCCGGGCCGGCCGCCACCGACAGCGGGCCATTACAACGTGCTTCGACTTCGGCCAGAGCCACCGGCACAGGCGTCGCCTGCTTGGCGGGTGTGACACGTGCGGAGACACAACGCACGAAGTTGTCAGCGGTTTCGCCTTCGGCGAGGATCTCCACGTCCCAGCGTTGCTCGTCACCACGCAAGCTGACGCGGAAGGCACGCGAAGCGCCGTCTTGCACAAACAGCGGCGATTCGAACACCAGGTTGCTCAGCTGCCACGGGCCGGGGTTGCCCAGCTCGGCCAGCGCGGCGCGCACCAGCTCCAGGTAGCCGGTGCCCGGCAGCAGCGCTTCACCGTCACCCAGGCGGTGTTCGTCGATCACCCAGTCGCTCGATGACAAGCGGCCGGTCAGCAGCTCCAGCTGGGCCAGACCATCGCGCGAAGAGAAGCGGTGTTCAAAGTGCGGGCTGCTCACGGGCAGCGTTTGCGAATTGGTCGCCTCGGAGGGCCCGGCCAGCTGGCCGACCATCCCCACGTCTTTCCAGATGCCCCAGGAGACCGCTGTCACCGGGTACTTGCGCTGGTCGCGGCACGATTCGGCGAAGGCGTTGACGAAGGCGCTGGCGCCCACGTAGTCAACCTGCCCGGTGGGTGCGATGTAGGCGCTGGTCGACGAGAACAGCACCATGAAGTCGAGGGCAGAGTCGCGGAAGATCTCGTCAAGCACCAGGGTGCCGTAGACCTTGGCCGAGAACACGTCTTCGATGTCACGCGGGCTCTTGAGCTGGATCAGGTTGTCACGGGTCACACCGGCGGCATGGAACACACCGTGGATCTCTTTGAACGCGGTGCGCGCCTCGGCCACCACTTCTTTCATGCGCTCGGCCACCGCCACGTCGGCCGCCACGGGCAGCACGCTGGCACCCAGTTTTTCGAGTTGGCGCACCTTCTGAATGGCTTGGCTGATGCTGTCGCCGGCCTCGTGCTTGTCGAGCCAGTCGTCCCAGTCGCTGCGCTGGGGCAGCGGCGTGCGGCCGATCAACACCAGCTTGGCGCGGTACTCGCGCGCCAGCCATTCGGCCATCAGGCCGCCGATGCCGCCCAGGCCACCGGTGAGCAGGTACACACCCCCTTGGCGCAAACGCTGCACGGGGGCCACGCCCGCGGGCTGCTTGAATGCGGCGAGGTGCCGCTCCCAGCGCACGCCGTTGCGCCACGCGATGACACGGGTGCCGGGTTGGGCGAAGAGCTCGCTCGTCACGTCACCGGCCACACGCGCCACGGCCGCATCGGCCTGCGGGTTGCGCTTGCCGTGGGTCTTGGCGGCACCGAGATCGATGTCGATGAAAGCGCAGCTGACGTTCGGGAACTCGCGCGGAATCACCGCGCAAGGGCCGAGCACCGTGGCCTTGTCGGGGAACAGCAGGCCTTCGTCGCCCACACGTTGGGCGCCATTGGCGACCACCGTCATGTGCAGGGGGCGCTCGGTCAGGCCGGCCTTGCCCAAGGCGCGCGCCAGGTGGAACAGCGAATAGAAGCCGTGTTCCTGGTTACGGTGGAAGAAGGTCGAGCCGGGGCGGAAACCGCGGTCGAGTGTCACCAGCCAGGTGTGCAAGATACGGTCGGGCACGATCTCGCGTTCGGCCAGCGCTTCCAGCAGCTCGGGGTAGCCCACACCGCCCGCTTCGGCGGCCAGCGTGTAGGTGTTCTGGTCGACTTGGGCGAAAGTGTCACCCGGCAGCACCGAAATGACGGTGTGACCCGCTTCACGCAAGCTGGCCACCGCGCTCAGCGACAGCGGCTCGCGGCCATGGAACGCAAGCCAGGTGTGCAACTCTTCGGTTGATTCAAGAATGCCTTGTTGCACCCAGCGCGGCTTGCGAAACCAGTCGCTGATCTCAGGCTGGCGCAGCGGGCGCTCAGCCTCGGCGCGCGAAGGGCCGGCCGAACGCACGCCAGGCTCGATCCAGTAACGACCATGCTGAAACGCGTAAGTCGGTAGCGGAACGCGGCGGCGGCCCTGGCCCCACAGAGGTTGCACATCAAAATCGACACCCAGCGCCCACAGCCGGCCCATCACGGTGCGGAAGTAGACGTGGTCGGGAATCGGGTCTTGCGGGTGGCGCATCGACGACAGCACACGCTGCGTCGGTGAGCGCGGGTTCTGGCGCACGAAGGAGCTCAGCATATTGCCGGGGCCCACTTCGAGGAACACGTGGTTGTCGGATTCGAGCAGCGTGTCGACCCCATCGGCAAACAAGATGGAGTTGCGGAAGTGCTGCACCCAGTACTCGGGGTCACGCGCGCTCGCAGGGTCGAGCCACTTGCCAGTGCGGTTGGAGACGATGCGCAGCCGGGGCTCGTTGAGCTTGATGTTTTGCAGGTACTCGCGAAAGCGCGGCAAGATGCCGTCGAGCAGGCGCGAGTGGCCTGCCACGTCGACCTTCACACGCTGTGTGTCGATGCCCTGCTCGGCCAGGCGCGCCACCAGCGCCTCCAGCGGCGGCAAGGGGCCCGACATCACCGAAAGCTGCGGGCTGTTGGCCGACGCCAGATCGAGCTCGTCGCCCAGCAGCGGAATCAAATCTTTGGCCGCCATCGGCACGCTGATCATGGTGCCGCGCGGCGACTGGGCCACCAGTTGCCCACGCAGCAGCAGCAGGCCCAGCGCGTCTTCGAACGAGAACACGCCGGCAATGCAGGCGGCCGTGTTTTCGCCCATGCTGTGGCCGATCACCACCTCGGGCTTGATGCCGTAGGACTCCCACAGCTTGGTCAGCGCGATCTCCACCAGGAAGGTCAGCGGAAGCTGCGACGCCGGCTGGGCCAGCAACTCGGCCAGCTCGGGGCTGGCGTCCTTGGCCAGCAGCACCGGCGCGAGGTCGGCGCCAAAGCGCGTCTTGAGAATGGCCAAGCCCTTGTCGACCCACTCGCGGAACACCGGCTCTTTGTCGTAGAGCCCCATGCCCATACGCACGTACTGCGCGCCGCCACCGGGGAACATGAACACCAGCGAGGGGTGGTCGAGGTCTTTGGTGTGGGTGAAAACACGTTTGGCGTCGTTGCTTTCCAGCAAGGCGATGGCTTCTTCGTGGTTCGCGCAGGCCAGAACCCGGCGCTGCTCGAAACCACGGCGACCCACGTGCAACGAGTACGCCACGTCGGCCAAAGGGGTCTTGGGGTTGTGCTTCAGCCAGGCCGCCAAACGCTTGGCGTTGTCATCGAGCGCCTTGCGGTTGCGCGCCGACAGCACCAGCAGCTGCGTCGAATCGTCGATGGGCGTGGCAGCGCGTGCTACGGCCGGCGCTTCTTCGAGCACCACGAAGGCATTGGTGCCCCCCACGCCGAGCGAGTTGACACCGGCGCGGCGTGGCGTGCCGTCGCTCTGCCAGTCGCTGAGCTGGGCCGCCACGGTGAAGGGGCTGCTGGCGAAGTCGATGCGCGGGTTGGGCGCCTCGAAGTTGAGCGAAGGCGGGATCTGCTTGTGCTCAAGTGAGAGCGTGGCCTTGATCAGGCTGGCAACACCGGCGGCAGTGTCGAGGTGGCCGATGTTGGTCTTGACCGAGCCCACCTTGCAGTAACCCACCCGGTCGGTGGTGTCGCGAAAGGCCTGCGTCAGCGCCGCAATCTCGATCGGGTCACCGACCGGCGTGGCCGTGCCGTGGCATTCGATGTAACCCAGCGTGTCGGCCTCGCAGTCAGACACCGCCAGCGCTTCGCTGATGCAAGCGGCCTGGCCGTCGACGCTGGGGGCGAGGTAGCCCACCTTGCGCGAACCGTCGTTGTTGACGGCCGAGCCCTTGATGACGGCGTGCACGTGGTCGCCGTCGCGCAGCGCATCGGCCAGGCGGCGCATGACCACCACACCCGCGCCGCTGCCAAACACCGTGCCCTTGGAGCGGTGGTCGAAGGTGCGGCAGTGGCCGTCGGGCGACAGCACTTCGCCTTCTTTGTAGTGGTAGCCCACGCCGTGCGGCACTTCGATGGTCACACCACCGGCGAGCGCCATGTCGCACTCTCCCGACAGCAGGCTTTGCACCGCCAGGTGGGTGGCCACCAGCGAGGTCGAGCAGGCGGTCTGCACGTTGACACACGGGCCGTGCAGGTTGAAGGTGTATGAGACACGGGTCGACAAGAAGTCTTTGTCGTTGCCGGTGTGGCGCAACAGGAAGAGGCCCACCGAATCCACCAACTCGGGATTGGAGAGCAGGTTGAAGGTGAAGTACGCGCCCATGCCGCAGCCGGCAAACAAGCCCACGGCGCCGTCGAACTTTTCGGGCGGGTGGCCCGCACGTTCGAGCGCTTCCCAACACACCTCATAGAACTGGCGGTGTTGCGGGTCGAGGATGGCGGCTTCCTTCTGGCTGAACCCGAAGAACTCGGGGTCGAAGGCGTCCATGTCTTGCAGCGTGATGCCGGCCTTGACGTAGCGGGGGTCGGCGAGCGTGCTCTGCGACACACCCTTGGCCAGCAACTGCTCGTCGGTGTAAGGCTGCGTGGCCTCAACACCGTTCTTCAGGTTGGCCCAGTATTCTTCGGGGGTGGATGCGCCCGGAACCCGAATCGCCATGCCCACGATCGCGATGTCACTCTCGTTCACCTGGGTCATGCGAACCGTCCTGCGGCAGAAGCTTGGATCGGGGTCTTGGTAGCGGTTTGCATCACGTGACTCATCTTCTTGTTAGTGAATGGAGATGCGCTGACGCCATGACTTCACAACAAAAAATGGCCCGACATGAGGGCCACATCCGTTACCAGCTGCGCAATAACCCCAGGAATTATGTGCGGCAATATGCACCCCCCAGACCCCCTAGATAGGCGTGTGGCAGGCTGCGGCGCAACGAATGAACCAGGGTCAGTGAAATACTTCGCACCCTTGGCCGCCGAGGCGCCCCGTGACGAACCCGCCTACAGATTCCACACCCACTCCGAAGCAAAATGGCCGCCGCGCCTTTCTGGCCGTGTCGGCGCTCGCCGGCAGCGGGTTGGTGCTGGGTTTTGCACTGCGCTCCACCGGTGAGGCACCGAAGCGCAACCCAGCGGGCCCACAAGCCGGTTCAGGGTTTCAGCCCAATGCGTTCATTCGCATATCCACCGAAGGCGTGGTGACCCTGGTTTCCAAACAAATGGAAGTGGGCCAAGGGGTCAAAACTTCGCTGCCGATGATCCTGGCCGAAGAGCTTGAGGTCGACTGGAAAGATGTGGTCGTCGAGCAAGGAGACCTCGACGCAGCCTACGGCAACCAGTTCACTGGCGCGAGCACCTCGACGCTCAAGAACTACCAGCCGTTTCGTGTGCTCGGCGCGACCGCACGCAGCATGCTCGTGGCGGCCGCGGCGCAAACCTGGGGCGTGCCAGAACGCGAGTGCCATGCCGAGCGCAGCGCGGTCCACCACCGCGACAGCGGCCGATCCCTCGCTTACGGAGCGCTCGTGAGCAAGGCTGCGAGTTTGCCTCTGCCGAGCGGCCGCGCCGTGCAACTCAAGAACCCCAAGGATTTCAAGCTGCTCGGCACGCGTGTCGGTGGCGTTGACAACCCCAAGATCGTGCGCGGTGAATTGCTGTACGGCATCGACCTGCAACTGCCCGGCATGCTGTACGCAAGCTACGAAAAATGCCCGGTGTTTGGCGGCAAGGTGGGCGAGGTCAACCTGGCTGACATCAAGGCCCTGCCCGGCGTTCGCGATGCCTTCGTGATCGAGGGGCGTGGTGGCCTGCAGAGCCTGATGCCGGGTGTGGCCATCGTGGCCGACTCCACCTGGGCTGCGCTTCGCGCGCGCAAACGCCTGCAGGTGCGCTGGGTCGAAGCCCCGGGCAAGGGCACAAGCTGGGCCGAGTTGGCGGCTCAGGCCACGGCCGCGTCCAAGCAGGCGGGGGCCAAGGTGCTGCGCCAAGACGGCAACGCCACGCGCGCTCTCGCCAGCGCCTCCAAGCTCGTCGAGGCGACCTACACCTACCCCTTCATCTGCCACGCGGCGCTGGAGCCGCTGAACTGCACGGCGGCCTTTCAAGAAGGCGCGTTGACGCTGTGGGCCGGCTCACAAGCGCCCGCCTGGGCGGTCGATCACGTTCACGGTGCTTTGGGTGTGCCAAAAGAAAAAATTCGCCTGCACCTGCAGCGTAGCGGGGGTGGGTTCGGCCGCCGCCTGAGCAGTGACTTCATCGTCGAGGCGGCGGCGATTGCGCTGCGCGTGTCAGCCCCCGTGAAACTCATGTGGACACGCGAAGACGAGATACAGCACGACCACTACCGCGCCGGCGGCCTGCATGCCCTGCGCGGCGGCCTCGATGCCAACGGCCGTGTGGTCGCCTGGCACGACCACTGCGTGACCTTTGGCCACAGGGCTCAGCAGCCGGCCGCACCGCTGGACGAAGCCGAGTTCCCCGCCCGCCGGGTCGGCGATTTCACGCTCGAACAAACGGTCATCGAGTGCGGCATCCCGACCGGCGCTTGGCGCGCGCCAGGCGCCAATGTGCATGCCTGGGCCATTCAATCGTTCATTGATGAGCTGGCCTTCGCAGCCGCACGCGACCCACTGGCGTTTCGACTGGAGCTACTGGGGGACGAAAGCCCGTTTGCCATCAACAAGCTGTTGTCACGCGGCAAGGCTTACCAGCCCGGGCGCATGCGCCGTGTGCTGCAGGCGGTGGCAGACAAGAGCGATTGGGGCAAGACGCTGCCGCACGGCCATGGCCAGGGCGTGGCGTTTCATGCGAGCTATGGCGGCTACGTGGCACAAGTTGCCGAGGTGCGCGTTTCGCCTGAGGGGCTGCTGCGAGTGGAGCGTGTGGTCTGCGTTTGCGATGTGGGCGAGCAGATCGTCAACCTGAGCGGTGCCGAACAACAGGTACAAGGCGCCATCATCGACGGGCTCAGTGCGGCCTGGTTCCAGGCGGTCGACTTTCAAAACGGGCGGGCCGTTCAGAGCAACTTTCACGACTATCGGCTGCTGCGCCTGGCTGAAGCGCCGGCACACATCGACGTGCATTTCTTGAGCTCAGACAACCCGCCCAGTGGCTTGGGTGAACCGGCTCTGCCGCCGATTGCGCCAGCCGTGTGCAACGCCATTTTCAGAGCCACCGGCAAGCGCATTCGAGAGCTGCCCTTGATGCGGACCAACCTGGCGTAGGGCAACGGCACACGTCGAACACCACCCACCAAAGAAAATTGCCGCCGACACTGCTGTCGGCGGCAAGAGGCTTCATCGGTCAGCACTCGTGCAACACGGGTTCGGCTGGCCGCCGAACCTGGCTGTCGTCACAGAGCGCAAACACCCGTCGAGGCGGCCGCGCCGGTGATCACGGTGTTGTTGGTCACTTGTGAACCCTGCACATTGGCGCTGACGCCAACGCTGCCCTGAGCCTGGGCAAAGCAGATGGTGTTGTTGCGCACGATGGGGTTGGCATCAGCAGCGTCCCCTGCGTCTGCGCCGCCGTTGGCCGGAATCCAGATGCCGTATTGCTGCGTGGCCTGCGTGTTGATGATCCTGTTGTTCTCGACCACGATGCCTGGCGACGCATTCGCGGCGATGCTGGTCATGCCGACGTTGATGATGGTGTTGCCGCGGACCACGACGTTTCGGAACACCTCGGCGGTGGTGTACCCGGTCGTGATCGCAAAGCCGTAGCAGCTGAGGGCCGATGAGACTTGCCGGATCGTGTTCCCCTCGATCAGCAGGCCGTCAACCACACCGTGCACGGTCACGTTACCGCCGATACAAGAGCCATTGACCACCGAGTTTCCGGTGAAGTTGTTGTTGCGGATGGTCACCCGGTCACCGTGGCTGAAGTAGATGGCGTGGTTGCCAGTGCTGCCGGTGATGTTGTTGTTGCCTTCAAACGTGCTGTTTTCGATCAACGAATCGCTGTAGCTGCCCAGGATGCCCATGGAGCGGTTGTTGCTGATGCGCGAGTTGCGGATGGTCAGGCCGGTGACACGGTGCGGCGTGCCAGCAGACGACTCGATGCCGAAGCGGTAGTTCTCGATGTCCACGTTCTCAAGCGTGATGCCGCGCACGTTTTGCACCAGCCACAGACCGCGGTCGGCGGTGCCCATGCCGTCCAGGCGAATGTTGCGGATGGCGTAGCCGCCGTCGTTGGTGGTGTTGCCCCAGCGGCCGCCGACTTGGAAGGTGTTGGCGCTGGCGGTTCTGAACAGTGGCGAGGCGCCACTGCCGAAGGCGTCGAACACCAGCGGGGCGTCCGGCGTCGCGTTGAGGTTCTCCAGGGAGACCGCAACATTGGCCCATGCGCCGCCGCGAGCGAACAGCAGGCGCGAGCCAGCCGGCAGCGTGTTGACGCTGATGCCCGACAGGTTCTGCTTCGGTGCCGCCTGGGTGCCAGGGTTGGCATTGCTGCCTGGCAGGCAACCGACTGCGGCGCCAGCCTGACAGTCAGAGAAGTAGTACGTGACTGCGCCAGCCGGTGCGGGTGCGGGTGCGGGTGCGGGTGCGGGTGCAGGT
>JBKJJF010000173.1:0-8321 GCA_046598195.1 Rhizobacter sp. | reverse complement strand
ATTCAAGGTGAGGTTCTGCAACCCGGTGTTGACTGCGATGTCCATACCCGCCGCCACAATTGCCGCGAGCGTTTGCTCACTCTTCTCGCGCTTACGAACCATCCCTGTTCTCACGATCCATATTGATTACCGAAAACAAGTATACGGACGGGGGTGCAGCATGAGTCCCCCCCCGAAATGGCGAAGGGTTCTGTGTCAAGTAGTACCGTGAGATATGCACAAGCTTGTGTGAACCAGATGCAACAAGCGCTTCAGCCAAGGGATTGCCAGTTCGAAAAGACAAGTGAGCACTTGTCTTTGGTGAACCGCCATGAGTTACCTGATCCGCACCGCCCTTCTCGCCCTCACCGTGATGGCCATGGCGCCGAGCACCCTCGCCGGCACCATCGGGTTTCACGTTGCCAGCCACCACCTGCCGGCCAAAAACTACAACAACTCCAACCCTGGCATCTACTACCGCCATGCCGAAGGCTGGACGGCCGGCGCCTACCGCAACTCGCTGCGCAAGAACAGCGTGTACGCCGGCTACACCTGGAAGTTTGGCGCGCTCGACGTGACCACCGCCGGCGTGACCGGCTACTTCAACAAGGTGCAGCCGCTGCTGGTGCCGTCGGTCTCGCTCTTCACCTACCAGGGCATCACACCGCGCATTGCCTACATCCCGCGGGTGGAAAAGAAGATCGGCTCGCATGTGTTGCATTTGATGATCGAGTACTGAGAGGGTGAGAGTTTTTTGGTGTGCGCCCCACCCCACCCCGTTCGGCCTGAGGTATCGAAGGGCAGCGCAGTGCACATTCGCTGCCCTTCGATACCTCAGGGCGAACGGAAATCAAAAAACTCTCAGGCTCTCAGGCTTTGGCGCTCATGCCATTTTGTGAAAGATCGACCAGGGTCAAACGATTGCGACCATCACGTTTGGATTGGTAGAGCGCCTCGTCCGCGATCTGCACCAGGCGCTCAGCGTCGGTCTCTGCTGCCGGGAACCCGATTGAAACGCCGACGCTGACGGTAATCGGCACCTGTTGGCCCTCCACGAGGAAGTGAAGCGCTTCCACGCTTTGGCGCATACGCTGCCCCACCTGTTCGGCACCTGCCGCATCGGCGTGGGGCAACAAAATGATGAACTCCTCGCCACCATAGCGTGCGAGGCAGTCCGTGGTGCGCTTGAGTTGGCTTTCAAGGGTGTGCGACACCTCGCGTAAACAGGCATCGCCCACCCGGTGCCCATAAGAGTCATTGAACTGCTTGAAGTGGTCGATATCGAGCATGATCACCGCAAGCATTTGCTTTTCTCGGCGGGCGCGATGGCTCTCCGCTTCGAGGTTTTGCTGGAAATAGCGCCTGTTGTGCAACCCGGTCAAGCCATCGGTAATGCTCATGGTTTGAAGTTTGCGATTGGCAATCTCAAGTTCTTCGGTGCGCTGCTGTACCCGCTGCTCCAGCGCCTCGTTGGAGTGGCGCTGAATATCCAGCGCATGGGCCTGGGCCGCGCGAACTTCCAATTGCGATTGTTCCCGGTGACGCACTTCAACCTGGATGCGCGCGGCAATGGCCATCGACAGCAGCAGTGCTTCGATTCCCGAGCCCACCTGCCATCCATATTCGGTAAACAGATTGCTGGGGGCAAATCCCCATGACTTCAGACTGTAGGCCAAACCTCCAATGATGATGAAGGTCCATGCCAACAGAAAATAACGGGCGGCCGGGTTGCCTTTTCTGAAGCTGATCCAGCCTGAAACCCACAGCATGGTGGCGGTAAGCGAAGCAATTGGGTTGGCGATGCGAATAGTGATGAAGTAATCCACGAATATGGAAAAGAACGCGGTTACGAGCGCCAGCAGCATGAGCGTCACCAGCGCTTTGTCCAGCCGCGGAGAATGATGCGGGATGTTCAGCAGTGCACGACTGAACTGAATCATCAGCGCCATGGTGACGCTCAGCAGTACCGACAGTGCCTCCCGCGACCACCAAGGGCTTTCGAGCCCCAAATAGGTATAACCGAGACCATCGAACAGAGCGAAGAAAAGCCCGTGGTGCAACGAAATGGTGAGAATGTAATAGAAGTACACCCTGCTGCGCAGTGTGTTAAGAAGGAACAGGCTGAAGATCGCCATTGCGAAAATCAGACCTTGGTAAAACATGAGCCATGATTGTTCTGTGAGATTGGAGGCGCTCAACCCTTCGGCATCGAACAAATACAACGGTATGGTCAGCGTATCTGCACTGTCGGCATAAAAATAAAAAGTCTGCTCGCTGGTTGGGGCAAGTTCGATTGGGAATAGAAACTCCCGCGAGGGGAGGTGGCGATCAGAGGGTGCTATCAATCGACCTGATTGAATTACGGAATAAGTGCCATTTTCGTCAGGCGAATACAGACGAAGGTGATCGGCAAACCGACTTCTATATTTCAGGAAAATAGATAGCGGCTCGGACGCGGTATTGCGAAGGCGGAAGCGTACCCAATAGCCTGCACGCGTATATCCCGGGTTGAATACTTCCGCGTCATTTGTAGAAAACGCTGCACTTTCGGCGCGAACATCTGCCAGCTCGAAGCTCTTTTCCGGGTCTTTCAAATATTCCAGGTGGGGGCCTAGCGCAATTTGGCGAAAGTCTTGCTGAAGGCTCAGCGCTCCCGAAGCCCAGCTTGCTGATGACAGGATCATCAGCAAGAGCGCGCAAAAAAGCGCCGACCAACGACGCTTTAGAAGTCTTTCAGACGCCACAGCATTCCTCAAATGCCTTCCATCGCCGGTTCGCTCAGGGAGAACCACTGCTGCGTAAAGTGAATGCACAGCAGGGTGTCCACGGCGAACGGCTTCTCTTGCCTTCGGGCGCGCAGGGCGAGACCAGTTCCCACAGCGCCCCCCACCACGGCACCACCCGATTTATCTCCGTCCAGGAACTCTCGCTTGTGCGTTCGCTTGGTACTCAGGCTCAACCCCAGATCGGCTTGTTTCATGCTTCACATCGTCCACGCACCTGCTTGCCGGAGCAAGCAGGTTTGCACCCGGTTTGTGCACATTTGCGGTGCGGGGTTTGCGGCGTGGTCCAGCGTGGGGGGGTTGCCCCGTCGCTTTTCTAACTCATCGCCCAGCTTGTTGCGTTCAGTCGGGGTCAGGCCGGTGGCGCCAGCCACTGGATGCTGGCCGGCCGCGGCTGCGCCATGCGCGGCACATCGGCCCACAGGGGGGCTTTCAGCTGCTCGCGCAGGTAGGCGATGTTGTCTTCTTGCGCCTGCATCTGCGGGTCGATGCGGTTGGCGACCCAGCCCGCCAGGGTGAGGCCGCGCGCACGGATGGCCTCGGCGGTCAGCAGCGCGTGGTTCAGGCAACCCAGGCGCAGGCCGACGACCAGCACGATGGGCAGTTGCAGGGCCAGTGCGAGGTCGGCGCCGGTGTGTGATTCGTTGAGCGGCACGTGAAAGCCGCCGGCCCCTTCGACCACCACCGCGTCGGCCAGTGCGGCCAGTTGGCGGTAGCGCTCAAGCAGCAGCCCAACCTCGATGCGCTGGCCGGCGGCGCGTGCGGCCAGGTGCGGTGACATGGGCAGGGGCAGGCAGTAGGGGTTGTCGAGTTCGCGTGGCACGCGCATCGAGCCGGCTGCGCGCAGGGCCATCGCGTCTTCGTTGTCGCCATCGGGTGTGGTGCCCGCGGCGACCGGCTTCATGCCGACCACACGTGCATGGGTGGTGCGCAGGTGCAGCAGCAGTGCGCAGCTCACCAGGGTTTTGCCGACTTCGGTGTCGGTGCCGGTGATGAAGTAGCTGCTCATGCCAGCGTCTCGTTCAAGGCGGCCAAGGCGCCATCGGCGAGCCAGCGGGATTCGGCTTTGTCGATCACATACGGCGGCATGAAATACAGCGTGTTGCCGATCGGGCGCAGCATCAGGCCTTGTTTCAACGCCGCCGTGTGATAACGGCTTGCAAACGTGGGGTCGTCGGTGGCCACATCAAACGCCCACAACATGCCGAGCTGGCGTGAGCCTTGCACTGCGGGGTGTGTGGCAAGCGGTTCACACAGCGCCGTGAGCTGCGCCGCGGTGGCACGGTTGTGTGCCATCCAGTCTTCTTGGTCAAACACCTCCAGCGTGGCGAGCGCCGCGCGGCAGGCGAGTGGGTTGCCGGTGTACGAATGCGAGTGGAGAAAGCCACGCGCGGTGCGGTCGTCGTAAAACGCGGCGTACACGGTGTCGGTGGTGAGCACGGCCGACAGCGCCATCGTGCCGCCGGTGAGGCCCTTCGACAAACAGATGAAGTCGGGCCGGATGCCGGCTTGCTGGTGGGCGAAGAGGCTGCCGGTGCGGCCAAAGCCGACCGCGATTTCGTCGGCCACCAGGTGCACTTCATAACGGTCACACAAGGCACGCGCCAGGCGCAGGTACTCGGGGTCGTGCACCGCGATGCCGGCGGCACACTGCACCAGCGGCTCGACGATCAACGCGGCCGTCTCGGCGTGGTGCGCTTCGAGAAAAACTTGCAAGGCCTGCGCGCAGTGGCGGGCGTGTTCAATCGCCGAGACACCGGGTGCGGCCCGGCGCGCATCGGGGCTGGGCACGGTGGCGCTCACGCGCACCAGCGGGCCATAAGCCTCGCGGAACAAGGGAATGTCGGTGACCGACAAGGCCCCCACCGTTTCACCGTGGTAGCCGTGCTGCAGGCCGATGAAGCGCGACTTTTCGGCCCGCCCGAGGTTGCGCCAGTAATGCGCGCTCATCTTCAGCGCGATCTCGGTGGCCGAAGCGCCGTCGCTCGCGTAAAACGCATGGCCCAGGCCGGTGAGGGCGCTCAAACGTTCTGACAACTCCACCACCGGCGCATGGGTGCAGCCAGCCAGCATCACGTGGGAGAGTTGGTCGATCTGCTGCTTGAGCGCCGCCTTGATGTGCGGGTGGCCGTGGCCAAACAGGTTGACCCACCAGGAGCTGATGGCGTCGAGGTAACGCCTGCCATCGGTGTCGTAGAGCCACACACCCTCGGCACGGTCGATGGCCAGCAGCGGCTGGGTTTCGTGCTGTTTCATCTGGCTGCACGGGTGCCAGACGGCCTGGCGGCTGCGTTCTGTGAGTGAGATTGGCATGTCGATGTTCTGCACAATTGACTGAGCTGAGTTCAATCGGACGCCACCATTCCGGCGCGAAACGCTTCGAAGATCAGCATCAGCGGCCCGTGTTCGGTGACGATGCGGTAAGAGCGGCTGGCGCGCTCATCGGGCAAGCCCACGTGCTGCCACAACATCTGCTCGATCTGCGGCGAGCTGGCCACCGGCTCGCGCTGCACGAAGAGCTGCGCCAGCAGGTGGCCGATGGGTGCGGTGCCTTCGTTCAGGCGCTGCAAAAACCAGCCGGGCACGGCGTCGAGGCGGGTGAAGGAGAGGTTGTCCATCAGCACCTGGCCGTGGGCGTGCAAGCTGGTCACACGCGCAAGCCAGGCGCTGCCGCCGAGTTGCTCGCGCACGGCCGCAGGCACCTCTTGTGTTTGTTGCTGGTGGATCAACTGCACCTGCGCGGGGGCCTGGGCCAGGGCTTCGCAGACGCGGGTGGTGGAGCCGTCCAGCGCCAACAGCATGCGCAGCAGCGGGGCCTGCATGTCACTTGGGAAAAGGTGTCGCTCTACACTCATGCGCTCTAGTTTCTGCGTGGCGAAATGGAACCCTGCATCGTACCCGTGCCCTTGGTGGGCAGCCCGCAAGACATCTGTGCGCGCCTGGGTGCGCACGACGGCACGGTGCTGCTGGAGAGCAGCAAAGCCATGCCGGGTTTGTCGGGTTGGTCGTGGGTGAGCGGGCCGGCGGTGGCGACACTGGAAACCTGCGGTGAGCTCACCCGCTTGAGCGACGCCAGCGGGCGTGTGATTGACACCTGGGCCGACCCGTTTGAAGCGATTCAGGCGGTGCTGTCACGCATCGCCGTCGAGGCGGGCGCACGCCCCGAGGGCCTTGCTTTTGCGGGAGGCTTGATCGGCTACCTCGGCTACGACCTGGCGCGTTTTGTTGAACGTTTGCCCACGCTCGCGGCCGAAGACCCGCCGCTGCCCACCATGCGTTTGCACCTGTGCGACCACGTGCTCGCTTTTGACCACGCCCACGCGCAGTGGTACTTCTGCACCTTGGCCGATGCGGGCGAGCGTGCGCCGGTGTGGGCGGCCACGCTCGCCCGCGCGCAGCAGCCCTCGCCCGACCCGACCCACTTTCATGCCGGTGTGATGGTGTCGCGCACGCCCACCGCCACCTACCTCGCCCAGGTGCAGCAGGTGCTCGACTACATTGCCGCCGGCGACATCTTCCAGGCCAACTTGTCGCACCGGCTAGAAGGCGCGTTTGAGGGCGACGCGTTTGCGCTCTACCGCGCGCTGACGGCGCACAACCCGGCGCCGTTTTCCGCCTACTTCCCGGGCAACGGGTTTGCGATCGCGAGCGTGTCGCCGGAGCGGTTTTTGAAGCTCGAAGCGGGTGGCGTGACCGCGCGCCCGATCAAGGGCACGCTGCCGCGTGATGCCGACCCGCAACGTGATGCCCAACAACGCGAGGCCTTGCAGAGCAGCGTGAAGGACCGGGCCGAAAACCTGATGATCGTCGACCTGATGCGCAACGACCTGGGCCGGGTGGCGCAGGTGGGCAGCGTGCGTGTCGACACCTTGTTCGAGGCCGAGGCCCACCCCAGCGTGTGGCAGCTGGTGTCGACGATCCGCGCGCGTTTGCGGGCCGATGCGAGCGTGGCCGACCTGTTGCGTGCTTGCTGGCCACCGGGTTCGATGACGGGGGCGCCCAAGGTGCGCGCGATGGAGATCATCGAGTCCCTGGAGCCGGTGCGGCGCGGGCCGTATGCGGGGGCGATCGGGTACTTCGACGCGGCCGGTGACATGGATTTGTCGGTGGTGATTCGCACCGCCATCGTCCATGGCGATCGGGTGATGGTGCAGCTGGGCGGCGCGGTGGTCGCCGACTCGCTGCCCGCACAGGAGCTGGCAGAAACTGAAGCCAAAGGCCGGCTGCTCCTGAAAGCCATGAGCGGCTGACCATGCCCACCCTGACCGCCGCCCACAGCCGCCGCTTGCGCGAAATCTGGCGCTCGGCGGGCTGGCCGTGCCAAGACTTGATCGAGGTGGAGCTGTTGGCCGCCGGCCTGCTGGAGCGGGTGCGCCAGCCGAGCGGGCACGAGACGCTGCGCGTCACCGATGCCGGTGTGACCCACCTCGCCGAAACCTTGCAGCGCAACCGCGCGCGGCGTGATGCACACGAAGACCTGGTCGAACGTGTGGCACGCGAGATGACCCGCGCCGGGCGACTTGTGTGGCGCGGCCTGAGCTTGCGTGCCAAGGTTGACGAGACCTGGGCGATGGCCATGCCCGATGTGTTTTCCATCCGCCAGACCACGGTCGAGGCGTATCTCGAACCCATCGTGCACGAGGTCAAGGTGAACCGCAGCGACCTGCTCGGCGACCTGCGGCGCGAGGCCAAACGTGCGGCCTACCTGCGCTTGAGCAGCGAGTGTTGGTATGTGATTGCGCACGGCATTGCGCAGGCCGATGAGATCCCGCCCGAGTTTGGCGTGATGGCCGCGCAGGGTGCGCAACTGGAGGTGCTGCGGCCGGCGCCCAAGCGGCCGATGCAGATGTCGCTGCCGCTGTGGATGGCGCTGGCGCGCGCCACGCCGGTGCAAGGCTGGCGCCACGAAGAGGTGCAGGGTTGTTTGGGCGACAGCGCCGAAGCGCCCGGGCTCGCCTGATCAATCGCAGCCGCCGGCCTTGCCTTTGTTCGGCGGCTCACGCGCCACCAGCTTGTAGCTCGCCGTGTGAAAAGTGCCCTGCACCAACAGCGATGAATTTAAGGCCAGCACGGCGCTCTGGCGCACCTGCGGTGTGAGCAACAGGGCCCAGGCTTCGTCGCGCAGCTGCATGTTGCCCTGGCCTTCGAGGCGGGTTTGTGCCGTGTCGAGCACAAGCTCGCGGGTGGTGCCCTTGCCGTCGGCGAAGTCGATCGTGACCGCGCCGCAGCGGATGGGCACGGGCGCGTCGTTGGCAAAGAACGAGCGCAACAGCTTGCCCGTGTTCAGGCCCAGCTTGGCGTCAAGGCCGGGGCTCAGGCTGCCGCTGGGCAGCGCCAAGCTGAGCTGGCCGCTGGCGCTGCCCAGCCAGGCCGCGACCGAGGGGCCGTGGCCACTGAGCTTCAGCTGGCCGCTCAGTGGCCCGGCGATGGGGGCCGTCTTGGGCATGAGGTGTTCCAGCCGCAAGCCCTTGGCGCGAAGCTCGATGTGTGCTCGGGGCGGCGCGGCCCGGCTGTCGAGCGTGAACTGCCCACTGAGCTGGCCGCCTGCCAGCCGGGTGT
>JBKJJF010000170.1:0-4508 GCA_046598195.1 Rhizobacter sp. | reverse complement strand
GGGCTTGATGCGCCCCGAGCGGAACAACTCGTCGAGCATGATGTACGGCGAAGCCGAGCCGGTGTTGCCCTTTTGCGCAAGGTTGCTGAACCAGCGCTCTTGCGGGATGGGCAGGCCGACTTCGGCCAGCGCCTGCACCACGGGCGCGGTGAAAAACTGCGACGACAGGTGCGGCAAAAACCAGTCGATCTCATCGACACGCAGGCGGCGTTTGGCGATGACATTGGCCAGCGGCTCGCGCAGTGTGGCGCGCACGATGTTTTCGTTCAGCAGGCGCACGTCTTGCTTGATGGAAAAAATTGATTTCGAGCGCCATTCGTCGGATGGAAAACGCAGCCAGCCGCGCAGCGACTGGTCGTCGTTTTTGTCGGCACCGGCGTACATGCAGGCGGGCAGCTCGTGCGCAGCGGACGAAAGCTCGATCCAGTCGATGCGCAGCGACAGCGGGCCGCGGGGGGCGGTCTCCAACAGCACCGCGCCGGCGCCGTCAGACAGCATCCAGCGCAAAAAGTCTTTTTCGAAGGCGATCTCGGGGCGCTCTTCCAGGGCTTGCAGCTTGTGCTCGATCTCGGCGTCGAAGTTGCGCGCCAGCAGGATGGGCGAAGCCAGCTCCGAGCCGGTGGCCACCGCGCGGCGTGCTTCGCCGGCACGCACTGACAGCCAGGCGTGTTTGAGCGCCGCCGTGCCCGACAGGCAGATGCCGGCGCATGACACCGCTTCAAGTCGCGGCCAGCCGAGCTCGCCATGCACCATCACCGCGTGGTTGGGCATCAGCTGGTCGGGCAACGAGGTGCCGGTGGCGAGGCAATCGACGTGGCCGATGTCGTCGCCCATGGCGCGGATGGCGGCGGCCGTCATTTGCGCGTTGCTCATGGCCGGCTCGCCGGTGGTGCGGTCGATGGCGTAGTGGCGCGACTGGATGCCATTGCTGCGCAGCACCAAACGGCGCGCGCGCGAGGGTTTGCCACCCACTTGCCCGAGCACACTTTCGATGTCGTCGTTGGAGACCGGTGCGAACGGCAAAAAGGCGCCGGTTCGTGTGAGAAAAACTTCAGTCCTCATAGGTGTGGCAACGTTCCGTGGACGAGCCCGAGGGCTGCTCGAATTGAGCTTTGATTTTAGTCAGCCACCCCCCCATGAACGGCCGCAGCACGGCTTGCAGCAGCAAACTGGTGGGCACAACCGTGATGATCATCACGATGAGGAAGCTCACATACAACAGCAGCAGCGGCGTGCGCTGCCAGGCGCCGGGGCGGCCCACGGCCATCAGGAGCTTGCCCCAGACGAAGAAGCTGCGGCTGCCGGCACGCTCGCTGATGTAAAGGCGCGGCTCCACTTGCACCGCACCCAGGCCGGCCAGCAGCGGCTGCGTGCCTTTTTCACGATCGGCCGCGAGCGCGTCGCGCAGGGCGAGGCCGAAGCGGCGTGACCCCTTGATTTGCGACTCGTTCAGGCCGGCCGCCGGCATGCCCCAAAAGCCCGCCTTGTTGCCGGTGAGCACCCAACGCGGTGTGGTGAAAAACGTGGCCATGGTGGGGCCGGGGTCGACCAGCACCACGTTGTCGATCAGGCGCGCGCCGGCGTCGGCCAGCAGGCCTTTGAGCTGCTCGTGCGCCATCAGCCACATGTTGCGGCAGGCGATCACCGTGACCACCGGCTTGCCGCGCAGCACCTGCTTGGCCACCGGGTGTTTCAAAAACGCGGTGATGGGCTGCGAGGGCGCGAGAAACCACACCTGGTAGGGCAGCACGATCAGGTCGAAATCTTCATCGCCGGTGAGCGACAGCGGCACCAGCGGTGGCGGCACCAGGTGGGCTGACTCGGGGAAGGCGTCGAGGAAGGTAAAAAACGGCCAGGGGAAGGGAAAGGGCTTGAGAGGTGCGAGCGTCAGCACCTGCACGCTGATGCGCGGGTCGGCCTGGAGTGGGGCCACGATCTGCTCGGTGAGTCTGGTGAGTTGCCCGGATTGCGAATACTGGATGACCAATACTTTTTTGAGAGGGCCAAGCGGTTCGGGAGTGCCGGTGTTCACAGGGGGCTGCAGTCAGTGCTGGGGGAACGGGTCGCCAATGGTAGGCGACCAGGCCGAGGCGGCACGCCCCGTAAAGAGGGGAGGCCTCTCAGCTGCGTTGCGAGCGGCCGTGCCACCAGCTTTCAGCGCTGTAAAGCGCCAGCGCCAGCCAGATCAGCGCGAAGCCCATCAAGCGCGTGGCCGAGAAGGGCTCGTGGAACACCCACAGGCCGAGCGCGAGCTGGATGGTGGGGCCGATGTATTGCAGCAGCCCGAGCGTGGTGAGCGAAATGCGCCGCGCACCGGCAGCAAACAGCAGCAAGGGGATGGCGGTGATGGGGCCGGCGGCAATCAGCCAGGCGTTGGTGGGCCCATCGGGCGCGGGGAAGGTGCTGCTGCCGTTGAACATCCACACACCCAACACGACGACGGCAATGGGCGCGAGCAACAGGGTCTCGAGCGTGAGGCCTTCGAGCGCGCCGAGCGTGGCCACCTTGCGCAGCAGGCCGTAGGCGCCGAACGAGCCGGCGAGCGCCAGCGCGATCCACGGCAGGTTGCCGGCCTGGAGGGTGAGCCACAACACACCTCCAGCGGCAAGTGCGAGCGCTACCCACTGCATGCGGCGCAGCCGCTCGTGCAGCACGGTGTAGCCCAGCAGCACGTTGACCATCGGGTTGATGAAGTAGCCCAGGCTCGCGTCGATCACGTGGCCGTTGTTGATGGCCCAGATGTAGGTGAGCCAGTTGACCGACAGCAGGAGCGCGCTGGCGGTGAAGGCCGCCAGCACCTTGGGTTGGCGCAGCACCGGCTTGAGCCAGCCCCACTGGCGGCGCAGGCTGAGTGCGACCACCACGAACACCAACGACCAGATGATGCGGTGGGCCAGGATCTCGCCCGACGGCACGTGGGCGATCTGGCGAAAGTACAGCGGGAAGATGCCCCAAATGGCAAAAGCGAGGGCGGCGTAGATGGCACCAGTGGACATGGTTGGAAGTCAGCAGAAGAGAGGGCGGCAGAAGGCGGCAGGAGAGGGATTGTCTCTTGGGGGCTAAACGCAGGCAGGCAGTCTCAGAGGGTGAGAGTTTTTGATTTCCCACTTCGGCCGCCCTGACCCTGTCGAAGGGTGCCCCGTAGTGCACGGCGCGCCCTTCGACTTGCCCTGTCCTGAGGGTATCGAAGGGTCAGGGCGAACGGAGGGGTGCAGCAATATGTCTCATCAAGAGTGCACCGCTGCACGAGCTGTGGCAAATGCCGCACACGCGGCCCCCCTGCAACGTGGGGGAGCCCCCGTGCAAGGGAATGACAAAGCGTGTGTTGTCTCCAGACAATCTGTGCACCCTGCGCAGGAGCCACACCATGCCCATCACCATCGCCGTCGGAGCCCGCTCTCTTTTTGTCACCGCCACCGCGTGGCTGTTCATCTTGCTGGGGGTGATGGCGAGTCTGTCGGCACTGGTGCAAAACGCGATGCTCGCGTCGCTGCTGCCCGCCTTCTCGTCGTCGTCACCCACGGTGTCGGGCGTGATGGGGCTGATGATGAACTACATGCCCTGGGTGGTGGGCACGGGCTTGGTGATGTCGCTGGCCACGCTGGCCTCGGCGATTGGCCTGCTGCTGCGCCTGGACTGGGCCCGCCGCACCTTCATCGGCCTGCTGGTCGTGGCCATCGTGGCCAACCTGCTGGGCCTGTGGCTGCAACAGGAAATGATGCAGTCGGTGGTGAGCCGCACGCTGGGCAGCGTGGCCTTGCCACCGCAGGCCTTGGGTGTCTTCGGTGGCTTCGTCACTGCAGCGCGTGTGATGGCGGTGGTGGTGACGCTCGGTGCCTGCGGGCTGCTGGGCTGGATCATCCGGCGCTTGATGTCGGCCGGTGTGCGCCGCGAATTCGCTTGAAATCAGCCCCCAGCGCGCTGCGCTGCCGCCTTGCAGGCCGCGCTGGGCCAGCGGCCCAGCTCTTCTCCAGGCTCAAACAGTCCACTGGACTGTTTGAGTCCGGGATCAGCCCCCAAGGGGTGCCGCCTGGCGGCCCGGCAAAGCCGGTTCCGCGGGCGTTGTTTGATGGTCACCTCGCTTCGCGGGTGTTACGGGGCTAACGCATCTCTCCATCCAGATAAAACCAGCGGCCACCCTCGCGCACGAAGCGGCTGGTTTCGTGCAACCGCTGCGCGCGCCCACCGAGCTTGCTGCGGGCCACGAACTCCACCGTCGCGTGGTCGGCGTCTTGCACGCTGTGGCGGCGCACATCCAAACCCAACCAACGCAAACCTTCGGGGTTGGGCTCCAGTGTGGACGGGCGAGTGCTCGGGTGCCAGGTGGCGAGCAGGTAGCCGGTGAGGTCGTGCACAAAAGCGCTGTAGCGCGAGCGCATGAGCGCTTCCGCGTCGGGTGCCTGCAAATACAGCGGGCCGCTGTGATAGCGGCCGCAACAGTCGGCGTGAGGGCGCGGCGCACCGCAGTCGCAAGGCAAGGGCATGTGTGCAAGTTTCCCTGATCCGGG
>JBKJJF010000304.1:0-11327 GCA_046598195.1 Rhizobacter sp. | reverse complement strand
GCGAAACGGCGCAGCAGGGTCTTTGCCCAGCACGGCCAGCCACCCGGCTCCTACAATGTTTCGATGATTTCTCGCGAACCCACCCTTGAGCGCTTGGCGGTCGCCAGGTCGCTGTTGCTTGAACCCTTTGGCCTGACCGACGCCACGCTTTCGCGTGCGCTGGCCACCATCGCCGAGCACCGCATCGACGACGCCGACCTGTACTTCCAGTACACCCGAAGCGAGGGCTGGAGCCTGGAAGAAGGCATCGTCAAATCGGGCAGCTTCGGCATCGACCAGGGGGTGGGTGTGCGAGCGGTGGCAGGCGAAAAAACCGCCTTCGCCTACTCCGACGACATCTCCGAAGCCGCCTTGATGGACGCCGCACAAACCGTGCGCACCATCGCCGCCGCGGGCCAGAGCAAGAGCGTCAAGATCACCGGCAAACACCGTGTGGCGGGCAGCCGGGTGCTTTACGCACCGATGGACCCGATTGCCACGCTCGACAGCACACAAAAAGTGGCGCTGCTCGAACGTGTGGAAAAACTCGCCCGCGCCAAAGACCCACGCATCAAGCAAGTGATGGCCGGTGTGGCCGCCGAATACGACGTGGTGCTGGTGGCCCGTGCTGACGGCACACTCGCCGCCGACGTGCGCCCGCTGGTGCGCTTGTCAGTGACCGTGATTGCCGAGCAAACCATTGCCGGCGAAGTGCGCCGCGAAGTCGGCAGTGGTGGTGGTGGTGGGCGTTTTGGTCTCGGCTACTTCCACGACACCATGATCGAAAGTTATGTGGACGACGCCGTCAAGGCCGCACTCACCAACCTCGAATCGCGCCCCGCCAAAGCCGGCGAGATGAGCGTCGTGCTCGGGCCCGGCTGGCCCGGCGTGCTGTTGCACGAAGCCATCGGCCACGGCCTCGAAGGTGACTTCAACCGCAAGGGGTCGAGCGCCTTCAGCGGCCGCATCGGCCAGCGGGTGGCGGCCAAGGGTGTGACGGTGCTCGACGACGGCACCATTCCCGACCGCCGAGGCTCGCTCAACGTCGACGACGAAGGCAACGCCAGCCAGCGCAACGTGCTGATCGAAGACGGCATCCTGAAGGGCTACATCCAAGACTCGATGAACGCGCGCCTGATGGGCGTGGCGCCCACCGGCAACGGCCGGCGCGAGAGTTATGCCGCCGTGCCGATGCCGCGCATGACCAACACCTACATGCTGGGTGGCGACAAGACCAAAGAAGAAATCATCGCCGGCCTGAAGCGCGGCCTCTACGCCACCAACTTCGGCGGCGGCCAGGTCGACATCACCAGCGGCAAGTTTGTGTTCTCGGCGAGCGAGGCATTCTGGGTCGAGAACGGCAAAATCCAGTACCCGGTGAAGGGCGCCACGATCATCGGCAACGGCCCCGACGCACTCACGCGCGTGAGCATGATCGGCAACGACATGAAGCTCGACACCGGTGTGGGTGTCTGCGGCAAAGAAGGCCAGAGCGTGCCGGTGGGTGTGGGCCAGCCCACGCTGCGCATCGACCGGCTCACGGTCGGCGGAACCGCCTGAAGCTCAGTCGCGAAGTGCCAGCTTGCAGCTGGCCACCGGGCGGCCGTTGATGATGCTGAGCTCGGACTCAAGCACGCTGTAGTTGATGGCCTTGCCGCTCAGCTGGTTGAGCTTTTGTGCTGCTTCATTCACACAAGCCTGTTTGGTGTCGGCCATCGATTGGCTCTCGCTGCCCACATACGAGTGGCTCATCACGGCCCGTGCGGGCGCGGGGCTCGACGCGGGCTCGGCCGGTTTGCCCACCACCGAACGGTAAGCGTCTTTGGTGAGGCGCGCGGCGTCCGTCACCAGGCCCGGCGCTTCGATGCTCACACAGCCGCTCAGCAGCAGCGCACTGAGCGCCCAGAGGATGATTTTCATGGTGGCTGCGCCGGCGACAAAAGGAGCGCGCATGCTACTCGAACCACACCATGAAAATCAGCCGGGCGATGCGGTGCACCGGCCGGCTGGGAGGGTGGGCGACTCGGTTCAGCGGGTCTTGGCAGCCAGCAGCACGGCGCCAGAGCGGCGCACTGCGGGCGCCGACTCGGAGCTGGTGCTCGCCAACACGATGGGCTCGACCACCAGGCCGTCGGCCGCGGCAATGCGGGTCACGACCATCGTTTCCACGGCGGCGCGCAGTTGTTCGCTCACCAGGCCATCGGCCTCCACCAGCTGGGCCACGGCATACACCTCGGCGGCGGCACGCATGTCATTGGTGATCAGGCCGTCGGCCTGCGCCAGCAGGGCAACGTCGCGATCGGTGATCCAGGCCTGCAACTCGTGGGCAACTTGCGCGTCGGTGGTTGCCATGTGGCGCGCGCTGGCCAGTTGATCGTGTTCAACCGTGCCGGCCACGCCAGCGGTGGCGAAGGCCAGCGAGGTCAGGCTCAAGCTCAGGGTGCGGAACAGAGTGGTGCGGTTCATGGCGATATCCCTCGTGTGTGTCAGCCGTTTGTGGGGCCGATGCGGCAAGCCGGAGCCGGCGCGTCATCAGGTGAAACCATGCTAGGTACCCCCTGGTTCGCGGGATAGGAACTAGCGCACGCTTCACAACTCGTTACTCATTTGGCACAAGCGTGCAAACGAACAAGCCGTTGAAAACTGCGCGCTTGACCTGTCCCCCAGGGCTGCGTGCTACATTCGCGGCCATGCGTTTCGCCAGCTTTTTCTTTGCCTACTTTTGGTTCTCGCACCGCACCGGCGGCGGAGAGACGAGCGCGTAGGCTGAAGAAAACGCACCGAACTCACCAAACCGCCGGGATGCCCCGGCGGTTTTTTTTTGCGCCACAGATTCACGCCAAACACATCAACGCCACTGCGAGGAGAACCCGAATGAATGCCAAGTCCACCAGCGCTGCCGAGGGTTGGTCTGCCCCCGTCGACAAGACCGGCCAGACCGACGATGAAAGGATCGTTGACGTGATGCCCTTGCCTCCCCCCGAGCACCTGGTGCGCTTCTTCCCCATTCGCGGCACCGCCGCCGAGACGCTGATCTCCGAAACGCGCCAGCGCGTGCGCAACATCATGTCGGGCAAGGATGACCGCTTGCTGGTCATCATCGGCCCCTGCTCCATCCACGACCCGGCCGCCGCCGTCGACTACGCCCGCAAGTTGCGCGAACAGCGCGAGAAGTACGCCGACACGCTGGAGATCGTGATGCGCGTCTACTTCGAGAAGCCGCGCACGACGGTGGGCTGGAAGGGTCTCATCAACGACCCCTACCTCGACGAGAGCTACCGCATCGACGAAGGCTTGCGCATCGCACGCCAGCTGCTGACCGAGATCAACCGCCTGGGTGTGCCAGCGGGCAGCGAGTTCCTTGACGTGATTTCGCCGCAGTACATCGGTGACCTGATCAGCTGGGGCGCCATTGGCGCGCGCACCACCGAGAGCCAGGTGCACCGCGAGCTGGCCTCGGGGCTGTCAGCGCCGATCGGTTTCAAGAACGGCACCGACGGCAACATCCGCATCGCCACCGACGCCATCCAGGCGGCAGCGCGCCCGCACCACTTCTTGTCAGTGCACAAGAACGGCCAGGTCGCCATCGTCGAAACCAAGGGCAACAAGGACTGCCATGTGATCCTGCGTGGCGGCAAGCTGCCGAACTACGACAAGAGCCATGTGGAGTCTGCCTGCAAGGACCTGGAGGCCGCCAAGCTGCCGACCACGCTGATGGTCGATTGTTCGCACGCCAACAGCAGCAAACAGCACGAAAAGCAGATCGACGTGGCGCGTGACGTGGCAGCTCAGCTGGCTTCGGGTTCACGCCACATCTTCGGTGTGATGGTCGAGAGCCACCTGAAAGCCGGTGCGCAAAAGTTCAGCGCCGGCAAGGACGACCCGGCCAAGCTCAACTATGGCCAGAGCATCACCGATGCCTGCATCGGCTGGGACGATTCGCTGACCGTGCTCGACGTGCTGAGCCAAGCGGTCAAGGCCCGCCGAGCCTGAGCTCAGTCGGCGGCGTTGTCGCGGGCCAGCTTTTCGCTGCGCCAGTAGACATCGTCGCCGCCCAGCCCATCGAGGTTGGCGCGGTTGAGTACCCGCGCCAGCACGAACAGCAGGTCGCTCAGGCGGTTGAGGTACTGGCGCGGCTCGGCACGCACGGGGTCGGTGGCCGCGAGCGTCACCACCGAGCGTTCGGCGCGGCGCGCCACGGTGCGGCACACATGCGCAATCGCCGCGCTGCGTGTGCCGGCCGGAAGGATGAACTCCTTCAAGCGCGGCAGCGTGGCGTTGTGTTCGGCCAGCGCTTCGTCCAGGCGCAACACGGCCTCGGCCTTCAGCAGCTCAAAGCCTGGAATCGACAACTCGCCGCCCAGGTTGAAAAGCTCGTGCTGAATGACCACCAGCAGCTCGCGCACCCCATCGGGCAGTGGCTCGGCGAGCAGCACGCCGATGTGCGAGTTGAGCTCGTCCACATCGCCCATGGCCTGGATGCGCAGGTGGCTCTTGGCAACGCGGGTGCCGTCACCAAGGCCGGTGCTGCCGTCGTCGCCGGTGCGGGTGGCGATCTGTGTGAGTCGATTGGCCATGGGGTGGATGTGTGCGGTGGTGGGTCAGCTGGCGTTGGAGCTCGACTCGTACTCGATGCCACCGACGAACTTGGCGATGAAGTTGTAGAAGGCGCAGCCGATGGCCGTCATGATGTAGCCCAGCACCAGGTACACCACCGGCAGCATCAGCATGGCCAGCGCGGACAGCTTGCTTTCACCGGGCATGACGGCCGACATGATCAGCATCATTGGCACCACGATGATCAGCGACATGACGGCGGTCATCACCGCAAAGACCTTCGCGTTTTGATGCGGTGAAAAGCGCTTGATCTGGTGCTTGGTGGTGCTGCCCTGCGCAATGTCGGCCACTGCGGCGTTCGGCGGGACGTATGGGTTTTCTGCGGACATGAATGACTCCCTCGGGTTTGTGTAGGTGATGGGCCGCCCTGTCGGTGGTCGGCCGCGTGCGATGGTAGCGAGCCCCGCGGCCTACAACAATCGGGATCGTTTCACCGCGTGATAACGGTTGACCAGCGCCACGGCCAGCGCATCGGGCTCCACGTCGACCGACAAGGCATCGTGCCCCGTCACTCGGCGAAAGGCGTCGCTGCGGCTTTGTGAGAAGAGGTGCGCACCGGCCACCTCCAGTGCGCGCTGTTCATCGACGATCGGCTGCTCACCCAGCTCGCGCAACACCCGCTCGCGCAGGCTGGCCACCAGCACCAGGTGGCGGGTGCGCAGCAGCTTGAGGGCGGGTGTCAGCTCGGCGGCGTCTTCGTCGCGGAAGTTGGTGATGACGATCACCAGCGCACGTTTGTGCTGCGCGCGCAGCAGGTCTTGTGCGGCCAGCAGGTAATCGGAATGCGTGGTGCCGGGTTGGATGTCGTAGAGCCGCGCCATCAGCGCGTTCAGCGTGGCGCCGCCCTTGCGCGGCGCAAAACGGCGCTGCTGGCCGGCTGCGTGGCCGAAGGTGATGGCACCCACTTCGTCACCTTCTTTCAGCGCCACGTAGCTCAAAAGCATCAGGGCATTGAGCGCTTGGTCGAAGTGGCTGCCGTCGGCACTGGCCACACCTTCGTCGGCGCGCATGCGGCGGCCGCAATCGAGCAGGAACATCACACACTGGTCACGTTCGTCCTGGAACTCGCGCACGATGGGTTTGCCGTAGCGCAGCGTGGCCTTCCAGTCGATGTGGCGGACCGGGTCGCCCTGCTTGTAGTCGGCGAGTTGTTTGAAATCAGTGCCCATGCCGCGCTGTGGGTAGCTCTTGATGCCGATCTGCGCCAGCCTGCGGTCACCGGCCAGCCACGCGTAGCGCGCCACCGCGGCGAAGTTGGGGTAGACGTGCAGCCGCTGGCCCGCGCCGAGTGTGCGCAGCAGCTCGAAGCTGCCGCCGCGTGAGCGCAGCCGCAGGTGGGTGGCGCCCAGTTGCACCGGGCCGCGTTGGTGGGGCGTGACGGTGTAGCGCAGCTCGACCCGTTTGCCGGCCGGCGAGTGCACCTGCTGCGGCAGGCCCTCGAAGCCCAGGCGCGGGTCGACTTCATCAAACAGCGTCAGCGCCCACGCCTGCGGCCCCTCGTTGACCAGGGTCAGGTGCAGCACCCGCGGCACACCCAGCGCCAGCGCGTCGGGCAGGGCGCGCTGGGTGGTCAGCGGTGCCTGGTGCCATGCATCCAGAGTGAGCCACAGGTCGGCCACCACCCAGGCCAGGCCCACGCCCAGCGCCACGGCACTGGCTTGAATCACGTGGACGAGCGGCACCCCGAGCACGAGTGCGATGGCGCAGGCCATTGCGGCGCCGGCGAGCACCAGCACCGAGGCGCGGCTGGGGATGATCTGGCGCATGCGCGAGCGCTTTACAGGCGAGGCGCTTCAACGCTGTCGAGCACGCCCGCCAGCAGCTCGCCGATCGCACGCCCTTCGAGCTGCGCATCGGGTGCGAGCATCACGCGGTGGCGCAGCGCGGCTTGTGCGTGGCGTTTGATGTCGTCGGGGGTGACGAAGTCGCGGTTGTCCATCAACGCGGTGGCACGGGCGGCGCGCACCAGCGCGATCGCGCCGCGTGGCCCCGAGCCCGAGGCCAGGCCGGGCCAGCCGCGTGTGCTGCGCACGATGCGCACGGCGTAGTCGAGCACCTTGTCGTCGACGCGGATGAAAGCCACCATGCGCTGCAGCGCGAGCACGGTGCGCTCGTCGAGCTTGGGTGTGATGGCATCGAGCGGGAATTGGTCACCGGTCTGCTGATCGGTGGTGCGCTTGACGATGGCGGTTTCTTCGTCGTGCGGCGGGTAGCCGATGTCGATCTTGAACAAAAAACGGTCGAGCTGCGCCTCGGGCAGCGGGTAGGTGCCTTCGGTGTCGATCGGGTTCTGTGTGGCCAGCACCATGAAGGGCCGCGGCAGTGTGAGCGTCTGCCCTTCGAGCGTTACCTGGTACTCCTGCATCACTTCGAGCAGCGAGCTTTGTGTCTTGGCTGGTGCGCGGTTGATCTCGTCGGCCAGCAGCAAGTTGGTGAACACCGGCCCGCGGTGCACCCGCAGCGCGCCGATCGGCGTGTTGGCATCGCCACGCGATTCGAGCACCGAGTGGCCGGTGATGTCGGAGGGCATCAGGTCGGGCGTGAACTGCACCCGCGCATACGCGAGCGACATGGCCTTGGCCAGCGAGCGTGCGAGCAGCGTCTTGCCCAAGCCGGGCACCCCTTCGATCAGCACATGGCCCGAGGCGACCAGCGCGACCAGGATCTGCCCGACTGCCGCCTGCTGCCCGACCACGGCCTTGCCCACTTCGTTGCGCAACTCATCAAGCAACTCGGCCGCGCGGCTCAGGTCGGTGGGTTTGATCTGCATGGGCTTGTTCCTTAAGGGCGAGGAGATGGGCGAGGGCTTTGGTGGTGCTGCGCCAGCACTCGGCGCGCGGTTTCCAGCAATTCGAGCGTGGCGGGCAGGTCGACCCGTTTGCGCGCCAGGCGCTTGTCGAGCGCCAGGCCGAGCGCGGCGGCGTCGAGCCCGGTGTGTTGGGCGATGGCGGCGGCGCGCTGGCTGCGCTCGAGTGTGTCGTAGCCGCGCACATGGCCGCGGGCGGCCGTCTCCAGCGCGCGTATTTGTGCGGCGAGCAGGGCTTCGGGGCCTTGCCGGCGCAAGAACTGGGCGGTGCCGCTGATCTGCTCGGCCATCGAGCGGCGGCCGGTGGGGGCTTGTGCGGCCAGCGGGCCAAAACGCCGCGCGCCGCGCCACAAGGCCAGCAGCAGGGCGGCTGCGCCCAGCACCACCACCACCCAGGCCTGCTGCCACAACCAGCTGAGCAGAGGCGGCCGCGCTTCTTCGCTGACAAACCAGACATGCGCCCCGGGCCGGGCCTGCAGCGCCGCCACGGCGGCCAGGCCGTTGTCACCCTTGAGCACACGCTCGTTGTCGAGCAGGCCCGAGGGCAGGATCACGGTGACCTGCCCCTGGCCGAGCGCAGCGCGCAGCATCATCGGGCCGTCACGGCCTTCGAGGGCCCACAGCGGCGGTGTGGTGGATTGCAGCTTCCAGCCCGAGGCCACGTGGTTGCAGATCTTAAAACGGCGCCCACCGTCGGCGTAGCTGGCCGGCACGTTGTCGGGCTCCACGGTGTCGAGGCAAGGGGTGGGCGCCTTCAGGCCGAAGCGCCGCATGGTGGCGTCGGTGGGAGTTTCTTCTGCCGCTTCGCCTTCTTCTTCTTCTTCATCGTCGACGTCAGCGTTTTCTTCTTCGTCGCCTGCGGGCGCGGGCTTTTTCTTGCGCGGTGGCTCCAGTTGGCTGATGGGCAGCCAGCCTTTGAGCTGCTTGTGGCCCAGGTTGTTGGCGTACAGCACCAGGTGGCCGCCGCTTTCGACCCAGCCCTTGAGCCGCTGCGCGCGCTCGGGGAACAGGTCCCAGTACCACGAGGTCAGCAACAAAGTGGCACGTGGCGGGGGCAGGGTCGACAAGCTGCCTGGTGTGGCCACGGTCGCGCCCAGGCGGCGCACCAACTGCTGGGTGACGTACAGCGGGTTCTTCGCGGCCTCGCCGCGGGCAGGGCGTGGCACGTCAACCTCGACCCACTCGGTGCATGACGCCACCCAGGCGCTCAGGCCCATCAGCATCACAACCAGCGCGCCGCGCAGCAACCAATCTCGGCTCGACAATGAGTTCATGCGAGGGCCCGCTGCGCAGGCGCTGCGCGGAACTGGCTGTCGAAGTCAGCGCACAAGGCCAGCACACTGCTCGATTCGGGCAGGCGTGCGCCATACACCGCCAGCTGCCAGGCCTGCACCAGCCGGCCGAAGAAGGCGCTGCGCTCGGGGGGCAAGCGGGTGGCCGCCAGCGCCACACATTCGCCCTCGGTGCTGGCCGCGCGGATGGGCACCGCATGCTGGTGCACCAGCTGCGACAAGGCGCCGCGGTAGAGCAGCGACAAGGCCGGGCGGTGCTCGCCCCGCTGCCACAGCGCCGCGGCTGCCGCGCCGATGTGTTCGGGCAGGCTCTCGGGGCGGATGTCGAGGTCGCGCACATGGCTGGGCAGCTTGGCGCCCGAACCTTTCACAGCCCCGGCGCGCACCCGCACCCAGTGGCGCAGGCCGACGATGACGAGCGCCACGGCGAGTGCGGCCAGCACCCACACGACCAGGCGGCCGGCCTCGGTCATCCAGCGCGAAAAGTCGCGCAGCCAGAGCAGGAAGGGGTTGCGCTCGTCGGGTGCCGGTTTCTTCTTTTCGGCGGGTTTGGTTTCCTTGAAGCGCAGCGTCTTTTGTTTTTGGGTGCCAGCCAGATCGGGGTCGGCGCGCAGGGTGTCGAGCTCGGCGTTGACCTGCTGGCGTGTGGGCGCCGATGCGGGCTCGGCCGCGCAGGCCGGGCCCGCGAGCAAGGCCAGCAGGAGCACCACGGTTTCAGAACGCACGCCGAAACTCCTGCTCGATGTCCCAGGCTTCGAGCTGCACCCGGCGGTTGAGGTACATCGCAAAACCGGCCGCCACATAGAAGGGTTCGAGCAGCGCGACCACCACGCCGTAGACCGCTGCGGTGCACAGCGTGGCGGCCAGGTTGCCGTCGCCGGTGAGCCAGGAGAACACGTCGCTGCGCAGGTCGTCGGGGGCGAACCACAAGGCCATCGACAAGAGGCCCATCGTGAGCGCCGCTTCGACGTTGGCAAAGGCGAAGTGCATGCCGCCGGCGGCACCCCGTTGGCCGCGCAGCAGCTGCGTGCGGCGCTGGCGGCGTGCGGCACCACGCTGGCCTTCGAGCTGGTAGATCGGCTGCGTGAATGAGCGCCAGGGTGACGCGCGCCGCCACAGCAGCGTGCTCGGCAAGGCGGTCCACCACACGGCACGTTGGGCGCTCCACAGGTCGGCGAAACGGGTGCTCTGGCCGAAGGCTGCGCGCGACAACACAAACAGCACGCTGCGGTCGAGCCAGGGTTTGAGCCAGAAGACGATCAGGCTGGGCAACCAGGGGGCCAGCTCCACCGTTGACAAGGCCAGCGCCAGCACCACCCCAAACACCGGGCCGCAGCTCACCCACACCGAGCGTGCGTTGGCCTGCAGCAAACGCACGCCCAGGTCAGCCGCCTCCCACATCGGGCGCGGGCGAAGCTCGACGGCAATGGCATCAACCCGCATGCACGCTCCCGCTGCGGGCAGGCCGGCCCTGCCAGCCGAGGTAGGCGATCACCAGCGCCCAGCAGGCGGCACCCACGCCGTATTTCACCTCGGGCTGCACCCAACGGGCCGACGACCAGAAGGCTTCGACGGCCGCCGCCACCACCAGCATGCCGATCACGCCGTAGACCACCACGATGGCGTCGCGGGCGGCGTGTTTGAGCGCATCCAGTCGCGTGCGCCGGCCGGGGGCCAACAGTGCATAGCCCATGCGCAGCCCGGCGGCACCTGCGAGCACGATGGCCGTCAACTCAAACGCGCCGTGGGTGACCACAAAGGAGTAGAAGTTTTCGGTGTGGCCACGCGCGGTGAGGTAACCCGCCACACCACCGATCTGCACGCCGTTGAAGACCAAAAAGAACACGCTGCCGAGGCCGGCAAACAGACCGCCCGCAAAACATTGGAAGCCAATGCCGATGTTGTGCATCACGTAGAAGCCGAACATCTGCCAGTCGGTTGACGCATCGCGTGTGCGGCCGAGCGCGCGTGAGCTTTCGTTGTACATGCTGTCGTATTCCTGCGCCTGCTCCGCGTCAGCCAGGTGAAGAATGAAACCTGGGTCGAGGTAGGTGGCCCAACCGACCGCAAGCAGCGGCCCGGCAAACAGCAGCGTGGCCGCC
Source organism: Rhizobacter sp. (assembly GCA_046598195.1). GTDB lineage: Bacteria > Pseudomonadota > Gammaproteobacteria > Burkholderiales > Burkholderiaceae_C > Rhizobacter. The sequence goes on along the minus strand of JBKJJF010000304.1, from coordinate 531 downwards.
AGCAGGTACCAGCGGTGCGCGCGCACGCTTTGTGGGAAGTCGACCAGCACCAGCTGCTTGAGCCTTGCTGCGCCGTAGTCGTGGCGGCGGTAGATCAGGCGGTGCGCGCGCTGCGTGATCGATTCGAGCCGTTGCGTCAGGTGGATGGGGTAGGCGCGTGCCTGGGCCAGCGCCAGGTGCTCGCAGCTGCGGCGGTACAGCGCGGCCAGGCGTGCGCCGTCGAGAGGGGGCGGCTTGTCGTTGCCTGTCTCTTTCTTCTTACTCACTTTTTTGCCCTCGGCACGGTCGAGCGCGGTCTCCAGCTCTAGCCACAGCGGTGCGTTGTCGGTCTCGAATTGCAGCGGCGTCATGGCGTGCCTCCACGCTTGCCCACCAGCCACTGCGCCACGCCCAGCAGCCCGCGTGTGGCGTCACCGTGCGGTGGGGGGGTGACCGAACGCGCCAGCACGGCCAGCTCATCGAGGCGGGCGGGTGTCAGCCGCGAAGCCCGCCCGGCCCAGGCGACGATGGCGGCCTGCTCCTGCGGCGTCA
>JBKJJF010000225.1:0-6420 GCA_046598195.1 Rhizobacter sp. | reverse complement strand
CACGAGTATTGCGACGCCTTCTCGATGTCAACCTGCGCAAACGAAATCTGCTGCGCTCCCTTGCCGCACACGTCTTCATAACTCAGGCCGCTGCGGCCCAGGTGACGCAGGGCCAGGCTCTCCAAGCTGTGCGGCTTGTGCGCTTCGAGCACATAACTTTCCAACAAGGTGTCGTGCACATAACCGCGCACGGTGATGCCGGCGTTGGCCAGCACATGGCTGTCGTACTTGATGTTCTGGCCGAGCTTGGGTGCGTCGGCGTTTTCAAGCCAGGGTTTCAGGCGGGCGAGCACCGTGTCCAGCGGCAGCTGGTCGGGGGCGCCGGCATAACTGTGGCGCAGCGGAATGTAAGCCGCCTCACCCGGGCTCACGCTGAGCGAGATGCCGACGATCTGCGCGCGCATGCCGTCGAGCGAATCGGTTTCGGTGTCGAGCGCCACCAGCGGCGCTGACTCAGCTTTGGCCACCCAACGCTCCAGGTCTTGCAGCGTCAGCACGGTTTCGTAGGCGTGGTTGGGCGTGTGCACTTCGGCCGCAGGCGCGGGGTCGCTGAACATGTCGCCCTGCGGGGTGGGGCTCGGCGCTTGGGGCGCTTGGGGTGTTTTAGGCGCTGCAGCGGCGGGCGCGGCCGGCGGGCTCGCCGGGGTGTCCAGCTCGCGTTTCCAGGTCTTGAAACCAAAGCGGTTGTAAAAGTCCAGCAGGGCCACTTTGTCGACCGGCTTCAGTGCCAGCCCGTCAAACGAAGGCCAGCCAGGCACATGGCCTTGCAGCTCGCAGTCGGTCTTCACGGTCACCAGCTTGCGGCCGGTGGGCAGCCAGTCAAGCGCCTTGCGCAGGTTTTCGCCGGCCACACCCTTGATCTTGTCGGCAGCGTCGATCACACCTTGCAGCGAGCCGTATTCGGCAATCCACTTGGCGGCGGTCTTGGGGCCGACCTTCTCGACACCGGGCACGTTGTCGACCGCATCACCCATCAGCGTGAGGTAGTCGACGATGCGATTCGGTGGCACGCCAAACTTGTCGGTCACACCTTGTTCGTTGAGCCGCTCGTTGCTCATGGTGTTCATCAAGCTCACATGCTCGTTGACGAGCTGCGCGAGGTCTTTGTCGCCGGTGGAGATGACCACCTTCTGCCCTGCCTTGGCCGCCAGCTCCGACAAGGTGCCGATCACATCGTCGGCCTCGACACCCGGCACCGTGAGCACCGGCCAGCCGAGCAACCTGACCACCTCATGGATGGGCTCGATCTGCTGCACCAGCGGCTCGGGCATCGGTGAGCGCTGGGCCTTGTACTGGGGGTACCAGTCGTCGCGAAAGGTCGGGCCCTTGGCGTCAAACACACACACGGCGTGTGACGGTTTCACGTCTTGCACCGCCTTCTTCATCATCGCCACCATGCCGTGGATCGCGCCGGTGGGCACACCCTCGGGGCCGCGCAAATCGGGCAGCGCGTGGTAGGCGCGGTAGAGGTAGCTGGAGCCATCGACCAGCAGCAGCGGGCCATCGTCGTGAAGGGTCGGGGTGTTCATGGGCGGGATTGTCGGGGAAGTGCCCGCCCGCATCACCCATGGGGGTGTGCCCCCCGCCAGTGGGCTTGGCGGCGCGCAGCGCGGCCTCTAGCCTGCACACATTGTTTGACATCAGCACCCACCATGCCGCACCCCACCTCACAGCGCCGCACCTTGTTCATCGCCATCGGCGCATGGCTGCTGGCACCCCGCATCGGCCATGCCCAAGCCCGGCCCTTGATGTTGGCCAACGTTTACCGCCCGGAGCTGCCGCTCGCCGATTACTGGGTCAGCGAAAAGTACGACGGCGTGCGCGCCTACTGGGACGGCACCCACCTCTGGACACGCCAGGGCCACCGCATCCAGGCGCCGGCCTGGTTCACCGCTGGCTGGCCCACACAAGCGCTCGACGGCGAGCTGTGGGCCGGGCGCGGGCGCTTCACAGCGGCCTCGTCCGCCGCCGCCAGGGATGAGCCCGACGACGCGGCCTGGCGCGAGCTGCGCTACATGGTGTTCGACCTGCTGGCACACCCCGGCCGCTTCGACCAACGCCTGCCCGAGCTGCAGCGCCTGCTGGCCACGCACAAGGCCCTCTGGCTGCAGGCCGTGCCACAACACAAACTGGTGAACGAAGCGGCACTGCAGACCCTGCTGCGCCAAACCGTGCACGCTGGCGGTGAAGGGCTGATGCTGCACCGCGGCGCATCGCTCTACCGCGGCGAACGCAGCGACGACCTGCTCAAGCTCAAGCAGCACCTCGACGCCGAAGCCACCGTCATCGGGCATGTGCCGGGCAAAGGCAAATACCAGGGCATGCTGGGCGCGCTGCAGGTGCAGGCGCCGAATGGCCTGAAGTTCAAGCTGGGCAGCGGGCTGCGTGACGCCGATCGCCTGTCGCCACCGCCAGTCGGCAGCCAGGTCACCTACCGCTACCTGGGCCTGCACCCCGATGGCGCGCCGCGCTTTGCGAGCTTTGTGCGGGTGCGGGTTGATTGACGGCCAAGCAAGCACGCCAGCATGAGATGCATCGCATTTGCAATACACTGCTCGCATGAAATCTGCCACCCTGCCTTCCGTGCGCATTGAAGCGGTACTGCGCGAAGAAATCGAACGCGCTCTCAACGAAGGCGAGAGCCTGTCGACGTTTGTCGAAACCTCGGTGCGCGAGAGTTTGCGCCGCCGCCTCGATCAGGCGGAGTTCGTCAAACGCGGCTTGGCGTCGCTCAAGGCCGCTCAGAAAAGCGGCCACTATGTCAGCGCCGAGACCGCGGTACGCAAGCTCGAAGACCGCCTGACCCAGGCGAAGGCCACACAAGCCCGCAACGCCGCCTCGAAGGGATGAGCTATTCGGTCTTGCTGACGCCCGAAGCACTGAGCGACCTGGAGCGCTTGTTCGAGTTTGTGCTGGAGCGCGAGTTGGCACGAGACGACGGTGATCTGGCGCTGGCCGAAAAGGCCTTGTCGGCCATACAGGCCGGGATGAGCGTGCTGGAGCGATTCCCGTTCACCTGCCGCAAGGCTGCGGGCACGCCGTTTCTGCGCGAGCTGGTCATCCCCTTCGGCAACACCGGCTATGTGGCGCTGTTCGAAGTGCGGGATCACCAGACCGTCGTTGTCGGCGCGGTTCGCCATCAACGCGAAGACGACTACCACTGACACGGCCTCGTTCTGGTGAGCCCGCAGCCGGCCTCACCCGCTGCCTACAATCCGACCCATGATGTTCCCGCCCCCGACCCTCGGCGCAGCGCTACGCCAGCACTGACATGGCCGTCTTCACCGAAGTTTCTTTCGATAACGCCGCCGATTTGTTCAAGCGGCTCGCCGTAGGCGAACTCACCGCTCTCAAAGGCATCGCCTCCGGCATCGAAAACACCAACTACTTTGCCGACACCGCGCAAGGCCGTTACGTGCTCACGCTGTTCGAACGCCTGACCCACGAGCAGCTGCCTTTCTACCTGCACTTGATGAAGCACTTGGCGCAACACGGCGTGCCGGTGCCCGAGCCGCAGGCCGATGAGAGCGGCGAGATCTTGCACACGCTCTGTGGCAAGCCTGCCGCGGTGGTCAACCGACTCGCCGGCAGCCACCAGCTCGCGCCTGACGTGAGCCACTGTGAAAGTGTCGGCGCCATGCTCGCCCGCATGCACCTGGCAGGCGCTGACTACGACCGTCACCAGCCCAACCTGCGCGGCCTCGCGTGGTGGGCCGAGACGGTGCCCGTGGTCGCGCCGCATCTGAGCACGGAGTTGTGCACGCTGATCGAAAGCGAGCTCAGCTACCAACAACAAGTCGCCGCCTCGGCTGCGTATGCGGCGCTACCGCGCGGCCCCATCCACGCCGACCTGTTCCGCGACAACGTGATGTTCGAAGGCCACCAGCTCACCGGCTTCTTCGACTTCTATTTCGCCGGAGTCGACACCTTTCTGTTCGACATCGCCGTGTGCCTGAACGACTGGTGCACCGACCTCGAAAGCGGCCGCCTCGCCGAAGAGCGCGCCGTGGCCTTCGTCGCTGCCTACAACGCAGTGCGCCCGCTCAGCTCGGGCGAGCGCCGCCTCATGCCGGCGCTGATGCGCGCCGCCGCGCTGCGCTTCTGGGTCTCGCGGCTGTGGGACCATCACCTGCCGCGCGACGCCGCCGTGCTCACCGCACACGACCCCACACACTTTGAGCGTGTGCTCGCGCACCGCGTCACTGAACCCTGGCACCCCGCCCTGATCTGACACCCATGAAACTTCAAATCGTTCCCGCCAGCCGTGGGGCACAGTGGGTGCGCCAGGGCTTCGCCGTGTTTTTCAGCCGACCGCTGGCGTTCATGGGCCTGTTTGGCCTGTGGCTGCTGGGCACGCTGGTGGCCCAGCTGTTGCCCTGGGTCGGCTTCTTGCTCATCTGGGGCACCTTGCCCTTGGTCACGCTGGGCTTCATGCTGGCCACGCAGCAGGCGCTGCAAGGCCGCTTCCCCACCTTGAAGGTGTTCGTGCTGCCTTTGCGTGGCGCGCCCTCCCAAAAGCGCGCGCTGTGGCAGCTGGGGGCGTTGTATGCCGGGTCAATGCTCGTGGTGGCGCTCATTTATGTGTTGATCGACGGGGGCCGGTTTCAGACCGCCATGCAGGCAGCGGTGACCGGCGGCAAGGCCAACCCCGAGAGCCTGAACGTGCTCTTCGCCGACGACCGTGTGCAGCTCAGCCTGCTGTGGATCACGGCCGCCATCAGCGTGCTCAGCCTGCCGTTCTGGCACGCACCAGCGCTGGTGTACTGGGGTGGCCAAACGGCCGCCAAGGCGCTCTTTTTCAGCACCGTGGCCTGCTGGCGCAACAAGGGGGCGTTTGCCGTTTATGCCCTCACCGGGGCGGGCGCCTTGACGGTCTTGGCGTTTGCCAGCGCGCTGCTGATGCTGTTGCTCGGCCAGCCGGGGCTGGCGGTGCTTGTGATCCCGCCGCTGGGGTTCGCCTTCTACGCGGTGTTCTACGCCTCGCTGTTTTTCACCTTCGTCGACTGCTTCGAGATGCCGCCGCCGCTTGCCGCAGAGGCCCCCCTCCCATGAGCACACCGCAGAAAATCGCCCTTGTCACCGGCGCGGGCACCGGCATCGGCAAGGCCAGCGCGCTGGCGCTGCTGCGCGCCGGTTATGGCGTGGTGCTGGCCGGGCGCCGCGCTGAGTTGCTGCACCAGGCGGTGGCCGACGCGGGCGAGCTGGGCCCCAACGCCCTGGCCGTGCCGACCGACGTGGGCAACCCCGATTCGGTGAAGGCCTTGTTCGAGCAAACGCAGGCGCGCTTTGGCCGCCTCGACCTGCTGTTCAACAACGCCGGCACCGGCACACCGCCGATGCCGCTCGAAGACCTGAGCTATGCGCAGTGGAAGGCGGTGGTCGACGTTAATCTCACCGGCGCTTTTTTGTGCACGCAGCAGGCCTTCCGCTTGATGAAAAACCAGTCACCGCGAGGTGGTCGCATCATCAACAACGGCTCGATCTCGGCCCACGCGCCACGGCCCTTCACCGCGCCTTACACCGCCACCAAGCACGCCATCACCGGGTTGACCAAGTCGACCTCGCTCGACGGCCGGGCCTACGACATCGCCTGCGGCCAGATCGACATCGGCAATGCCGCCACCGAGATGACCGAGCGCATGGCCCGCGGCATTCTTCAGCCCAACGGCCAGATGATGGTCGAGCCGCGCATGGACGTGGAGCACGTGGCCAACGCTGTGGTGCACATGGCCGCGCTGCCGCTTGAGGCCAATGTGCAGTTCATGACCATCATGGCCACCAAGATGCCCTACGTGGGGCGCGGCTGAAGCCACAACAAGCGGCGTAGCCCGACCTGGCGCAACTGGATCCGTCATGGTGTCACCCTTGTCCCAGGGGCTTCGCCCGGCAATCGGTGTCAGCTGCCATCGCTGTGGCGGGCAATTGCCCGGCGTGATGCATCGCGCAGCTTGACCGCAGCTGCGAAGAGGTCGGTTGCGTCGAGGCTCGCGCCCGAGGCAGGCAGGATCGGCGCGCAGACATCAACCTGCAGCGCAGCCGGCCGCGGCCACCAGCTGTCGCTCGGCAGCAACTCGCGGTCGCCGCGGATGGCCACGGGTACCACCGGAACGCCGGCGCGCGTGGCCGCCAGAAAGGCACCCAGGTGAAACGGCAGCAGGCCCGGCCGTGCCACGAACGTGCCTTCTGGAAACACGGCCAGCGAGCGCCCTTGTTGCACGAGTTCGGCCATGCGTCCGGCATCAGCGACGCTGCGCTGCAGGTCGGTGCGTTCGACAAACTCGGCTCCCAGCCGCTGCAGAAAGTGGCGGGCGATGAACTGATCCTTCAGTTCCCTCTTGGCCACGAACACGAACGGGCGCGGCAGCGCCGCCACCAGGATCACACCGTCCAGGTAGCTGGCGTGGTTGCTGACCAGCACGC
>JBKJJF010000054.1:0-2557 GCA_046598195.1 Rhizobacter sp. | reverse complement strand
AGGCGCTGCAAAACATAGGCTGCCATGTATGCCTGCGTCGCGTGCCCGCTTGGAAGCGCGCCGTGGCCGGGCGTGGTGATCATCGGCTGCACCTGCGGCGAGTACTCCGCTGGCCGCCAGCACCCAAGCTCGTGTTTCACCCGCATTTCCACGCTGACCGCAAACTGGATTGCCATGGCCAGGAGCTCGTAGGTTCGCCGCATCTGCGAAGGGTGCATGTGAAGAACCGCTGCCAGAAAAGCGAACTGGTTGTCCACCTGCGCCAGAATTTCAGAGGCGCGCTCCTCGCGCAGATCAGCCCAGCTGAGCACCAGGCTCAGTTGGGCTGTGCGGAACACCTCCACGTCAGGAGCGGACAACTTCGCTATCGCCCCCGCGGCCGATCTCGATTCGACGACAACTTGCTGACTTGCGCTCAAAGGCGAGATGTTCACGTCGCTCAGCAGTTCTTGCTGCGCCACCGCTGCCCGCACCCACGGCTCCCAGCGTTCCATGTTCGCCGTGGGCGGCTTTGGTTGAACAAGCCTCCATCCCTCTCTCTTGCCCGGGTCAACCGTCGCATCTCGGTGCGTGACCAACGCGGCCATCGTCACCGGGTTGGCAAATCCATCGGCCAGGGTGGTTCCCGCGCCGGCCGGGCTGCCAAAGCCCCCCTGGCTAAAGCCACCTTGGCTGAAACCCCCTTGACTGAACCCACCCTGGCTGAACCCGCCTTCTTTTGACATGAATAGCCTCCAAGTTGTTGATGCCTTGATGCGATCACTGCTCAGGTACGCCCGCCTGCCGCAGCGCCTCGGCGCAAATGCGCCCGATGTCAAAGCGCGCCGACGGGGAGCGCGCCAAAAAGCCCTTGACGGTGAACCCCGGCTCCAGCTCCAGCAAGGCCTTCGCCGAAGCCCGCGACTCAACCACTCGCCCCGTCAATGCTTGCGACATCACCAACACCCGCACCGTCGAGGTGTGGGTGCGGTTGGCGCGCAGCGAGCGCTGCGCCAACGTGAGCGCATCTTCATACTGGCCCGCCGACAAGGCTGCACTTGCGGCCAACGAGTCGTAGTAGTAGCGCAAAGGATCGAGTGGCGACAACTGGCTCGCCCTGTTGGCGGCTTCCACGGCGGCTTCGCCCTGGCCCTGGAACGCATGCAAGACACTCTTGAAGAGCCATGCCATCGATTCATTGGGATTGGCGCTCAGCGCCAGCTCGTAGCGCTGACTCGCCGCCTCCAGGTCGCGCCGCATGTGACAGTGCACAAAGCCTTCCATGGCCAGGGCCAGCGCGCAGTTGGGGTCACTGTCGAGGGCTCGCTGCGTGTGAGCAAGCGCAGTGCGCGCCTCGGCCGCCAGATCGTCGGCCAGGCCGCGGGTCACCCGCAACACATGCCATTTCGCCAGCCAGGCGCGCGGTGTGGGCAAGCGGCTGTGGCGCTCTACCAGCTGCTCAAGCAAAGCGTGAACCCGTTCGAAATCACGCCGCGAAGCCCTGTGCATCAAAGACACAGCGCCGAGCTGAAGAGAGAAGCTTTCCAGGGAGGGCAACGGCAACGTCTGCACGCGCGTGACCTCGACCAGTTCGATGGCAGCGAACACGCCATGGCAGAGTTGCTGCACCAGCTCGCTCGCGGGCTCGAAAAGGTCACCCAACGATGTCACCAGGTGCTCGGCCCATACCACCTCGGCGCTGCGCGTGTCGGTGAGTTCGGTCGTCACCATCAGGCGCGAACCCATCACGCTGTAAGCCCCGGTCAATGCGTAGGTCGCTCCGAGCCTTGTCTTGGCCTGCTGCTGCTGGACTGCGGCACCCCGGCCCCCCAGGACACTGGTGGACAAACGCGACACGACACGCATGCTCTCGTGTTTCGACAGCTGCACGATGACGGTGTCGGCAATCAACTCACCCACTGCTGCGTGTTCAGCGCCGAGCACGCGCCCCTCGAACGGCATGACCGCAATGGTGGGCAACAACGACTGGCTCTGCTCTTGCAATGCGGTCATGACCGGCCTTTCGCCTACACCCCCGATGCGGTACGCACGAACGGCCTGAGCCACATGTTTGACGAAGCAATCTCCGAGGTCTTCGACGTCTGCATCCAGGCCGGGCACCAAGCCATCGCGCAGCTCCGCCGAAACAACAATTTCTCCTGGCCCTGCAAGCGTTGCAAGCCGTGCAGCAAGGTTCACTCCGCTGCCGTAGATGTCGTGTTCATCGACGATCACATCGGCAACATGGGCACCAATTCGCAAGCACATCCACTGCTCGCTCGGGCGGCCAAAATTGCGGGCATGAATGGCTTGCTGCATTGCGAGAGCGCATTGAATGGCAGAGGGCACGTTGTCGAACTCGACCATCAAACCGTCACCCAGGCTCTTGACCAAACGGCCGCCGCTTTGCGGCAGCAATCGGGTCACGCTCTCACTCACGAACGACTGCCAGCGGCGCACCGTGTCGTCTTCGTCTTGCTCCATGAGCCGAACAGACTCGACCACGTCGACCACCACCACAGTGCGTGAAGCTCGGCGCAAGGCCGGCCAGGGCGCTTCGGATTGGTTCACCGGCATG
>JBKJJF010000039.1:0-10922 GCA_046598195.1 Rhizobacter sp. | reverse complement strand
CAAAACGTGCGCTCTCAAACAACAGGCGGCGCTGCGCGTCGGCCTGCGGGCCGCCTTCTTCGCTGCCGAAGTAGTAGAGGCCGAACGCCAGCGGGCGATCCTGGTTGGCTTGGGTGTCGATCTGCATGGGCGCATTAAAAAGGCACTCCCGCCGCACCGGTTTGATCCAGGTTAAACGTCCACGCCGGCACCCCCTTGACTTGGGTGTGCACTCGCAGGCCAGAACGCCTCTTGATGAAAGTCAAACCCGCCCACGCGGCGCGGCGTGACCATGGCCCGATCAACAGCCAACACCGACCCCTCCATGGAAACCGCATCACAAATCGCCACCCGCCTGTCCAAGGCTTCGTGCAAGAAGTTCTATGACGTCTACAACGCCTTCGAGTGGCCCGAGAAGCTGCAAGAAGGTGCTTGGTGCATGCCGCCCGAGCTGTTGACGCTCTACGGCACACCGGCCTACGACACGCTGGACGAAGCGACCCGCCTGCGCTTGAGCCTGTTTGAAATCTCCAACCTCTTCAGCCTGGTGTTGCAAGGCGAACGCCTGCTGGTGCAGGGGCTGGCGCACCGCCTCTACAGCAGCAGCAACAACCGCGAGATCACCGAGTACCTGCATCACTTTCTCGATGAAGAGAACAAGCACATGGTGATGTTTGGCGAGTTCTGCAACCGCTACATCGGCAAGGTCTACCCCGAGAAGAAGCTCGCCATGCCGCGCGAGTTTGCGAAGGGGCAAGAAGAGGTGGTGTTCTTCTGCATGGCGATGGTGGTCGAGGAACTGGGCGACTACTACAACGTGGTGATCGCAAAAGACCAGCGGGTCGACCCGCTGGTGCGCGAGATCAACAAGGTGCACCACATCGACGAAGCGCGCCACCTCGCCTTCGGCCGGCTCTACACGGCCGAGCTGTTCGAGCGCTACAGCCCCCACTGGTCTGGGCAGCAACTCGCTGACTTCAGGCAGTGGCTGGCCGCCTACCTGAAGGCCTCGTGGGCCGACTACTACAACCCGAGCGTCTACCGAGACGCCGGCATTGCCGACGCGTATGAGGTACGCCAGATGGCCCTGGCCCACCCCGCGAGCATCAACCACCGCCAGCGTGCGTCTGACAAGCTGGTGAGCTACTTCGTCAAGACCGGGCTGCTGAGCGAGGCGCCTGAGCTCTGACTCGTTGGCTGAAGCATCCCTAAGCCTGGGGATTCGTCGTAACGCAGTTGGTTGCACCATCGGTTCTCTTTGCACGCAAGGAGAACAACGATGCACGAAGGGCTTTCCACCAACCGCCACTGCCACGGTTTTGCCGACTGCCTGGTGGGCGAAGGCAAACGCTTCGTCATCCGTTACCACTCGCGCACGACCACGCAGCCTGAGAAGCGCATCTCGCCCAAAGAAGCCGCCGGGCTGGCGCGAGCCGGGCTGGAGATCGCCACCGTCTACCAAGACAACGCCCGCAAGCTGAGTGACTTCGGTTTCGACCGCGGCCGGCTCGACGGCGGCTCGGCACAAACCTTTGCCAGCCAAATCGGCCAGCCCCCGGGCAGCGCGGTTTACTTCGCCGTCGACACCGACTTCAGCGCGGCCGAGATCCAGCAAGTGGTGCTGCCCTACTTCCGTGGCGTCAAAGCGGGCATGGATGAAGCGGCCGGTGGTGCCACGGCCTTGAAGATCGGCGTCTACGGTTCGGGCCTCAGCTGCCGCCTGGTGCGCGACACCCACGCGCTGGCCCGCTTTGCCTGGCTGGCCGAGGCCACCGGTTGGCGCGAGTCGGCCACCTACACCGCGTGGGACGTGCGCCAGCACGTGAACCACGGCCAGGCGCTGTGCGGCCTGGGCGACGAGTGGGAGCGCTGCGAGGCGCGCAACAACTTTGGCCAGTTCCAACCGATCGGCTTTGACGTGCTGGCCGGCCAGGGCGAGCTGCGCCGCGTCACGGCCACGCAGCTCAACCTGCGCCATGGCTCGTCGGCGGCCAGCAACCCGCCCATCACCACCTTGCCCGAAGGCCAACTCGTGCGTGTGTTGGGCGAGGCCGCACCGCCGTGGGTGCGGGTGCGTGTCACCCTCGGTGGTGGTGACGTGGTCGGTTATGTGAGTGGCAAACACCTTGCCCCGGTCGCGGCGCCGCCCGTCGTGCCACCTGCGGCAACGCCGGTGCCGGCCGTGCACTACCGTGAGAACGACCCCGCATCACGCCGAGCGTCGGCCAGCAAACGTGCACAGCCGCTCGGCGAGCCGGGGCGGCCGGCACGCGACGCCGCCTCCTCCCCCGCGGCACGCAGCGCCCAGCTCGTTCACATCGTCAACTGGCTGGGGGCCGACAACAGTGCGCGCTACCAGCGCGACCCGAACGCCACCTACTGCAACGTCTACGCCACCGACTTCTGCTACCTGAGCGGCGTGTACCTGCCGCGATGCTGGTGGAATGAGCCCGCACTGCTGCGCCTCGCACGCGGCGAGCAGGTTGCGCCGATGTATGGCGGCACGCTGCGCGAGATGCGGGCCGATGACCTGCACCACTGGTTGATCGAGTTCGGCGCGTCGTTCGGCTGGCGCCGTGTGTTCGACCTCAGCGCCTTGCAGAATGCCGCCAACAACGGCGGCATCGGCCTCATCTGCGCCGACCGTGAAGAAGGCGGCAAGCCCGGCCACATCAGCGCCGTGGTGCCCGAGAGCGCGGCGCACACCGCCCAACGCGACGCCGATGGCAACGTCACGCTGCCACTTCAAAGCCAGGCCGGTGCGGTGAACTTTCGTTTCTCCACGCTCGGGAAACCCTGGTGGAAAAGCTCACTCTTCAAGTCACACGTGTTCTTCGTGCACGACTGAGAGCCCGAGGCGTTCACTCAAGCCACGCTGCCGGCCGTCATGCCCGGCGCAGTGTCTTGCCCGGCCCAGACCACGCGGTGCTCACGCTGCGGGTCGTCGTGCACCTGGTCACGGCGGTTGAACACCAGGGTCGCGCGGCGGCTGCTTTCGAATGCGGGCCAGTTGTCACCCGGCCTGCCATCGCGCACAAATGCAACCCAATGCTGGCGCATGCGTTGCGCCAGCGCGCGGCGAGCGCCCCACAGCGGGCCGCCGCGCAGCAGCGCAGGCATCAGGCCGGGCATCTGCCACAGGTAAAAAAGCTCCAGTGCGTGGGCCGCGCCGAGCAGCGGGTTGCCACAGTCGAAGCGGTAGAACCAGGTCGGGTGCTGCGCCGCGTGGCGCTCGGCGAAGTGGGTGGTGGGCATGCCAAAACTCATGTGGGTGCCGAGCTGGCGCTTGCCCTCTTTGGTGTCGGGGTAGGCCGCCAACACACGCTCGGCGTGGTCGCTGCCCAGCTGCTTGTGCAACAGCTCGCCCATGCGATCGCGCGACAAGAACAACTCGGCCACGCCGCGCCACAGCTCGAAGAAACGAATCTCGTCGCGGTTGAAACCGGCCAACAGCGGGATGGGCGGCGTGGGAGCCGCGCGCGCCGCCGCCAGCGAGGCGGGCACGAGCGTGCCGTCAAACCACGGGGCGGCGGGCACGGTCTGAGGCACCAGCTTGTGCACCGCGGACTGGGCGGCGAGCAAGGCATCGGCCGGCACGGCCTGCAAGGCTTCAAGCGTGCTCACGCCCAGCACGTCAAGATAGTGGTGTGCCACCTTCAGGCTCATCTCGCGGTCGTGGATCAGGGTGAGCGCGCCGCTTTGCATGATGGCGCCGCGAAACAGCGGCTGCGCTTCGGTCGAATGCATCAGCAGCGAAACCGACATCGAGCCCGCCGATTCGCCCGCCACCGTCACACGATCGGGGTCACCACCAAACGCGGCGATGTGGTCACGCACCCAGCGCAATGCGGCCACCTGGTCGCGCAGGCCGGGGTTGCTGGCAGCACGTTTGTCACCCAGCGCTTCGGCGAAGTTCACAAAACCGAAAGCGCCGAGCCGGTAGTTGATGGCCACCACCACGATGTCGCCCTGCCCGGCCAGGTGCGCGCCGTTGTAAGCCAGCGCGCTGCCCAGCAAAAAGGCGCCACCGTGGATCCACACCATCACCGCTCGTTTGGCGCCGTCGGCAGCGGGGCTCCAGATGTTGAGCGTGAGGCAGTCTTCATCGAGCCGAGGGCCGAGCGACTTGATGCTGCCGATCGGTTTTTGAATGCTGGCCGCACCGTGGTTCGTGGCAGTTCGCACGCCGCTCCAGGGTGGCACCGGCTGCGGCGCGGTAAAGCGCTGCGCGCCCACGGGCGCTTGGGCGTAAGGCACACCGAGCCAGGCGCAAACGGCGCCGTCGTGTGTGCCTTGGAGGTCGCCCGATGGGGTGTGAGCGATGAGGTGATGGACCTGCGGCATTCAGTGGCTCCCAAGTTGGATGTGTTGGCCGTGCACGGCCGCGCCTTGCGGCGTGGCAAGAAAAGCGATGGCCTGCGCCGCCACGTCGAGCGGCACCCAGGCCGATCGGTCGGCATCGGGCATGGCGCTTCGGTTGGCGGGGGTGTCGAGCGTGGTGGGCGCGACGCTGTTGACGTGAATGCCGTCGGCACGCACCTCGTGCGAGAGCGACTCCACCAGCCGCTGCAGCGCGCTCTTGGCGGCGCAGTAGGCGCCCTTGCGCGCCTGCCCTTCGCGCGCCGCGCTGGCCGACACCGCCACCACCTGGCCGCTGCGCTGGGCCTGCATCAACGGGATCACCGCCTGGGTGACGTTGACGAACGACCAAGCGTTCAAGTCCATCAACCGATCCCACGACGCGCGGCTGATCTGATGCACCGGCTCGCCCATCTCGAAGCCACCGGCGATGTGCACCAGGGCGTCAACGTGGTTGAAGGTCTGCGTGACCCGCGCGATGGCCGTGGCCACGCCGGGCGCCGAGGTCACGTCGGCCGCCAGCAGCAGCGCATTAGGCGGTGTGCCGAAGACGCTGCGCAGGCGGGTTTCGTCTTGGTCGAGCAAGGCCACATGGTGGCCCGCAGCGAGAAAATGCCGCGCCACGGCCTGCCCGAGCGCGCCCGCCGCGCCGGTGATCACGAGAGTGAAAGTGGGTTTCATGGTCGATCGATCCGTTGAACAGCGGCTGCCATTGTCGATGTGTTCACAATCAAGGTTTTCAACCTGTCGCGAGGCCATCATGAAGAGAGAAGTTGTTGTTGTCAGCGGTGCACGCACCGCCATCGGAACCTTTGGCGGTGCGCTCAAGGAGGTGCCTCCCACCCAACTCGGCGCCATCGCCACGCGCGAGGCGCTGGCCCGCGCGCAGGTCGACGGCAAAGACGTCGGCCATGTGGTGTTCGGCCACGTGATCAACACCGAGCCGCGCGACATGTACCTCGCCCGCGTGGCGGCCGTTGACGGTGGTGTGTCGCAAGAAACGCCCGCGCTCACGGTGAACCGCCTGTGCGGCTCGGGCCTGCAGGCGGTGATCAGCGCGGCGCAATGCATCTTGCTCGGTGACACCGACATCGCGCTTGCCGGTGGTGCCGAGAGCATGAGCCGCGGCCCCTACTCGCTGCCACAAGCCCGCTGGGGCGCACGCATGGGCAACGCCACCCTGGTCGACATGATGCTGGGCGCGCTGCACGACCCGTTTCACACTGTGCACATGGGCATCACCGCCGAAAACGTGGCCGCCAAGTGGGGCATCAGCCGCACACAACAAGACGAAGCCGCGCTCGAGAGCCACCACCGTGCGCAGCGCGCCATCGAGGCCGGCTACTTCAAGGAGCAGATCGTGCCGGTGGCGCTGGAAAGCCGCAAAGGCACCGTGATGTTCGACACCGACGAACACGTGCGCCTGAACGCCAAGCTCGAAGACATGACCAAGCTCAAGCCCGCGTTCAAGAAAGACGGCGGCACGGTGACCGCCGGCAACGCCTCGGGCCTGAACGACGGCGCCGCCGCGCTGGTGCTGATGGAGCGCGCCGAAGCCGAGCGCCGTGGCTTGAAGCCGCTGGCGCGCCTGGTGTCATATGGCCACGCCGGGGTTGACCCGCTGTACATGGGCATCGGCCCGGTGCCCGCCACGCGCAAGGCGCTGGAAAAGGCGGGGCTGAAGGTGTCAGACCTTGATGTGATCGAAGCCAACGAAGCGTTCGCGGCGCAGGCCTGCGCGGTGAGCAAGGACCTGGGCTTCGACCCCGCCAAGGTCAACCCAAACGGCTCAGGCATCTCGCTCGGCCACCCGGTGGGCGCCACCGGCGCGATCATCACGGTGAAAGCACTCTACGAGTTGCAGCGCACCCAAGGGCGTTATGCACTGGTGACCATGTGCATCGGCGGTGGTCAGGGCATTGCCTGTGTGTTCGAGCGCATGTGAGAGCACGCGAGATGGCGGCCCGAATCGCGTGACCCGATGAACAAGGCCGCGGCACCCCCGCGGCCTTGTTCGTTCACAGCTTCGGAATGCGCAAGGTCTTGCTGACCATCAGCGTGCCCGACAGCACGAACATCAGTGACAGCGGGTGCAGCCCCCACGGCCCGATCTGCCAAGAGCCACCCCACAACGCATCGCCGAGGGCGCCTTGCCAGGCCGCGAGCGCCAGCACGCCGGTGAGCAACACGCTGGTGGGAATGGGCGTGCCCTCGAAGTACGCCACCTTGTCGGCCCCTGCGGACAGCGATTCGGCCGTCACGTTGTAGCGCGCCAGGCGCGACACCCCGCAGCAGACGAAGTAGATGAGGGCCACGGCGTCCCAGCCGCCGGCCAAGCCGGCCGCATAACCGAGCGCGGCGGGCGCCACGCCAAACGAGACGATGTCGGCCAGCGAATCAAGTTCGCGGCCCAGTGACGAGTGCGTCTGGCGCCAGCGCGCCACCCGGCCATCGAGCACGTCGAACAGCAAGGCGGCCGGCGCCATGGCCGCCGCTGCATAGAAGTGCGCCAGCGACTGGTCGCCCATGTACGCCATGGCGAAAATCACCGCGCCCATGCCGCATGCGGCATTGCCGAGCGTGAGGAAATCGGCCAGGTGAAAGCCCCGGATCATCGAGAAGTGGCGGCGCGGAGCGCGCGGGGGGTGGGCCATGGTGCGAAGCTCGCTGGTCAGGAAACGTTGGCACAGCGTAGCGCGGCCCTGGCCACCGCCCTGTAGGAAAAGGCCGCCTTCACGCGATCAACCGCCGCCCAGGGCCTCGCGGATCGACTCGGTGGTGTTGACCGCATGGGCTGCGATCTGTTCATGGTTCATCGCAATCACGGCCAACGGGTAGGTGCCCGAGACATAGCCACCGCAGGCCACCTCAACCGCCACCACGTCGGGCGACAGACCTTCGATGGCAGCCACCAGGCAGTGCATCACCGAGCTGAAGCCGGCGTCGTCGAACAGGGGCTCACTCTCGTGGGTGACGCGGTATTCGAATGCCTCATGGCCTGTTTGTTCGATGTCGATGCGGGGAATCATGGTGTGCTCCGGCGACGAAACTCAGATTGTCGTTGCTACCGCACTTGGCCCACGGAATGCCGAGCTTAGGACACCCCAACGGGCGGGGCTGACCATCCATCTCTCAAAGGGACGGGGGGGCCACAGCGACAGATGAAATTTCCGTACCCATGGCCGCACGATCACTTGACGCTGTACTTGAACTTCCCGTCTTTCCCGGCACTGACCTTGATGCGTGAGATGGCCTGCCCCTCGGCCATGCGGGCGAGCACACTTTCGGCGATCTCGGGCAGCAAGCTGCCGTTGAGGATGTGGTCGACCGCGCGAGCGCCGGTGTCGACCTCGGTGCACCGCGCCAGCACGGCCTCGACCAGGCCTTCGTCGTAGTCGAACTGGGCCTTGTGGTTGGTCGCCACCCGCGCGGCGATGCGGCCGAGCTTCAGGCGGATGATTTGCTCCAGCACATCGTCTGAGATCGGGTAGTAGGGCACCACCTTCATGCGGCCCAGGAAAGCCGGCTTGAACGCCTTGTAGAGCTGCGGGCGCAGCTGCTCGGTGAGCGTGTCGGCGTCAGGCACTTCTTCTGGCGGCTTGTTGAGACAGGTCTGCATGATGGCCTGCGCGCCCACGTTGCTGGTGAGAATGATCAGCGCGTTGCGGAAGTCGATCTCGCGGCCTTCGGCGTCGTCCATCACACCTTTGTCGAAGACCTGGAAAAACATCTCCAGCACGTCGGGGTGCGCCTTTTCCACTTCGTCGAGTAGCACCACGCTGTAGGGGCGGCGGCGCACGGCTTCGGTCAACACACCCCCTTCGCCGTAACCCACGTAGCCCGGAGGCGAGCCCTTCAGGCCGCTCACGGTGTGGGCCTCTTGGTACTCGCTCATGTTGATGGTGATCATGTTGCGCTCGCCACCGTAGAGCACGTCGGCCAGGGCCAGCGCGGTTTCGGTCTTGCCCACACCGGAGGGGCCGACGAACATGAAGACACCCTTGGGCTTGTTCGGGTCTTCGAGGTTGGCGCGTGCGGTGCGCACACGCTGGGCCACGGCTTCGAGCGCGTGGTCTTGGCCGATGATGCGTTCTTGCAGCGTGGGCAAGAGGTTGAGCACGGTCTTGATCTCGTCCTTGACCATCTTGCCGAGCGGAATGCCCGTCCAGGCGGCGACGATCTCGGCCACCACGGTGCCATCGACCTGCATCGGCACCATCGGGCTTTCACCTTGCAGCGTGGCGAGTTCAGCCAGCTTGGTTTGCAAGGCCGCATGTTCGGGTGACGCAGGAGCGGCTTTCGTCTTGCCGCTTTTGGTCGCCTTGGGTTTGATCTCGGTTTCGGCGGGGGCTGCCGGTTTGGCCTCCAAGCCCGCACGCATTTCGCGAATCTCACCGACCAGCGTCTTCTCTTGCTCCCAACGTGCCTTGAGCGCCGTCGCCTTGTCACTCAGTTGTTGCTGCTGTTCAACCAGCTCGGCCAGCCTCGCCGCATGGTCGGCGCCGACCGCGGCCTCGCGCTCCAGCGCGCCACGTTCGGCAGCCAGGCGGTCAAGGTGGCGGTTCGTGTCTTCAATCGCCGGAGGTGTGGCGCTCTGGCCGAGCGCCACCTTGGCGCAGGCGGTATCAAGCACGCTGATGGCCTTGTCGGGCAGTTGCCGGCCGCTGATGTAGCGCGCCGACAAGCGCACGGCTTCGGTGATGGCTTCGTCGAACAAACGCACGTTGAAGTGCTTCTCCATCAAAGGCGCCATGCCGCGCAGCATGGCGGCAGCCAACGGCTCGCTGGGCTCTTCAACCTTGACCACCTGGAAGCGCCGTGCCAGCGCAGCGTCTTTCTCAAAATACTTCTTGTATTCGCTCCAGGTGGTGGCGGCCACGGTGCGCAACTCGCCACGCGCCAGCGCGGGCTTGAGCAAATTGGCCGCATCGTTTTGGCCGGCCTGGCCACCGGCGCCGATCATGGTGTGCGCTTCGTCGATGAACAAGATGATGGGGTGTGGGCTGCGCTTCACCTCGTCGATCACGTTCTTCAAACGGTTTTCGAACTCGCCCTTCACTGACGCGCCGGCCTGCAGCAGGCCCATATCGAGCGTGTGCAACTCAACACCCTGCAGTGGTGGCGGCACGTCGCCCACGGCGATGCGCAAGGCCAGGCCTTCGACCACTGCGGTTTTGCCCACACCCGCCTCGCCGGTGAGGATGGGGTTGTTTTGGCGGCGGCGCATCAGGATGTCAATGCACTGGCGAATCTCGGGGTCGCGGCCAATCACCGGGTCGACCTTGCCGTCGCGCGCACGCTGGGTGAGGTTGGTGGTGAACTGGTCGAGCGCAGGCGTCTTGCCGGGTGCGGCCGATTGTTCGGCGGCTTCCTCGTCGGTACCAGGAGCCGGTGCATCAGCGGAGCGCACGGATTCACCCGCTTCTTGCGAGCCTTGTGTGAGCTCGGTCAGCTTGTGCTTCAGCTCGTCGAGCTTGAACTTCACAAAAAGCTTGGAGCCACGATAGGCCAGCTGGCTCAGGTTGGGCTCGGTGAGCAGCGCGAGCAGCAGGTGCGCGCTGCGAATGCGCGAGGTGTGCGACTCCAGCGACGCAATCAGCCAGGCATGCTCAAGCAGCACCGGCAGATGCTGCGAAAACACCGGCGTGCGTGTGTTGCCGTTCTTGAAGCGGCTGATCTCGGTTTCAAGGTCACGCTGCAACTCGGTGGTGGAGATGCCCGACTTCTTGCACAACAGGGCGAAGTCACTTTGCGGACTCTCCAGCAGCGCGAGAAACACGTGCTCCAGATCGACTTCGTAGTTGCCCCGTGCCATGCACAGGCTGGCAGCACGCTCGGCCGCGCGGCGCGTGGTGTCGTTGAGTTTGGAGATCAGGGTCTTGAGATTGTTGGACATGGCGCTTGGTGGTGATGACAGCGATGGTTTTTATGGAAGAACTCTAGGCCGCCATTGCGGCCTGAATGTCGTAGCGCACGTCGCACCGGTCATTTTCGGCCGGGCGGGTTTGCATGTAGGTGTCCCAACCCAAGCGGCCGGCAAAGGGCGAGCGGTTTGAGGTGAGAGCGCTGCTGGCCACTGCATCGGCACGCAGTGTCAGGTTGATTTCGTATTCGAGGCTCACGCCACTGAGCAAAGTGAGTAACTCACGCAGCGCCGTCGCGCCCGGCGCGCCCGGAAGAAAGCGCTGAAACAGCCCGTGCGTGAGCGGGCCCAGCATGACCTTGACGCGCAAGTCACGCTGCCACACCCGTTCACCCGACAAGGCATTGCGCCCCAGCACGCCATTGCCCAGCCCCAGAGAAGAACGAGCCGCCGCAGGCAAGGTGTACCAGCGGCCACAAAACTGCTCGATGCGCACCGGCACCCGCAGGTAGCGAGACAACAGCTGCTGCAGTTGCTGGGCCGAAAGCACACGCTGCTGCAAGGCACCGGCGAAGAAAGCCAGACTCTCGTCGTTGACACCACCTTCGTTGGGCTTGAGGCGGTCGTTCAGCGAGGTCTGGCCGACACCTGCCAGTGCCAGCACCATGGGTGCGAAACGGCTTTTGCGATCCGTTTCGTATTGCAGGTGCAGGCGGCTTTT
>JBKJJF010000179.1:0-10343 GCA_046598195.1 Rhizobacter sp. | reverse complement strand
CTCAACGGCGTGGCGCCGGTGGAGGTGGAGCGCATCACGCACGAGCAGATCCGCAGCGGCGCGTGGCGGCGTGACGGCAAGGCCGAGCCGCCAGCCGAAACCGTGGCACCGGCAATTGAAGTCACCGCCCGCACCGAACCCAGCCCGCCCCCAGCCGCCACCGCTTCACCCGGCTTCTGGGTGCAACTCGGCGCCTTCCGCCAACGCGACGGGGCCGAGCAGTTCCTGCAGCGGGTGGCTGGCGAGCTGGGCTGGCTCTCGCCGCTGTTGGGCATCTTCAGCGAGCCGCAGCTGTTTCGACTGCAAGCCGGCCCCTACCCCACGCGCAGCGAGGCGCAAGACGCCGCAGGGCGCATTCGCGAGGCGCTCAAGCTGGTGCCGGTGGTGGTCGAGCGGCGCTGAGCGGCGCCTGCTTTTCTGCGTCAGCGGGAAAGCACCGCTTCAAGCGCCCCGGTGTCCCTCTGCGTCGCGGTTGCGAATAAATGCACAGCCGCGCAGTTATTTCACGTTTCGGCAGCGATGCAGCCATTGGAGTGCGTGAAATAGTCGCGAAACAAGGTGTTTACCCCAGGCTCCCGTGTGCGTCGTGAAACATTTCGCAACAAGAAGGAAAGCCCGCGGGAATATTTTGAACCGTTGTGCAATATTTTCCTTACCCGCAGAGAGGGTCGTTCAGCAGCCGAAACAGGCAGCAAAACCGGCCTTCAAAACCAACGGGGAAAGTTGATCCGCCAACCGCCAAAAACCCTTGGAGACATCCAAATGCAAAAACGTCTGATCCAACGCGCCGCCGCACTCTGCACCTCTGCCGCCGCGCTGCTGCTCACCAGCACCGCCTGGGCTGGCGACTTCACTTCCAGCTACTCGGCTGGCCTGGTCACCACCCACAGCATCAAGGGCACCGAGCCGAGCGACGGCGCCAAGCACCCGGTGTTCATCTACGCCGTGGGCACCACCGAAGACTGGGACAACGGCCAGGCCATGGCCGCCGTGGCCGAGATGGCCGCCAAGGGTTTTGTCGCCGCCGCCGTGCAGTACGACAACGGCGCCTTCGGCACCTGCTCGCAGATCCTCTCCAAGGCCAAGTACATCTACAACAGCGGCTCGACCAGCAGCGCCGTCTCCAAGCTGTGCGCACGCGCCACCGCCGACTGCAGCAAGGGCGTCGTCGTCGCCGGCTTCAGCCAGGGCTCGGTGATCGCCATCAACGCCAAGAACTACGACTCACGCGTGCGTGCCGCTTATGGCATGGGCGCGCACAACCTGTACTCGGTGTACAGCCTGGGCTCGTGCATGAACAACGGCGGCCACACGCTGGCATCGACCAACATCCGCATCGTCAACGGTGACAACGACACCTTCCCCGGCGGCACGGCCAGCACGGTGCGCTCCTCGTCGCAATCGGTCACCGGCAAGAGCTGCGGCTCCACCGCCTACCAGTGCCTCAACACCAACGGCAGCGGCTGGATCATGGTCAAGGGCAGCCAGCTCAGCGACGGTTCGGCCGACCACTGCTACCAGCGCGCCCTGGGCGGCTGCCTGGCCAGCGAAGACGTGCTCGACAGCGCCTGGCGCAACGGCGCCGACAACTGGGGCCTGAAGGCCAACCTGACCTGGTTGGCAGGCTTCGCCACCCCGTGATGTGAGTGCGCTGCGGCCTGAGCTTTGCGCCGCAGCGCTTTCAACCCACCACCAAAGAGCGTTCACCCCATGGCTGCCTTCTCCACTCCGTTTTGGTCCACCGTCGCCGGCGTCGCCGTGCTGGCGGCCGGTGTGTCGTACATGGTTCGCCCACAAGAAGGCCAGCGCCTGAACAACTCGGCCGGCATGCTCAGCGAGCTGGGCGAGTCGCGTGTGATGGCGCGCGACAGCCGCGCGCCCCGCACCGGCGACGAGCCCGCACCCGCGGCCGAAACCCAACACGCACCCCACCGCGAAGCCAGCGCCTTCACCATCGACGCCCTCGGGCGGCTGGTGGTCGCCGCCAAGACCTTGCCCGTGCTCGACAGCTGGTTGCTGCTGGCCGGCCCCACCCAAAACATGGCCCTGATCGAAACGCCCTTGCGCGCCGCCTTGCCGTCGCTGGCAGCGCAGCGCGCCTGGAGCCTGCTGCGCGCCCACGCCGCTTACCGCCAGGCCGAGCGCGAGCTGCTGGCGCAACTCAAGACCCAAGCCCCGCTCAGCGCACGCGAGCTGCTCGACAAGACCATGGCACTGCGCCGCCGGCACTATGACTCGGTGTCGGTGCAAGAACTCTTCGGCCTGCAGGAAGCCCGTGGGCTGTATGGCTCGGAGGTGGCGCGCATCCTCGCCGACACGGGCCTGAGCGAGGCCCAGCAGACGCAGCGCCTGATGGCCCTGCGCATGAGCCTGCCACCCGAGGTGGCCGCGCAAGAGTTTGGTGGCGCCGAGTTTTCTCTCGCGCTGGAAAAACATGTGGCCGAGATGCGCGCCAACGGCGAAAACGACGCCGAGGTCACTTACCTGCGCAAGCAGTTTGTCGACAGCGAAGGCGCCCGCTCGGTGCTGGAGGTCGAAACCGAACAACTGCAGATGCAAAAGCAGGCCTGGGAGCTGCGCCACCCGACCTATGTGCGCCAGCGCAACCAGCTGATCGCCGCTGACATCGAGCCCGAAGACAAACAACGACAACTGGCCACTTTGTTACGCCAGCATTTCCGCCCTGACGAGATGGCGGCCGCCCGCGCCCACAGCGGGCTCTGAGTTCCCCCACACACGCTCCACCGAGGCGAATGGCCACCAGGCCAGCCGTCGGCGCGGCCGGTTGAAGAACCGGTTCGGTGACCCTTGTTTCATCACAACGCGAAGAGAGAAACCATGAGCACCTTGAGAAAACACCTGTTGAAAATCGGCATTGCCTTGATCGCCACCTCGGCGAGCTGCGCGGCGCTGGCACAGACCGCCTTCACCGCCACCTACCGTGGCGGCACCTCCAGCCTGTGCAGCAGCAGCTACGACATCAAGGGCTACGAGCCCAGCACCGCCGGCAAGTACCCGGTGTACATCCACACCGTGGGCACCGGCGAAACCTTCGACGGCGACCTGGCCATGACCCAGGTCAAGGCGATGGCGGCCAAGGGCTTCGTCGCCGCGACGGTGGCGTACTCGAACGGCAGCTTCGGCTCGTGCACCAGCATCGGCACCAAGGCCAAGTGCATCTTCAATGGCGCCAACAGCAACAGCGCCATCGCCAAACTGTGCGCACGCAGCAACGCCGACTGCTCCAAGGGGGTGGTCACCGGCGGGCTGAGCCAGGGTTCGGTGATGTCGGTGATGTCACGCAACTACGACAGCCGCATCCTCGCGTCGTATGGCCAGGGCGCTGGCAACAAGTACTCGATCTACGACCTGAGCTCGTGCATGAACAACGGCCAGCACACGCAGGCGGCCGACCGCATCCGCCTGGTCAACGGTGAAGCTGACACCTTCGTCGGCCCGACCGCCAGCAACGTGCGCACCGCCAACCAGGCCATCACCGGCTTGTCGTGCGGCAGCTCGGCGCTCTCGTGCTTCCGCACCAACGGCAGCGGCTGGTACATCGTGAAGGCCGCCGAGGTGAGCGACGGTTCGGCCGACCACTGCTACATGCTGGTGGGTGGCTGCACCAGCCCGAGCGGGTTGGATGCAGGCTTCAAGACCGGCTCGGCCGCATGGCAGATGGAAGCCAACCAGAACTGGTTGAAGAGCTACGTCACACCCTGAACGTGGTTGAAAGCGGCGGGCGCTGGGTGAAAGCTCTCAGCGCCCGCCGCTCACGTCAACGATCGCGCCGGTGGTGTAGCTGGCGGCGTCAGACAGCAGCCACACGATGGCCTGCGCAATCTCGTCGGCGGTGCCGGCGCGCTGCATCGGGATCTGCGACGCTGCCTCGCGTGCGCGGTTGGCCATGCCGCTCGACGCGTGGATATCGGTGTCGATGATGCCGGGCCGCACGGCATTCACGCGGATGCCTTCGCTCGCCACCTCGCGCGACAAACCCAGTGTGAAAGTGTCGATCGCGCCCTTGCTCGCGGCATAGTCGACATAGATGGCCGCCGAGCCCAGCTTGGCCGCTACCGACGAGAGGTTGACGATGGCCGCGGCCGCATCACGTGTGCAGTTCACCGCCACTGCCCAGCGCTCAGTCGGGGGCATCGTCCTTCGCCTTGTCGTCGAGCGTGGTCTGCAAGGCCGCGACACCTTGCAGGAACTGCGTGGTGTTCACCGGCTTGGCCACGCGCAAGGCCGGCGGAAAGAGGTGGTTCATGTACAGCTCTTCACCCAGGCGGTCGCTGCTCTGCACGTTGCGCCAAACACTCACCCCCACCCCCAGCACCAGGCTGGCGACAACAAAGCCGAGGGTGCGGCGCGGGTGGTGCGGCTCGACGGCTTGCAGGTGAAAGTAGAGCACCGCGCTCAGGATGGCGAAGTCGAGCACAAAACCAAAGTCGGTGAGCCACGGCCACGAGAAGGCAAACGCAAACAGACCCGTGCCCAGCGTCACCGCCTCCCAGGTGAGCACCGCGATCAGCAGCACCCGCAGGTGCCAGCCAAAGTGGCTCTGGCGCGTGAACACCTTGGACAACAAGGTCCACAAGCCGGCCCAGCCCAGCGCAATCGTCAGCGCCGACACCGCCACCGAGCCCAGCGCACGCACGAAGTTGTCGGGGTCGCTGTCGAGCCAGATGCCAAAGACCAGGGTCAGCGCCGCCGCCAGCGCCAGCAGCGCCAGCGTGGGCAGGTCTTGCGTGAGCACGCGTGTCGCCCCCAGCGGCTGCTCGGGCGCGAGTGCATGGCCCGCCAGGCGCAGGCGCAAATGTGTGCGGCCGGCGACCAGCAGCGCGGCGCTGTGGCCCACCGGCGCACGGGCACCGGCAGCAAGGCGCTGCGCATCGAACTGCACACCGTTGAGGCTATCGCCCACCGTCAGCTGCAGTTGACCTTGTTCGTCGGGCGCGACGCTGAAGTGGTGGGCTGCCGTGTGGGCGTCGTCGAGCACCAAGTCGTTGTCAAGCGCACGGCCCACACGCAGCGGCCACTCGCGCGCGGCCACACTGTGGCGCACGCTGCCGTCGCGGTCGAGCACTTCGAGCACGGCCAACACCGTCATGGCTTCACCCACGCATAGGCATCGAGGTAGTGCTGGCTGAGCTTCATCGCGTTGGGGTAGCTCACACCTTGCACATCAAAGCGGCCTTGCACACCGGCCTGCGGCTGGTCGAGCGTGGTCACCAGCACCGACAGGTCGTACAGCTGCGGCAGCTTCTTGTAGGCCCGCAGGCAGACCACGGCGCGCAGCACCAGGCCCTTGCGGTCAACGTAGTCTTGATGGCATTGGGGTTTGGTCTGGTGCTGTTTGCCCAAGCGGGCAAAACCCTCGTTGCGAAAGCTCGCCGAATAGTGCGCGGCAAAACGCAGCGTGCCGAGCTTGCTGCCCTCATAGGCCTCGTGGCGTGTGGCCAGGGTGCCGGTGTTGAAGTCACCGACGAACACCCGCGTGTCCATCACACAGTCGGAGCGTTCGAAATCGAGGCCGCCCGTGCGCGAGGGCTCGCTGCTGCCCCAGCAGCGCATGAAACGGTCTTGCGGCACCGGCACGGTGTAACGCGGGTGGGTGGCAGGCTTCCAGCCCTGGGCGATAAAACGTTCGGTGAGCGACTGCTGGTGCTCCATCAATTGCGCGGTGACGATGGGCCAGGCCGCTCCTTTCAAGGGCGGGGCCTCGCGGCCACGTGCCAACAAGGCACTGGCAAACGCAGCGGGCACCAGAAAACTCACCTGCTCGCCGTCCACCCGGCGCGCCACGTTGACGCCGATCACACGGCCCTCTTGATCGAGCGCGGGGCCGCCGCTCATGCCGCCACTCAAGGAGCCGGCAAAAAAGATCTGCGGGTAGAAGCTGCGCTCGACCAGGCCGTTGTAGTTGCCTTCGATCACCGCAAAACCCACGTCGAGCGGGTTGCCCAGCGAGTACATGCGCTCGCCCTGGGCGAGCTTGTCGGTTTCGCGCCGGAAGCTGAGTGCGTCGTAGCTCGCGGGCTGCTTGGCGCCACTCATCTTGAGCAGGGCCAGGTCATGCCGCACGTCGATCATCAAGATCTGCACTGGCGCTTCGCGGCCGTCGGCGGTGACCGACACCAGCTCGTGCCGCTCGGGCTTGAGTGCCGCTTCGCTCACCACATGGAAGTTGGTGATCAGGTGGCCTTCTTTGCTCACCAGAAAACCCGAACCCACCGAGGTCTGGCTGGCCTGCCCCTTGAGCACGGTGCGGATCTGCACCAGCTGCGAACGCGCCTGTTCGTAGACCTTGCGCGCCGACAGTGACACCGGGGCCGAGGCCGCCGGCTCAGGCGCGGCAGGTGGCGCCGCAGCGAACGCCGGGGCCAACACACTCGCACTCACACTCGCACAAACAGCAAGCGCCGCGGCCAGGCGCAGAAGGTGGGCTCTCATTGCGATTCATTCTACGGGCGGGTGGGTCGCGCACACCCGCGCGCACACCCGCGCACACCCACCCCGCGAAGAATCAGCGTGTTGTCACAGGGGTGATCAACGGCACTCGCCGCCGCCGGGTGGGCAGGCGATGGCATTGCTTTGCAGGTCGAGCCCGTCGCCCATGCGGCCATAGAGCGCCAGCATCTTGTAGCTGCTGGTCTCGACGCCGGTGCTGCCATTGTTGAGCGTGATCGCGGCCGAAGTGGCGCTCGGTGCGAAGCGCCGTTCCTGGCTGATGCGCCCGGTGTCGCCGTCACCACAACGTGCGC
Organism: Rhizobacter sp.; assembly: GCA_046598195.1. Lineage (GTDB taxonomy): Bacteria > Pseudomonadota > Gammaproteobacteria > Burkholderiales > Burkholderiaceae_C > Rhizobacter. The sequence continues at coordinate 3,579 of JBKJJF010000179.1, read as the reverse complement.
GGTCGGTGCAGAAGGTGGCGCCGTTCAAGGCCATGCTGCCGTGGCCGAAGCTCCAGGCGGCGTTGTAGGTGCCGCTCGTGTTGGCGGCCAGGGTCAGGTCAAACAAGGCTTGTCGTGCCGTGGGCGTGAGGTCGGTCCAGGGCAGGTTGGGCAGCTGGGCCGTGGTGGGCGGCACGCCTTCGACCTCGACCTCGAACACGCTCTGGCCGGAGACAAGGAAGGCGGTTGCGCAGTTGGCATCACTGAAGAGAGACACCGTGACCGTGCGGCCGCCGCGGAAGAAATTGCGCACCACGGCGTCACCTTCGGTGCCGTCGGGCAGGGTGACCCAGGTGTCGTCGCCGCTGCGCAGCGCACCCACCAGTGGGTCGAGGCTGCGCTGGTTGCTCATCGCGCTTTGTAACCACAGCGACAGGCGGCGCGCACCGCCGCCGTAGTTCTTGTAGTACGCGACCGTCACCACCGCCTGCGATGCATCACGCTGCGTGACCAGCGCACACTGCAAGCCGGTGAGCGCCGGGATGTCGAACGCAATCGCGCGGGCGTACGTGACGCTGGTGTTGCCGTCTCGGTAGAGCACGTCGCGCTGGGCCTTGGCCGAGGCGTGGATCTGCACCGCGCTCAGGTCGCCGAGAAACTTCCACACACCGCTCTCGCGGGTGACACCCATGCCCTGGCCCACCGGCTCGACGCCGCCTTCCGGGCTTTGCAGCACAAAGCTCACACGGCACACGGGCTCAGTACCGCTGAAGTCGCAGCGGCCAAGCGTGGGGCTGAGCAGGCGTGAGCCGAACATTTCCTGGGCGGCAAACATGCTGCACAAACCGTTGCCCACCTGGGCGGCGCCGGTGAGGCTGCCTCCTTCGAAGCCGCTCATGCGGGCGCTGCTCGCCATCGAGCTGGCCATGCCGGTGCTGGCGTGGCCGCAGGCCCCGGCGCTCTGCATCGCAGCGCTCATGTTGCGGAACAAGGTCTCCAGGCCGGTCAGCGACAGGTTGGCGGCGCCGCTGTTCACCGTGACCGAACCGGCCGTGGTGGTCTGGTCCAGGTAGATGTTGCCGCTGCCCAGGCGCGGCGTGATCTGCACGAAAGGCGAACCGTCGACGCCGGTGTTGACGCCGATGCTGTCGAGCACACGGTCGTAGCCGCTGCGCGAGCCGGCGTCGAGGCTGCCGCTGACGAAGTCGAAGCCGCTGGCCACGTTGCCCGACATCACACCCGCCAGGCTGCTGCGCAGGCGGCCTTGAGCGGCGTCGACCGCGCCGGTGGTGAGGGCGGAGCCGTTACCGCTCATCAAATCGCCGGGCGACTGGTTGGTGGCGAGCAGCACGGTGGCGGTGGTCAGCGGTGTCACGTTGGCCGTGCCCGGGCCTTGCGCCACCGAGTAGATGCATTGGTAGTTGGCGCCGGTATAACCGCAGGCTTCGATGCGGTAGGGCGCGGTGCCGCTGAGGGTGGGCACGCTGTAGCTGCCGTCGTCGGCCACGGTGATGCCCGACGCGACCACTGCGCCGTTGGCGTCGATCACCCGCAAGGTGCCACCAGTGATAGGCGCGCCCACCGCCACGGTGCCGCTCAGTTGCGCGGTCGGCGCGGGTTGCACCGGGGTGGAAGTGGCGCTGGGGTCGCCTCCGCAGGCCGACAGGATGGCGGCACCAAGAACACTCAGCACCAGGCTGGCACGGAGGGAGATGGGATTCATGGGATTCATGGGGTTCATGGGGTTCCTCGCAGGCAGACGCAGACACGCGCGCATCGCAGGCCAGGACACTCTCCTGGTCGACCGCTCGTGTCAGGTCTTCGGCTGCGGCACCACGGCACTTGAGGGCACAAGGTCAACAAACGTGACATTCGCCCGGCCCCTGAAAAAAGCGGGCGCCTCAAAAAAGAAGGCTCAAGGCCGAGACACCACACGGAGCCGCAATGGTGAAACCGACTGGTTTTTGAGGGCCACTGATTCGTGCACTATGCTGTGGCCACACCCCCCCACAGCCAGGAGTCTTGACGATGAAGCGCTTCACCACCCCCCTCGCCTGCCTCACCGTTGCACTGGGGGCCGCCGCCCTGCCGGCGCTGGCAGCCTCGTCTGCCGCTTCGTCGGCCTCGGAGGGCGTCTCGGCCTCGGTGGGCAGCGTGTCCACCTCGTTCGAGACCTCGAGCGACAGCTCCTCCAAAAAAGACAAAACCGCTGCCGGTGACTACAAGGTCATCGAAGTGGCTGAAGTGGCCGAGCGGCCCGGCACCTTGCGCATGAAGCTGCAGCCGGTGGCCCAGGCCGGTGACCAAGACAACAGCTTCTTCCTCTACGTGCCCGCACAAACGTTGGCGCTCAACCAGGTGGCCGCCGGGCAGATCGTGGCGGCACGCCAGCGCCCGTATGGCGTGGAGTTCGCCAAGGGCGACACCGGCCGCGCCTTCTTCCTGGTGCTGCACGACGCTTGGCACCGCGAGCTTCAGTCCACCGCCGTGGTGCTTTGAGCCGGGGCTGGCGCGGCGCGGCCGCGCTGCTGCTTGGGGCTTGGCTGGTTTCAGCCAGCAGCCACGCCGCCAGCCTGCGCTTTTGTGACCGCCCGCTGACGCTCAACGCGGCGCAAAAAGACAAACTCTTCCGCCTGGGCGGCGTCATCAAGGCCGAGCTGGAGGCCAGCGGCCACACGGTCGCGCTGATGTCACGCTCAGGGCTCGACCTGAGCCGCTTCGGGCAGCGTTATTCACACGCTGGCTTCAGCCTCAAACACAGCCCCGACACACCCTGGGCCATTCGCCAGCTCTACTACGCCTGCGACGAAAAGCGCCCACGCATCTTCGACCAGGGTGTCTCGGGCTTTCTGCTCGGCACCGAAGACCCGGCCATTGGGTATGTGTCGATCGTCTTCATGCCACAAGCCGAGTCTGAGCGGCTGGAGCGCGCCGCACGAGACAACCGTCAGGCCCTGTCTCTGCTCGGCGCGACCTACAGCGCGAACGCGTATGCCTTCAGCCTGCAGTACCAGAACTGCAACCAGTGGGTGGCCGAGATGCTGGCCGCTGCATGGGGTGCCTTGCCACTCGATGACAGCGCCCGCGCCCAGGCCCAGCGCTGGCTGCACGACAAAGGCTACGCCCCCAGCCTGATCGACGTGGGCGACCGCCTCCTGATGTGGTTTGCGAATCTCATGCCCTGGCTGCACAGCGACGACCACCCGAGCGAGAACCTGCGCCAAGCGCACTACCGCATCAGCATGCCGGCGTCGATCGAGAGCTTCATTCAGCAGACCGTGCCCGGCGCCACACGCCTGGAGTTTTGCCACACCGACCGACACATCGTGGTTCGACGTGGATGGACGCCGATTGCAGAAGGCTGTGTGGCGGGCGAAAGCGACACGGTGCTCGCCCTCGACTGACACAGCCGCAGATCAAGCGCAAAAAAGGGAGCGAAGCGAACCGCCGATCAAGCAACGCCCCGAGCACGGGTTTCCCGGGCTCAGAGCCTGGGAGTATTTCGAGCGTGACCGAGCAGCGCGCCAAAAGGCACCCAATCTAGGCGCAAAGCACAGCCATAGCTCGGGCTATGGCGAGCATTTGCAACGACGAGTGGGG
>JBKJJF010000074.1:0-19056 GCA_046598195.1 Rhizobacter sp. | reverse complement strand
GCTGAGCCCGGACACGAACAGTCCTGAGGACTGTTCGTGCCTGGCGAAGAGTCGGGCCTCCTGGCCCGACGCGGCCTGCAAGGCCCGCCTGGCGGCCGGGCAAAGCCGGTTCCGCGGGCGTTGCTTGATGAGGCGCGTCGCTTCGCTTGCTGGCGACGTTGCTACTTCTTAGCGGCCTTCTTGGCCGCCGGCTTGGTTGGAGCTTTCGCGCTCTTGGCCAGTAGCTCATCGAGGTTTTTCTCGATCTCGCCTTCGATGGTCTTGCTGAAGGCGCCGAGCAAGAAGCCCAGCTTGGCGTCGACCTGAAAATGGTCGGGCGCCACCACCAGGCAGCCCGTCACGCCGCTGCGCTTGAACTCCACCGTGTCGCTGGTCTCACCTTCGATCACGGTGCATTCCATGTCGAATTTTTTCTCGGCGTGTTCGGCCCACTGCCAGGCGATTTTGCGTGCCTTGGCGAGGCCCAGTTGGTGGTCGCGGTGGATGTGGATGTCGGGCATGAATTCGTCTCCGTGATCAGTTGGCAAGTGTCGCGCGGCGCTCGGCCGGCGGCAAGGCGGCGATGCGTTTCACCTCGGCGTAAAAGCGCCCGAAGTCGCGGCCTTCGCGCTCAAACAAACGTTCGAACTGCGGCACCAATTCGTTGTAGGCCGCCAGCACGCCGAGCGAGGCATTGTTCGCATTCGCAAACCAGGCGTCGTAACCCGCAAAGCCCTGCCACGGCCCGGCCTTGAGGGCCGCGTGTTCGGCGCGCAGGCGGGCAAAACGTTCGCGCTTGGCCGCGCGCTTGGCTTCATCGTCAAGCTCGCTTCGTTGGTAGAGGGCCTCCAGGTCGGCGCGTGCTTGCATCGCGATGCGCCTGAACTCCTGCCGGCGCACATCGAGCGCCGCGTATTCGGCGCGGGCCTCGGGGCTTGCATGCTCTTGCAGCCAACGGGTGCCGCCAATGCGCTCCACGGCGGTCGCAAACGATTCGTTGAACATGGTGTCGCCGTTGGCATACGCCACCTGGTGCGCGAGCTCATGAAACACCAAACGCGCCAACTCGCCCTCGGGCCAGCGGATGAAGGTGTTGAGCAGCGGGTCGCTGAAGTAGTCGCCCGGCAGCTTGCCCAGGGTCGAGTAGGCGGGGATGGACTGCACCGTCGCCTCAAACCCTTGGGCGCGCACCTCGGCCGCCAGCGCTTCGGCAGCGGCCCGGTCGTAGTAGCCGCGGTAGCCCACACAACCCACCACCGGGAAACACCAGGTCTTGAGCGTGAGGCTCAGCTCGGGGGCGGCCACCACGTTCCACACGGCGGCGGGGCGGCCCAGGTCGGCGTAGCGGCGGTAGCTGGCGTTGTCGGGCAGCTTGAGCTCGCTCACCGCAAAGTCGCGCATGCGTTGGCTCAACGCCAGGCGTTCGCGCAGCGGCTGAGGGGTCTTCTCATCGGCCAACCACTCGGGCACGGGCCGCGCCTGGTTGAGCAGCGACACATGGCCTGAGGCGGCCTGTGCGTAGTAGCCCAGGCTGCTGCAGCCGCTGGTGAGGCACACGCTGGCCAGCGCAAGCACCACCACCCCCAACACACCGGTCGCCGCCATCAACAGCCAGCGCCTCTCAAGCCAATGTGGCTTTGCCACTTGGCTTGAACCCTGGGGGCGGGAATGTCGAAGACATTTCTTGGGGGGGCTCAAACCGCTTGCACGTCGACCAGGCAGTCGTAGAACGACGGCGCACGGCCAAGGTCGGTCAACTGCTGGTGCGTGACTTCATTGACGTTGGTGCCCGCCGCGCCGAGCTTGCGCCACCACACGCCCAGGCCGTTGACCACACCCGGGCGCGCACGCGGGCTCACGCTGAGCTTGCAGCGGTATTCACCGCGCTGGTTGAACACACGCACCATCTCGCCGCCCCGCAGGCCACGCTGGGCCGCATCGTTCGTGTGCATTTCGAGCAAGGGCTCGCCTTCGATGTCGCGCAGGCTCTTCACGTTGACGAAGCTGGAGTTGAGAAAGTTGCGCGCCGGTGGCGAGATCATCGCCAGCGGGTAGCTTCGCGCGAGTTCGGGCGACGACTGCACCGATTCGTAGTTGGGCACATGGTCGGGCACGCCCAGGCCGGGCGAGTCGATCAGGCACTTGCCAGTCGACGTGGGGAAGCCACCTTCGGCAAACGGCGCCTCGGGCAGCGGCAGCTTGACCCAACCGTGCTCGCGCAAGGCATCGAAGCTGATGGCCTGGCCGAAAGCGGCGCGGGCCATGGCCTCGTCGCTGTCAATGAAACACGGCTCGGTGAAGCCCATGTGCGCCGCCAGCTCACGAAAAATCTGCGTGTTGGGTTTGGCTTCGCCCAGCGGCGCAATCGCCGGCTCATTGATCAACGCGTAGGTGTGGCCGTAGCTGGTGTGCACGTCGAGGTGCTCCAGTTGGGTGGTGGCAGGCAGCACGTAATCGGCCAGGTCGGCGGTGTCGGTCATGAAGTGTTCGAGCACCACGGTGAAGAGGTCGTCGCGCTCGAACCCTTTCACCACCTTCGGCGACTCGGGTGCCACCGCCACGGGGTTGCTGTTGTAAACCACGAGCGCTTCGATCCGGGGGCCGAAGGCGGCAGAGGTGTCGCTCAACAAGTCATTGCCAATGGTGCTCATGTTGATGGTGCGGGGCCTGCGGCCGGCCAGCAGGTCGGGGCGCTGCAGGGTCTTGCCGTCTTTCGAGAACCAGCCCGAAGCCGACAGCAGCAAACCGCCCGCACGATGCCGCCAGGCGCCGATCAGGCAGGGCAAGATGGCGATCAAGCGCACCGCATTGCCGCCGCCTCGCACCCGCTGCATGCCGTAGTTGAGGCGGATGGCCGCCGGCTTCGTGGTGGCGTAGTCGCGGGCCAGCGCACGCACTTCGAAGGCCGTGATGCCGCAGACCTCGGCGCTGCGCTCGGGTGTCCAGGCCAGGGCACGTTCACGCAGGGCGGGCCAGCCCTGCGTGTGGCGCTCGATGTAGTCGTGGTCGAGCCAGTCGTTGACGATCAGCTCGTGCATCAGCCCCAAAGCCAGCGCACCATCGGTGCCCGGCAGCAGCGCAATGTGCTGGTGGCATTTGTCGGCCGTTTCGGTCTTGCGCGGGTCGATGCAGATCAGCTTGGCGCCGTCACGCTTGGCCTGTTGCGCGAAAGTCCAGAAGTGCAGGTTCGAGGCGATCGAGTTGCTGCCCCAGATGAGGATCAGTTTGCTCTCGGCGTAGTGCTCCAGGTGCATGCCCACCTTGCCGCCGTAGGTGGCGGCCAGCGCATCACCACCGGCTGACGAGCAGATGGTGCGGTCAAGCAGCGACGCACCCAGCTTGTGGAAAAAGCGCCGGTCCATGCTCTCGCCTTGCAGCAGGCCCATGGTGCCGGCGTAGCTGTAGGGCACGATGGCCTCGGGCTGGCGCGACGCGATCTCGGCCAGGCGCGCGGCAATGTCAGTGAGCGCCTCTTCCCAGCTCACACGAACGAACTGGCCACTGCCTTTGGGGCCGCTGCGCTTCAACGGATGAAGAACCCGCTCCGCGTGGTACGTGCGTTCTGTATAGCGAGACACCTTGGTGCACAGCGCGCCATGGGTCGGTGGGTGATCGGGGTCACCCTGCACACGCACGGCGCGGCCGTTTTCCACGGTGACACGCATCGCGCAGGTGTCGGGGCAGTCGTGCGGGCAGGCCGCGCGGACGGTGGTGCTGGTCATGCGCGGAACTATTGCACAGGGGGTGCGAGCACGTGATCCCAGGGGCTGTGATTGTTGACACCTAGGGTTTACACTGAGTTACACCTTGTTTCAACCGCTCAACCCACCTCACACACCCCTATGAAACGTCGTCAACTGATCCAGCACATGGCCGCCGCCGGCGCTGCCCTGGCCCTGCCCTCGTTCGCCCAATCCGAGCGTCGCATCGTGATCGGCCAATCGGCTGCCTTCAGTGGGCCCGCGGCCCAGCTGGGCATCCAGATGAACAAGGGCGCCAAGGTCTACTTCGACGCCTTGAATGCCGCCGGCGGCGTGAACGGCAACACCATCGAGCTGCGCACGCTGGACGACGGCTACGAGCCCGACCGATGCAAGGCCAACACCGAGCGTTTCATCACCAAAGACAGCGTGTTCGCCCTCTTCGGCTACGTCGGCACGCCCACTTGCCTGGCCGCCCTGCCGATGATCAACGAAGCCAAGACCCTCTTCTTTGGCCCCTTCACCGGTGCCGAATCGCTGCGCGACCCCTTCAGCAAAAACGTGTTCCACATTCGTGCGTCGTACTACGACGAAACCGCGCTGATCGTGAAGCAGCTCACTTCGGTGGGCCTGACCAAGATCGCCGTGTTCTACCAAGACGATGCCTACGGGAAGGCCGGCCTCGACGGGGTGACACGCGCCCTCAAGACACTGAACCTGGCGCCGGTGGCCACCGGCACGGTCGAGCGCAACACCGTCAACGTGGCCCAGGCGGTGCAAGCCATCGCCGCGGCCAAACCCGACGCGGTGGTGCAAATCAGCGCCTACAAGTCGTCGGCGGCATTCATTCGCGAAGCGCGCAAGGCCGGTTACGGCGGCACTTTTTACAACGTGTCGTTTGTGGGCACGCAGGCACTGGGCGACGAGCTGGGCAAAGAAGCGCGCGGCATCATGATCAGCCAGGTGATGCCGTCGCCCTTTTCGTCCACCGCGCCCTTGTCACGCGAGTACCTGGAAGCTGTCGCCCGGGCGGGCGGCGAAGCCAGCCCCAACTATTCGAGCATGGAGGGCTACGTGGCCGCCAAGGTGTTCATTGAAGGCCTCAAACGCGCGGGCAAGAACCCCAAGCGCGAGTCGTTCATCGCCGCCATGGAATCGATCCAGAACCTCAACCTGGGCGGCTTCAACGTCAACTTCGGCGCCAAGGACCACGTGGCCTCGCACTTCGTCGAGCTGTCCATGCTCACCGAAGGCGGCAAAGTGCGCCGCTGAACGCTCGCGCGGCCAGAGTCCCAGGGCACGACCGCCACAGATACCATGCGCCACCTGTGAAGTGGCTGTGAGGTTGTGTGCGTGAGTCTTGATCCTGTTGTTGGTTTTTTCTTGCTGGGCATGGTCGCTGGCCTGCTGCGATCCGATCTCAAGCTGTCGGGCGGGCTGTCCGACACGCTGAGCGTCTTCCTGCTCATCGCCATTGGCCTGAAGGGTGGCATCGAGTTGTCCAACAGCTCGGTGAGCGCCCTGGCGCTGCCCATCGCCGTGGCGGTGTTGATGGGCGCAGTCACGCCCTTGGTGGCCTACCCGATCCTGCGCCACCTGGGCAAGCTGGCACGCCCCGACGCCGCGTCGATCGCCGCACACTACGGCTCGGTGTCGGTGGTGACCTTTGCGGTGGGCACTTCGTACCTGGCCCGCCAAGGCGTGCCCTACGAAGGTTTTATGTCGGTGATGCTGGTGTTTCTGGAGTTTCCGGCGCTCATCATCGGCGTGCTGCTGGCCAAAGGTGTCAGCCGAGACACCCGCTGGCGTGTGCTCGCGCATGACGTGCTGGCCGGCAAAGCCATCGTGTTGCTGGTCGGCTCGCTGCTCATCGGCTGGGCTTGGGGCAGTGAAGCCACCGCGTCGCTGAACAAGTTCTACGGTGACTTGTTCAAGGGCCTGCTGTCGCTGTTCTTGCTGGGCATGGGCATCCTCACGGCGTCACGCTTCGGCGATCTGCGCCGCGCGGGGCTGTTTCTGGTGGCATTCGGCATCGTGCTGCCGGTGGTGTCGGCGGTGGGCGGGGTGTTGACCGGCTGGTGGCTGGGGCTGTCTGTGGGTGGCACCACCTTGTTGGCAGTGTTGTACGCAAGCGCTTCCTACATCGCCGCACCGGCGGCCATGCGCATTGCCATCCCGGAAGCCAACCCCGCGCTGTCGATCGGCGCTTCGCTTGGCGTGACCTTTCCGTTCAACGTGATCGTCGGTGTGCCGCTTTACCACCAGATGGCGCAGTGGATGTACCGCAGCGCCGCATAAAGGAATGCAACCATGGGCCTGACTGTCCACCGAACCAAGCTGGTCGTCCTCATTTGTGAAGAGGCCCTGGAAGCCTTGGTCGCACCCGACCTGCTCGCCGCAGGCGCCAAAGGCTACACGGTGTGCGAAGCGCGAGGCCGGGGCACCCGAGGCGTGCAAGACGGCCGCTGGCTGCTCACCTCCAACGTGCGGATCGAGGTGCTTTGCCATGACGACGTGGCACAACGCATCATGGAAATGGTGTTCAGCAAATACTCCGACAACTACGGCCTGGTGATCTACACGCTCGACGTGGAAACCAGCCGCAGCCACAAGTTCTGAGCGCCCTGCATTTCCCTGCCGTGCGCTGAACAGATCGATTCAGTAAACTGCCCCGATCCCTGCGTGACGCGCCCAGCGCGAGGCACGCAGAGCAAGGAGTTAAGTCATGCAGCTGATCGAATCCATCTTGGCCGATGCCGCGACCGTCGCCGCCATCCGGCGCGACATCCACGCCCACCCCGAGCTGTGTTTTGAAGAAAAGCGCACCTCGGACGTGATCGCCAAAGCACTCACCGATTGGGGCCTTCCCATCCATCGTGGCCTCGGTACCACCGGCGTGGTGGGCATCGTCAAAGGCACGGCTGGCAGCAACGCGCGCGCCGTCGGCCTGCGCGCTGACATCGATGCGTTGCCCATCACCGAACACAACACCTTCGCCCACGCGAGCCAACACGCTGGCCGCATGCACGCCTGCGGCCACGACGGCCACACCGCCATGCTGCTGGCGGCGGCCAAACATTTTTCGAACGAGAAAAACCGTGATTTCGACGGCACCGTCTACCTGATCTTCCAGCCCGCCGAAGAAGGCGGCGGCGGTGCGCGAGAGATGATCAAGGACGGCATCTTCAAACTCTTTCCCATGGAAGCCGTGTTCGGCGCGCACAACTGGCCGGGCATGAAGGTGGGTCAGTTCGCGTTGAAAAACGGGCCGTGTTTTGCGTCGAGCAATGAATTCCGAATCGTCATTCGCGGCAAAGGCTCGCACGCTGCCATGCCCGATCTCGGCACCGACCCCGTGCCCATCGCCGCGCAGCTGATCCTCGGCTTCCAGACCATCGTCTCGCGCAACAAAAAGCCCATCGACCCGGGCGTGATCTCGGTCACCATGGTGCATGCCGGCGAGGCCACCAACGTGGTGCCCGACAGCTGCGTGCTCGAAGGCACGGTGCGCACCTTCACCCTGGAGTTGCTTGACCTCTTCGAGCAGCGCATGAAAGACATGGCCGAGCACACCTGCGCGGCGTTTGGCGCCACCTGCGAATTCGAGTTCACGCGCAACTACCCACCGACCATCAACCACCCCTTCGAAACCGAGTTCGCGCGCGGCGTGATGGGCGAGGTGGTGGGCCCGGAGAATGTGCAAGAGTTCGAGCCCACCATGGGCGCCGAAGACTTCAGCTACTTCCTGCTCGAAAAGCCGGGCTGCTACTTTCTCATCGGCAACGGCGACGGCAGCCACCGTGTGGGCGGCCACGGCATGGGGCCGTGCATGCTGCACAACCCCAGCTACGACTTCAACGACGAGCTGATCCCGCTCGGCGCCACGCTGTGGGTGCAGCTCGCCCGCAAGTGGCTGGCCCAGCCAAGCGGCTGAGCCCGCGGGCATGGCCGGCGGCGACATCAGCGCGTGTTTTGCGCAGAGCTACACCGAAGCGCGCACCAAGTTTCTTGACGCCGCCGAAGCGGCTGGCCTCGACCCCCACAGCCACCCGCACCCGATGCTCGGGCGTGATGGCGAGCCGCTTGCCCTCGACGTGGTGCGTGATGGCCCGCTTGACGCCAAGCACCTGCTGATCATCAGCAGCGGCTGCCACGGGGTTGAGGGTTTTTGCGGCTCGGGCATTCAGGTGGCGCTGCTGAACGACGCCGCCTGGCGCCAGCAGGCCCATCACGCCGGTGTCGCCGTGCTCTACCTGCATGCGCTCAACCCCTACGGTTTTTCGTGGTGGCGCCGCACCACGCAAGAAAACATCGACCTCAACCGAAACTTCCAGAAATTTCACCAGCCGCTGCCTGCCAACCCCGGCTACGACGAGATCGCCCACCGGCTGGTGCCACCCACCTGGCCGCCCCGCTGGCGCGACCAGCTGGCCATCCTCGGCTTCTTGCTGCGGCGTGGGCCCCGTGCGCTGCAAACCGCGGTGTCGGGCGGCCAGTACACCCACGCACAAGGTTTGTTCTACGGCGGGCGCAGCCCCAGCTGGAGCCACGTGACGCTGCGCCATGTGTTGCGCGAGCATGGCGCGCGTGCCGAGCGCCTGGCCTGGATCGACCTGCACACCGGCCTGGGCTCAAGCGGTGTGGGCGAGCGCATTCACGCCGGCCGCCACGATGCGGCGGCCCTTGCACGCGCCCGCGCCTGGTGGGGCCCGAAGGTCACCTCGATCTACGACGCCAGCTCCAGCTCAGCGCCCCTCACCGGCATGATGTGGTGCGCCGTCGACGACGAATGCCCGCAGGCCGAGCACACCGGCATCGCGCTCGAATACGGCACCGTGCCTTTGCACCGCGTGCTGCGCGCACTGCGTGCCGACCAGTGGCTGGAGAACCACCCCGAGCACCTGGCCAGCCGCGGGCCGGCCATCAAGCGGCAGATCCGCGATGCGTTCTATACCGACACCGAGGTGTGGAAGCAGCGGGTGGTGACGCAGGCCATGCAGGCCGCCCGCCACGCCGTGGCCGGGTTGGCGGCTGTCCGGAACTGATCGTTTTCCGTCGTTCAATGGCGGGACGGTACTGCGCGATGGCGTTGTGGTTGCAGGCATCAACACCCCGGACACCCCCATGCTCGAACTGCGCCCCAGCTGCGAACACTGCAACAAGCCCCTGCCCCCTGAAGGCACGACGTGCAGGAATCGTTTCGCCGCCACCTGAGCGGCACGCCGCGCGGGGCACGCGCGAGCTGACCCTCAGGCCGCGTCTGACCAGCTGCCACGCATCAAATGTGTATTCGCCGCCAGTTGGTCACGCACACGCACGATGCTCTGCGGCTCGCTCAACAAACGCATGCGATCGACCGCGCTCAGGCGCTCGGTGCCCTGGTCGACCAGCAGGCCGCTCAGCATCAGGCGGCGCGCCTTGCCGCGGCTGCCCCAGGTGGTGTTGCGTGGGCCCATGGCGGCGCGCACCACGTCAAACAACCACGGGTCGGTGAGCGTGTCGCGCCATTGCGGCGCGGGTGCGGCGCGGCGGGCGTGGGCCCAGGCGCGGCGCAACACACGCGGTGCCGAGTGTTCCTCGGGCGTCACCAGCAAGCGGTTGGCGAGCAAGCGCTGGCCCAGCGCTGAGCGACTGGTCAGCACGGTCAGCGGCACGGCCAGCAACAGCGGCAGGCCCATCGGCGCAAGCCACAGGCTCGCCTGCGGTTGTTGCCACAACACCAGCAGCGCGACAACGGCCACCACCGAGCTGATCAGGCCAAAGCGCTGCAACGCGTCAGCCCAGCCGATGTCGTTGGCTTCGCGCGGGGGCGACTTCCAGTCGAGCTTCAGGCCGGTGAGCGCCACCACCACAAACAGCGTGTGCGCCATCATGCGCACGGGCGCCTGCAGCAGCGATAAACCGGCTTCGAGGAAAGCACCACGCACCAGGGCCGTGGTGCCGCCATAGCGGTGCTGCTGGCCCGTCATCACGATGGCCAGCACGCCCATCACACGCGGCAGTGCCAGCATCAACAGCGTGGCCGCCCAGAGACCTGCGATCTCCAGCGGCACCGCACTGCCAACACCCGCCACAGCCACACCGCCAAACATCCACAGCCCCGCACCCAGCAACACCGACACCAGCCACAACGGTGCCGACAGGTAGGCCAGCATGCCGGTGAACAGCATCGCGCGGTGCACACCGTGCAGGCCGGGCTCGGCCATCAGGCGGGCGTTTTGCAGGTTGCCCTGGCACCAGCGGCGGTCGCGCTGAAGTTCCTCCAGAAGATTGGGCGGTTGTTGTTCGTAGCTGCCGTGCAGGTCGTGCACCAGCCACACGTGGTAGCCGGCGCGGCGCATCAGCGCGGCTTCGACGAAGTCGTGCGACAGCAGTTCGCCGCTCAGGCCGCCATGGCCGGGCAGCGGCGCCAGCGCGCAATGTTTCATGAAGGGCTCGATGCGGATGATCGCGTTGTGGCCCCAATAGTGCGACTCGCCGAGCTGCCAGTACTGCATGCCGGCGGTGAACAGACGCCCGGTCACGCGGCCCGAAAACTGCTGCGAGCGGGCATGCACGGTGTCGAGCCCGCAGGCCTGTGGCGCGGTCTGCATGATGCCGGCGCTCGGGTGGGCTTCCATCAGGCGCACGAGCTTGACCAGGCAGTCGCCGCTCATCACGCTGTCGGCGTCGAGCACCACCATGTAGCGGTATTTGCGGCCGAAGCGGCGGCAGAAGTCGGCCACGTTGCCAGCTTTGCGCTTGGTGCGGCGCTGGCGCCAGCGGTAGTAGATGCGCCCCGCTGAGCCGCACTCGTGGCGCAGTTGGCCCCAAGCTGCCAATTCGGCAGCGCGGATTTCGGGGTCGCTGGTGTCAGACAGCAAGTAGACGTCAAACAACCTCGATGCGCCGGTGGCCGCGAGCGACTCGCAGGTGGCGCGCAGCCCGGCAAACACGGTGGCCACCTGCTCGTTGCAGATGGGCATGACGATGGCAGTGCGTGCGCTGACGTGAATGGGTTCGTGCTCCACCGATGCCGCCGACATGGCGTGCACATCACCGCGCCACAGCACCCAGAAACCCATCATCGCGGTGAAGAAGCCCGCCGACACCCAGGCAAAGAGCAACGCATACAAGGCGATCTGCAGCGTGCGCAGCGCGGCGTTGTCGAACGCGGGCAGCACCTGGGACAGCAGCGTGCTGGCACCGGCAGCCGACAGCGTGATCAGCGCGAGCAGCACACGGCGGCGGTTCTTGGCCGCCTGCTCCCAGGCGGCGGGAGCGGCCATTGAAGTGGCGCGCGTTGCGGGGCGGCGATCCATCACGATGTCACCCAGACTTCGGAGGAAACCGCGCCATGGAGTGGCGACCATGCTGCCGCGAAGCATCGCAGGCGTGCTGGCTCCTGGGGTGGCCAACTCAGAAGTCACTCGGAGGGAATGAGGGTGGTCCATGTTTCAGTCAGGGCGTGGTCGCCGGTTTGGAGAAAGGCTCGCAGCTCGGCGGGTAGCGCGCGCTGGAGGCGGGTCACGCGCACGGTCATGCGCCAGGTGCCGGTTGCGGCATTGCGGTAAGCGTTGCGCTCGACGATGCGGGCGTTGGCGCCGGCGCTGACCACGGCCACCACCCGCGCATCGGCAGGCAAGGCGCGCAGCGCAGGGCCGTCGAAATCGACCACGTACTGCACTTCGTTCGGGTCGCGCACCTGCTCGCGCGCCACAAAGCCGTGGCCGCGGCGCGTCTGCACCGTCCAGCCGGTGGGCGGGCGTTGTTGCGGGTCGCCTTGCAGGTGCAGGCGGTAGGCGAAGTTAAGGGGCTGGCCCGGCGGGGGCAGACGCTCGGGCACCCAGTAGGCAACGATGTTGTCGTCGGTCTCGTCGGGTGTCGGCAACTGCATCAGCTCGACCCGGCCGGGGCCCCACGCGCCCACCGGCTCGACCCAGGCGCTGGGGCGCTGTTCGTAGCGGGCTTCGGTGTCTTCGTAGTTGGCGTGCGTGCGGTCGCGCTGCATCAGGCCAAAACCCTTCAGCTCGCGCATGGCAAACGAGGTCACCAGCATCTGCTTGGGGTTGACGAGCGGGCGCCACAGCCATTCCCCCTCGCCGGTGGCCACCATCAGACCATCGGAGTCGTGCACTTCGGGGCGGAAGTCGTTCACACGCGGCTGGTTCTCGCCGTGCTGGAACATGCTGGTCAAGGGCGCCAGGCCGAGGGTGGCCACACCGGCGCGCAGGAACAAACGGGCTTGCACGTCAACCACGGTGGACTCACCCGGGCGCAGCGTGAAGCGGTAGGCGCCGGTGGCGCGCGGCGAGTCGAGCAGCGCGTGGATCACAAGCGTCGTCGCCTGGGCCGTGGGCCGCTCGATCCAGAACTCGGTAAAACGCGGGAACTCTTCGCCTTTGCCGGTTTCAGCGCCCACGGTGTCGATGCCCAGACCGCGTGCCGACAGGCCGTAGTGCTGGCCACGGCCGAGCGCGCGCAGGTAGCTCGCACCCAGAAACACCACCAACTCGTCTTTGTAGGCCGGGTTGTTGAGCGCGTAGTGCACGCGAAAACCGGCAAAACCGAGGTCGCCCCAGGCCTTTGTGTCTTGCTCCGGCGAGAGTTTGTTCTTGCCGTAGTCGAAGTTTTGCCGGTCAAAAGTGATGTGGCGCGCCTGGCCGCCCACCACTTCATTGATGGCCACCGACTGCGTCTGGAACTTGCCCAGGTGGAAGAACATCAACTCGAAAGGCAAGCCCTCCTTGCGCCACAGGGCCTGGTCGGGCTTAAAACGGATGTCGCGGTACTGGTCGTAGTCGAGCTGCTTCAGCTCGGCAGGCAGCGCCACCGTGACGGCCACATGAGGCTGGGCCGCGAGCCGGCGGGCGCGCTCGGCCACGTCGTCAAAGCCGAAGTCGGCGGCCTGTGCGGGCGCGCTCAACAGCAGCGCCAAAACGAACACAGCCCATGTCGCCAATTGACGAATGGGTTGAACGTTAAAACTTGAGAACGGCGGTGCAATCGGCAAAACGCGGGGCCTGGTGAAGTGAAAAGCGGCTCATCAAAGAGCCGCAACACTTCATCTGCGCAACGCACGTGCCAGTTTGAAAAAACGCTCTGAAATCAAGGGCTTGGGAGATTTTGGCGGTGGGGCCGTCGCCAAACCCCCTGAAAACCCGGCGTTTTTGTCGCCGCACAGCGACACGCCCCGCCCTCAACGCCCCCAAGTGCTTGATTCGACTCGGGTTTTTGCTTGTCTCTACTCGGCGACAGGCGGCTCGGCGCGAAACTGCCCCGGCGTCAACCCATGCCGCTGCAGCAGGCGGTAAAACTCGGTGCGGTTGCGGTCGGCCAGGCGCGCGGCGTCGGCCGCGTTGCCGTCGGTCAGCTTGAGCAGGCCGACCAGGTAATCACGCTCAAAACGCTCGCGCGCTTGGGCGTAGGTCAGCACCTCGACGCTCGGCACGCGCAGCGCACGTTGCACCAGCGTGAGTGAGATCAGCGGCGTGGGCGTCAAGGCGCACACCTGTTCGACCACGTTGTGCAGCTGGCGCACATTGCCGGGCCAGCTGGTGGTGGTGAGCGCCTTCATCGCGTCGGGCGCAAAGCCGTTGAAACGTTTGCCGTACTTTTCACTCAGGCGGGCGAGAAAGTGATTGGCGAGCAAAGGGATGTCTTCGCGCCGCTCGCCCAGCGTGGGCAGGTGCAGCGAAACCACGTTGAGCCGGTAATACAGGTCTTCACGGAACTGGCCTTCGGCCATGGCGGCATCGAGGTCGCGGTGGGTGGCCGACAGAATGCGCACGTCGACCGGCACCGACTGGCTCGCCCCCACCGGCCGCACCGAACGCTCTTGCAACACCCGCAGCAGCTTCACCTGCAAGGCGGGCGGCATGTCACCGATCTCGTCGAGAAAGAGCGTGCCGCCATCGGCCGTGACGAAGAGGCCGCGGTGGTTGGCCACGGCACCGGTGAACGAGCCCTTCACGTGGCCGAACAACTCTGATTCGAGCAGCGCCTCGGGGATGGCGCTGCAGTTGACCGCCACAAACGGCTTGGCGGCCCGCGGGCTCGCACGGTGGATGGCCTGGGCCAGCAGCTCCTTGCCGCTGCCGCTCTCGCCGCGGATCAACACGCTGGCATCCGACGCCGCCACCATCTTGGCTTCGGTGAGCAACTCGGCCATGCAGTTGGAGCGGCTGACGATGGGTGCACGCCAGGCTTCGTTGCCCTCGCGCGCGGGCTCGGCCGGCGGCGCCAGGGCCAGTGCTTCGTTCACCTTGTCGAGCAGAGCCTTGCCGTCGAAAGGTTTGGTGAGGTAGCTGAAAACACCGCGCGCTGTGGCCTCGACCGCATCGGGGATGGTGCCGTGCGCGGTGAGCAGGATCACCGGCAGCGCGGGGTGGCGCTTGCGAATTTCGTCGAACAGCGCGAGGCCGTCGCGCCCGGGCAGCTGCACATCGCTCAACACCAACTGCGGGCGCGCGACGGCCAGTTGCGTGAGCGCGGCTTCGGCCGACTCGACCGAGGTGACTCGGTGGCCACCCGCCGTCAGCCGCATCGACAGCAGCTTCAGCAGATCCGGGTCATCGTCAACCAGCAGCAGGTGGGCCATGGTCGCGCTTGCGTTTTACGGCGCTTTGGGCACGGGCGGCGGCGCCGAAGCGCTGGCCGCGGGGGCCGAGCCGACACCCGGCACCCGGGTGGTCATGCTGCGCTCGATGGCTTTGAGTGCTTCGAGCTTTTCGTTGAGCTGCTGCAGCGTGCGCTGCTGCTCACGGCGCTGCGTCAGCTCACGCGCGAGCTGGTCTTCGAGCCGGCGTTGTTCGACCACTCGGCCCAGCAGCAGGCGCGCGAGCGGTTGCCAGGGCGCCAACTCGGGTGCGCTCGATTTGCCGATGGGCTCGAGCAGCGCCACCGCGCGCGCCAGGTCGCCCGGGTTGCGCTGTTGTGCGAGCGCGAGCGACAGTTCCAGCACCCCATCGGGCGGCGACGCCGTGGCCGTCACCGACACCACGCCGTTGAGCCGCGTGATCTCGTTGGCCAGCTCGGTGGCTGGCATCTGCCGCAGCTGCTCGTGGTAGGCCAGAAAACGCCGCGCGGCGACATCGGCCGGGTCGGGCGGCGGCGCGGGTGCAGGCACCAGCACCACCATCGGCACCGACGCGGGCACGGCAACAACCGGGGCCTTGGGCTCAGGGGCGGTGGTCTGAAATACCGAGCACGCCGACAGCACAAGCGCGCCCGCAGCGACCACTCCGCAACCCAACAAATTCCTAACCAGCATGGGGCAATTCGATGTGAAAGTGAGCGCCGGGGCCGTCGGGCAAAAGCTCGATCACGCCACCGTGGGCGGTGATGTACTCGTGCACGATCGACAAGCCGATGCCACTGCCGCGCACGGCGTCGCTCGGTTGCCGCTCACCGCGGTAAAAAGGTTCGAACACGCGGGCCCGGTCAACTGCGGCGACACCGGGGCCCTGGTCCACGATGTTGATGCAGGCGCGCCCCGGCACACGCGTCATTGAAAAACGGATGGTAGCGCCCACCGGGCTGAAGCGAATCGCGTTGGACAAAAGGTTACCCAAGGCAGTGCCGAGCTTGTCGGCGTCGATCTCGGCCGCGATCGGGCCGCCCTCGACCACCAGCGACAGCTGCCGCGCCTGCCACTGCAGCCGCTGCTGCGCCACCAGCTCCTTCACCAGGGCGGTGATGTCGGTGGTGCGTCGCACCAGGCGGCGTGCCTCGAAGGCGGCGGCGTTGAAACGCAGCAGGTCTTCGATCTGCCCCTGCAACACGGCGGTGTTTTGCCGCAGGATGCGCGCCACCTCGCGCTGGTCGTCACTGAGCGTGCCGATCACACCCTCTTCCAGCAGAGACACCCCTTCGCGCAGCGCCGCCAGCGGCGTTTTCAACTCGTGCGACACGTGGCGCAAGAAGCGCGACTTGTCGGAGTCGAGCTCGGCCAGGCGCAGGCGCAACCATTCGAGCCGGCGGCCGAGCAGGCGCACGTCGGAGGGGCCACGAATGTGAATCGGCTGGTCGAGGCGGTTTTCACCCAGGCCGATCACCGCCTGCTCCAGCCGCTTGAGCGGGCGGGCGAGCCACACGCCGAAGCCGAGCGCCATCAGAACCGCCACCACGATGGCGGCGAGGATCTGCCGGCCCAGCTGAGTGCGCCCACTTTCCAGCTCGTCCATCAGCACCTGGTTGCGCGCTTCGGTGGCCAGGCGCACCTGTTCGGCGATGGCGGTGTTGATGCCTTCCAGATCACGAAAGGCCGCCGTGACCGCCGCCTCTCGCGGCCGCTTTTCTTCGGCCGAGCCGCGCAGCTGCAGCTCGATGCCTTCTTGTGTTGCGCGCCATTCGGCCGCCAGCTTGGCCGGGATGGGGTTGTCAGCCAGGCGCTTGAGCGCCGCAGTGGCATCGCGTGTGGCCTCTTCGAAGCGCTGGCGCAGCACCGGGTCGTCGAGCACCAGGTACTGGCGCGCAGCACGCTCCATCGCCACCGTGCGCTCGGCCAGTACCTGGGCATCGGCGGTGTCGGCCACGGCGCGGCGTGCACCTTCGCTGCTTTGTTTGAGCAGGCTTTCAAGCGCGTACAGGCCGCGCAGCGAGGCTGCGCTCAGCAAGGCCGCAATCAGCAGAAAGGCGACCAGCAGCAGCTGGCGGAAGGAATAACGGTGCACGGTGAGTGACCGTCAATCGAAGACAGGAAGGACGTCGTCTTTCAAACTGCCACGCACCTGCTCGAAGTCAGGCATCACCGAGCGCACCACATCCCAGAAGCGTGGGCTGTGGTTCATCTCGCGCAGGTGCGCCAACTCGTGCGCGACCACATAGTCAATGCTGGGCATGGCGAAGTGGATCAAGCGCCAGTTGAGGCGGATGGCACCATCGGCCCCGGCGCTGCCCCAGCGTGTTTGCGCCGATGACAAACTGAGCTTGGTGTAACGCACCCCCAGCTGCTGCGCAAAGTGTTTGCAGCGCTCTTCGAACACACGCCTTGCCTGGCGCTGCAGCCAGCTTTGCACCACGTCGCGGATCTGCGCGGGCGTGGCGGTGTGCGGCAGGCCGATGTGCAGGGTGAGGCGCGGCACACCCGGCAGCGCTTCGGCGTCGGCATTGAGCACCGCACCGCCCTTGGTGAGGCCGGCGCGCGCGTCGAGCAC
Organism: Rhizobacter sp.; assembly: GCA_046598195.1. Lineage (GTDB taxonomy): Bacteria > Pseudomonadota > Gammaproteobacteria > Burkholderiales > Burkholderiaceae_C > Rhizobacter. The sequence goes on along the minus strand of JBKJJF010000074.1, from coordinate 2,240 downwards.
GACGATCACCGTCTCACCGAGGAAGGGAATGCCGGTGCCGTCGCGCCAATCAACCTTGGCCGATTGCAGGCGCTGCTGGCGCTCTTGCTGTTCGGCCAGCTTGCGCAAGATCCAGTCGGCCTTTTCGCGCAGTGCAGATTCGATCTCACCCACGCCCACCCACTTGGGCGCGGCCACGCTCAAGCCTTCGAGGCCCACCACAAAGCCGATGCTCTTGCGCCGCGCGCGGCGCAGGGCATAGGCCACCAGGTGTTCGTTCAAGCGAATCTCGCGCTGGGCCTGCGGGTGGCGGAAAACGGCGGGGGTCAGCACAGAAGCCATCGGGGCGGCAGGCAGCGCGGGGGATACGGGCGCCGGTGGTGGTGGCGAGGCCACAAGCACCGGCGGGGCAGGTGCTGGCACCGACACCGGCTCATCAAACAGCGAAAGCTGCGAAGTGGAGGGAGCCGGTGCGCCGCGTGTCATGAGCCGTGATTCTAAGTTTTGTAGGCTTCGGTATCGAGGCGACGCATCTCAGCTTCAATCCAGCTCTCGACTTCCTTCATCAGCTCGTCGGGTTGGCGGCCCACCGAATTGATGGGTTGGCCGATGGAGACATCGACCACGCCGGGCCGCACCAGAAAGGACTTGCGCGGCCAGCACACCGCCGAAGTCACCGCAATCGGCACCACCGGCCGGCCGGTGTCGACCGCGAGCCGCGTGCCCCCCGATTTGTAGGTGCCTTGTTGGCCGCGTGCCGCGCGTGTGCCTTCGGGAAACATGATGACCCAGTTGCCGTTGCCCATGTGCTTGCGCCCCTGTTCGGCCACCTTGGCCCAGGCGGCCGCGCGCTTGCTGCGGTCGATGTGGATCATGTCCATGCGCGCCATCGCCCAGCCGAAGAAGGGAATGAACAGCAGCTCGCGCTTGAACACATACGCCAAAGGTTTGGGCATCAGCGTGGGGAAGGTGAAGGTCTCCCAGGTCGACTGGTGTTTGGACAACAAAATGACGGCGGCGTCGGGCAAGTTGTCCAGGCCGGTGATGCGCGCCCGCACACCACAAATCACGCGGCAGCCCCACATCGCCACGCGCAGCCAGCCGGCACACAGCCAATACACCTTGTCGCCGCGCACGAAGATCGAATAGACGAGCACTGCGATGGCCCAAGGCACCACCGTCACCGACATCCACAACACAAACAGCAAGGAACGCAGGGCGCAAAACGCGTTGCGAATCAATCCAGCCTCCCGAAGCCCGAGTCGGTCTTGCCAGACGCACCGCGTGCCGTGCGCTCTTGCTGGATCAGGCTTTCGGCAAACGCCGCCAAGTCGGCGTGCACTTGCAGCCCGGGGATTTGCTGCTTCAGCTGCGCCATCTGCGCGTCGCTCATAAAAGCTCCCTTGCCGGTGCGCACCATGTGGGGCGGGCAGCCGGCAGCCACCGCGGCCTCAAGGTCGCGCACCGAATCGCCCACCACGGGCACGGTTTCCAAATCAACGCCGTAGCGGTCGCCGATCTGCTCAAACAAGCCCGGCAGCGGCTTGCGGCAGCTGCACTGGTCTTCAGGCGCATGCGGGCAGAAAAACACCGCCCCGATGCGCCCGCCCACACGCGCCAGCGCAGCGTTCATCTTGGTGTGCATGGCGGTCAGTGCCACCATGTCGAACAGCCCTCGCCCCAGGCCCGACTGGTTGGTGGCGATCACCGTGTGCCAGCCCGCATGGTTGAGCCGCGCAATCGCCTCCAGCGCCCCAGGCAGCGGCACCCACTCCTCGGCCGACTTGACGAAGTCGTCGCGGTCTTCGTTGATGGTGCCGTCGCGGTCGAGGATGATGAGGTTCATATGACAAGCCCTCGGATGCCGCCGGGCCGCCCCAAGGCGGCCGAGCGCCCCCTCGGGGGGCAAGAACGAAGTGACGTGGGGGTCTTCATGAGGCCAGTTTGGAGAGGTCGGCGACCCGGTTCATGGCGGCGTGGAGCGTGGCCAACAAGCCCAGCCGGTTGGCGCGCAAGGCCGGGTCTTCGGCGTTGACCATCACCTTGTCGAAGAAGGTGTCGACGGGTGTCTTCAGCGCCGCCAGGGCTTGCAGTGAGGCGGTGTAGTCGTTGCGGGAGAAGGCCGCATCGGCATGCGGGCGCACCTGAACGAGCGCTTCGTACAGCGCGGCTTCGGCGGGCTCTTTCAGCAAGGCGGTATTCACCTTCGCCTCGACCCCGCCTTCGGCCTTCTTGAGGATGTTGCCCACTCGCTTGTTGGC
>JBKJJF010000019.1:0-3588 GCA_046598195.1 Rhizobacter sp. | reverse complement strand
CCTGACGTGCTGCTGGCCGACCGGCTTGATGGCCAACCGCTCGGCGTGGACCACGGTGCGCCGCTGCGCCTGGTGGCACCGGCTCATTACGGCTACAAAAACCTGAAGCATCTCGATCGCATCGAGTTCTTGTGCAGCAGCGCCGGCTACCGCCCGCAGGGGTTTCGCTTCATGGTGCACGAGCGGGCGAGGGTGGCGCTGGAAGAGCGGGGCCGCTGGGTGCCGGGTTGGCTGCTGCGCCATCTGTACCGCCCCTTGATCGGGCCGACGGTGCGGCTGTTCGCAGAAGCGTCGAAAAACCGCACGCCCTAGCGCCGCCGCTGGCCTTCCACTGCCTGGCAGACCTTGCGTGCAGTGCCCACGGCCCCGGGCGCGGGGGTCTCGGCCAGCACCAAGTTGCGGATCTGCTGCAAACAGGGGTTGCCGGGAGCGATGACGGTTGCCACCGCTTCATCCAGCAAACGGGCATCACCTTCGGCCAGCTTGAACGAGGTCGGGATCATGTCGAGCTTGCGCTTGAGCCCCGCGTGCTTCGGGTCAACGTCCACCACGTCTTCAAAGCCAAAGTGATAGAACACCAGCCGTTGTGTGAGGTCGAGGTGGCCCGAAGGCCGCTCGCGCAAGGCCTTGCACAGCGTGCTGGGCAGCTCGCGTGTTTGTGGCTTGCAGTCGCCGTCGATCCATCGCAGTTGGGCCGAGTCAAACTCGCCCAGCAAGGTGTCACGGTTGTTTTGCAGCAGCGAATCGACGGCGTCGCTCACATTGGCGTCGAGCAGCAGGCCTACGGTGCCGCGTGGGTCGGCGTCGAGCCGGCTCGCGCCGCGCGGGCGGGTGAAGGCGTCAATTTGCAGCACGATGATGCGGTCGTGTGTGAGCCGGCCTTCGACTTCCATCTGAAACAGTGCGCGTTTGATCGACTTCAGCCCCAGGTTGTCAGAGTTGCCGCCATCGAACACATGCAGGTACTGTTTGTTGGTGCACTTGAGTTCGCCGTGGCGGTCGTCTTGGCAATAGGTTTGCAGTGCGCCGGGGCGGTGGTCTTGCAGCGTCTGGCTGGGGAAGATGAGCGGGAAGGCCGACGACGCCATCACCGCGCGCGCCAGCGAGTAGCCGTTGATGTCTGAGTTGATGCGGTCGTGAAAGTCTTGTTCGGTGAAGGTGAACACGCTGCCGAAAGCGTATTCGTCAGCGGCGTTGATGCCCGGCGCGTCTTGGTCGGCTGCGGTGGTGGCATTGATCAGCAGGTAGGGGCGTGTGGGGTTCAGCTCGCCCAGGCGCAGGTCGGCGCCGAGGATGCGTGTGCCGTACAGGTTGTCGGCCAGGGTCTGCGCCATGATGTCGCCGCGGTCGTAGGCGGTGAACCAGTAACGCGCGATGTTGTTGGGCCAGAACCAGTTGCCAAACCAGCGGTTGAGGTAGTTGCGGCTGGTGAGGCTGCGCACCGAGCCCGGCTCCCACTCGCGCAGGTGGTCGAGGGTGGCCTGGCGGCACAAGGTGTCGAGTTTGCGCAGCTCGGCCGACAAGGCCGGCAGCTGGCTGTTGAGTGCAGTGAACTCGTCGGCTTGCAGGGGCGATGTGCAGCGCAGGGTCTGCTTGCGGGCGTCCACCTTGATGCGGGTGGCCAGTGGCGTGCCGGCCAGCTGCGCAGGCAACACCTCGGTGAGCGTGGGTGACACCAACTCGGTGTCGCGCGTCGCCGCGTACAAGGCGGCGGTGATCGAGCCGCCCGACACCGACGACATCACGTCCACCTCGTTGAGCAGGTCGACATCGGGAAACAAGCTTTGCAGCCGCAGCATGGTGGCGGCCGACAAGTAGGCCGAGCGCGAGCCGCCACCCGAGAGTGCGAGGAACATCAGCACCCGAGGGTTGCCGCGCTCACCGCCCACATTGAAGGTGGCGCGTGTGAGGGCGGGGGCCGACGCGGCGGCGCCGGGCGCCAGCGGCTTGTTGGTGTGTGAGTAGCTCGCGCAGGCCGAGAGCGCGCACAGGGCCACGGCCATCAGGAGGGTTTGAGCGCTGCGTTGCATGCCTTGCTTATAGAGCAGCGCAGCGCAGGCCGTATCCCCACCTTTAGGGAGCGGCTCTGCTACCGTTGCCGCTCTCTACGGTTCGCGGGCAAGCCCCATGATCTTCAAAGCCGGCAAATTGCTGCGTGCGGCCAATGCAGCCCGCCTCGCCACCTACCTGATTGCGCTGTGGAAGCTGTTCAAGCACCCGCAGGCGCCGCGCAGCGCCAAGTGGGTGGCGGTGGCGGTGCTGGCGTATCTGCTGAGCCCGATCGACCTGATCCCCGATTTCATCCCCATCCTCGGCCAGCTCGACGACCTGGTGATCGTGCCGCTGGGCATTGCGCTTGTCGCGCGGCTCACGCCCAAGCCGCTGTGGGAGTCGCTGCTGCGAGAGGCCGAGGTCTCGCGCGAGAAGCTGCCGCGCTGGTGGTGGGGCGCCTTGCTGATCGGGCTGGTGTGGTTGGTGTTCTTCGGGCTCTTTGTGTGGTGGGTGATCTCGCTGGTGGCCGCTTGAGGGTGTTTGGGCTGTGGGTGGTGCTGCTGTTGTGCAGTGGCGGCGCGCAAGCGTTGAGCGGCGTGGTCACGCGGGTGGCCGATGGCGACACGCTGTGGGTGCGCCCTGCGGGTGGCAAGCCGGTGAAGGTGCGCTTGCAGGGCATCGACGCGCCCGAGCGTTGCCAGGCCTGGGGCGAGCAGGCGCGCGCGGCCCTGGCTGCGCGTGTGTTGCACCAGCAGGTGCAGGTGCGCACAAAAGCCTATGACGACTACCAGCGTGCAATCGCCCAGGTCGAGCTGCACGGCGAAGACGTGGCCGCGTGGATGGTGCGCGAAGGCCATGCCTGGAGCTACCGCTACCGCCGCAGCCCGGGGCCTTACGCCGAGCAGGAGCAGCAGGCCCGCGCAGCGCGGCGTGGCCTGTTTGCCCAGCCGGCGGTAGAGCCGCGTGTCTTTCGCAAGACACATGGGCCGTGTGGCCCGCGCCCTTAACACGGTCTTTACCTTGGCCCCCTAAAGTTGCTGGCTTCACCTCAGCACCGGAGCCCTTCGCATGCCCATCACCCTGTTCAGACTGTTTGCCGCCGCGGGTGCGGTGGTGGGAGCGTGCGGCGTCGCCCAGGCTCAGGGCTTTGATGCGGTGCGGCTGCAAGGCGAGCCGGGCAGCGAGGGCGAAGGCCGGGCCGGTGTGGCGCTGATCGCCGGCTCCAAGTACCTGGGCTCCGACGAGCGGCGCACCCTGCTGCTGCCCACCCTCGACTACCGCTGGCAGAGCGGCTGGTTCGCGGGCGTAGGCAATGGCGTGGGCTACCGCTTTGCGTCGAGCCCGCAGGTTCAGTACGGCCTGCGCCTGGCCGCCGACTTCGGCCGCAAGGAGCACCGCTCCGAGGTCTTGCGCGGGCTGGGTGACATCAGCGCGCGGCCCGAGGCGGGTGCCTTCTTCAACCTGAATGTGTCACGCGCGTTGTCGTTCAGCAGCTCGCTGCGTTATGGCGCGGGCAACGACCGCAAGGGGCTGCTGCTCGACCTGGGTGCGCACTACGGCGTGCAGCTCGCGCCGCAGTGGCGCTTGGGCGGCAGC
>JBKJJF010000269.1:0-6864 GCA_046598195.1 Rhizobacter sp. | reverse complement strand
GCCGATGCCGGTGGCCAGCTTGGCGACGCCCGTGCCATCAATGTTGATGGCCACGCGGATCTGCGTTTCGTTGGTGTTGCGGGTGACGTCGGCCTTGCGGTCGGTCATGACAGGCTCACTTTCAATGCGTCGATCATCAGGTCGTTCTCGTCTGGGGTGCCCACGGTCAACCGCAAGCAGTTTGCCAGCAAGGGGTGCAGCTTGGAGACGTTCTTCACCAGCACTTTGTGGCGCTTCAGGGCTTCGAACAGCGCCGCAGCGTCTGGCACGCGGGTGAGCACCATGTTGGCTTCACTCGGATACGGCGTCACGCCAGGCATGCCTGCCAGCGCGACGATGAGGCGCGCACGCTCACTGCGAAGCACCGCCGCCTGGCGCGCAAACTCGTCGTGGTGCTCCAGGGCAAACAGCGCCGCCTCGGCGTTGAGCACGCTCACGTTGTAGGGCGGGCGCACCTTGTCGACCTCATCCACCAGCGCTTTTGGGCCCAGCAGGTAACCCAGGCGCACGCCAGCAAGACCAAACTTGCTGAGGGTGCGCATGATCAGCACGTGCTGGTGGCGCGCAGCACGATCCAGGTAGCTGCGCGAGGCAAACGGCTGGTAGGCCTCGTCGATCACCACCAGGCCCGGTGCGGCTTGCACGATCTTTTCGATGACGGCGTCGTCGAACAGATTGGCAGTCGGGTTGTTGGGGTAGGCGATGTAGACGATGGCGGGTTGATGCTCGGCAATCGCTGCCAGCATGGCGGCTTCGTCCAGCTCGAAGTTGGCGGTGAGCGGCACACCCACAAACTGCAGACCCTGCAGCTTGGCCGACATCTCGTACATCACAAAGCCCGGCAGCGGCGCCAGGATCGTGGCGCCCGGCACGTCGCAGGCCATGGCCAGCAGGCTGATGAGTTCGTCGGAGCCATTGCCCAGGATCAGCTCAAACCCTTCGGGCAGGCCCACGTGCTGCGCCAGCGCGGCACGCAGCTCGCCGATGCGCTCACCCGGGTAGCGGTTGATCGCCACCTCGCCCAGCCGCTCGCCCAACGCGCGGCGCAGCGCGTCGGGCAAGCGGAATGGGTTTTCCATCGCATCGAGCTTGACCATGCCCGTGCTGGGCTGGATGGCGTAGCCGTGCATGGACTGCACGTCCTGGCGGATGAAGGCGCGCAGATCGCGGGTCATGGCGTGGGCGGCTTGAGCCGCATCTCGGCGGCCCGTGCATGCGCCTGCAGGCCTTCGCCATAGGCCAGCTCGGCCGCAATCACGCCCAGCGTTTGCGCGCCCGCCTCGCTCACCTCGATCAGGCTGCTGCGCTTTTGAAAATCGTACACACCCAGCGGTGACGAGAAACGGCAGGTGCCCGAAGTCGGCAGCACATGGTTGGGCCCCGCGCAGTAGTCACCCAGGCTTTCGCTGGTGAAGGCGCCAAGGAAGATGGCGCCGGCGTGCCTGAGCAGCGGCTCCCAGCGATGCGGATCTTGGGAGCTCACTTCCAGGTGCTCGGGCGCGATGCGGTTGCTGATGGCGCAGGCTTCTTCCATCGAGCGGGTGTGGATCAGCGCGCCACGGCCTTCGAGCGACGCGCGGATCACGGCGCGGCGCGGCATGCCGTCGATCAAACGGTCGATCGCTTGTTTCACCTGGGCGATGTAGGCCAGGTCGGGGCACAACAAAATGCTTTGTGCCAACTCGTCGTGCTCGGCCTGGCTGAACAAATCCATCGCCACCCAGTCGGCCGGTGTGCTGCCATCGGCCAACACCAAAATTTCACTCGGGCCGGCGATCATGTCGATGCCGACCTTGCCGAACACACGTCGCTTGGCGCTGGCCACATAGGCGTTGCCGGGGCCGGTGATCTTGTCGACGGCGGGCACGGTGGCCGTGCCGTAGGCCAAGGCGGCAACCGCTTGTGCACCGCCCAAAGTGAAGGCACGGTCAACGCCCGCAATCGCGGCCGCAGCCAACACCATCGCATTGCGCTCGCCCTTGGGCGTGGGCACGACCATGATGATTTCACCCACACCGGCCACCTTGGCCGGCACGGCGCCCATCAGCACGCTCGACGGGTAGGCCGCTTTGCCACCCGGCACGTAGATGCCCACACGGTCGAGCGGGGTGACCTTCTGGCCCAAGAGCGTGCCATCGGCATCGCGGTAGCTCCACGAGCGGCCGCAGGCCTCCAGCTGGCGCTGGTGGTAGTCGCGCACACGCTCGGCGGCGGCTTCGAGGGCGCTGCGCTGCTTGGGTGTGATGGCCGCCACGGCGGCTTGCAGTTCGGCGCGTGTGATCTCGAGCGCCGCCACCGAATCGGCCTTCAAGCCATCGAAGCGCTCGGTGTACTCCAGCACTGCCGCATCACCGCGCAGGCGCACATCGTCGAGGATGCCCGCCACCCGCGCCTCGATCGCATGGTCGGTTTCAGCCGACCAGTGCTGCAAGCGCTGGAACTCGGTGTTGAAATCGGCAGCGGCGGTCGAAAGTTGGCGGATGTTGACGGTCATGGTTTCACTCAGGCGTCACTCAACAGGGATGGCCGACGCAAACGCGTCGATGATCTGGCGGATGGCTTCGCGCTTCACTTTCAGCGCCGCCTGGTTCACCACCAGGCGGGCCGAGATCTGCATGATGTGTTCGACTTCGACCAGGTGGTTGGCCTTGAGCGTGCTGCCAGTCGACACCAGGTCGACGATGGCGTCGGCCAAGCCGGTCAAGGGCGCCAGCTCCATCGAGCCGTAGAGTTTGATCACGTCGACGTGCACACCCTTGTCGGCAAAGTGGTCGCGTGCGCAGCTGGTGTATTTGGTGGCGACACGCAGGCGCGAGCCCTGCTTGACGGCATTGTCGTAATCAAAATCATCACGCACGGCCACGCTCATGCGGCACTTGGCAATGCGCAGGTCGAGCGGCTGGTACAGGCCGGCGCCGCCATGTTCGAGCAAGATGTCTTTGCCGGCCACACCCAGGTCGGCACCGCCGTATTGCACGTAGGTGGGCACGTCGGTGGCGCGCACCAGCACCACACGCACGTCGGGGCGGGTCGTCCCGATGATCAGCTTGCGTGATTTTTCAGGGTCTTCGAGCACCTCGATACCAGCTGCTTTGAGCAGCGGAAGGGTCTCTTCAAAGATGCGTCCCTTGGACAACGCGAGCGTGATCATTTGACTCTTTCGATGTCGGCGCCGATGCCACGAAGCTTGGTTTCCATCTGGTCGTAACCACGGTCCAGGTGGTAGATGCGCTCGACCACCGTTTCGCCATCGGCCACCAGGCCCGCGATGACCAGGCTGGCCGAGGCGCGCAGGTCGGTGGCCATCACGGTTGCGCCCGACAACTGCTCCACGCCATGCACCACGGCCGTGTGGCCATCGACCTCGATCTTGGCGCCCAGGCGCACCAACTCGTTCACGTGCATGAAACGGTTTTCGAAGATGGTCTCGGTCACCTTGGCCGTGCCTTGTGCAATGCAATTGAGCGCCATGAACTGCGCCTGCATGTCGGTCGGGAAGGCCGGGTACTCGCTGGTGCGAAAGCCCACCGCCTTCAAGCGCTTGTCGCATCTGACACGAATCCAATCGGCGCCCGACTCGATGCCAACGCCCGCATCACGCAGCTTGTCGATCACCGCGTCGAGGTGATCGGCACGCGCGCGGCGCAGCACCACGTCGCCACCGGCAGCGGCCACGGCGCAGAGGAAGGTGCCCGCCTCGATGCGGTCGGGCACGATGCGGTGGGCGTTCTTTTCAGACAGACCGTGCAAGCGCTCCACACCCTGGATGCGGATCTTGCTGGTGCCATGGCCTTCGATCCGGGCGCCCATGGCAATGAGCATGCTGGCCAGATCGGCAATCTCGGGCTCTTGCGCGGCGTTTTCCAGCACCGTCTCGCCCTCGGCGAGCGTGGCGGCCATCAGCAGGTTTTCGGTGCCGGTCACCGTGACCATGTCGGTGGTGATGCGAGCGCCTTTCAGCCGCTTGGCACGCGCATGGATGTAGCCGTGTTCTACCGTGATCTCGGCCCCCATGGCCTGCAGGCCCTTGATGTGCTGGTCAACCGGGCGCGAGCCAATGGCGCAGCCACCGGGCAACGACACCTTGGCATCGCCAAAACGCGCCAGCAGAGGCCCCAGCACGAGGATCGAGGCCCGCATGGTCTTCACCAGGTCGTAGGTGGCCTCGCGCGAGCTGACGTTGGCGGCGTTGATCGAGACCGTGTCCGGTTCGGCTTCGCTGCGCTCGGCCGCCACACCCAGCATGCGCAACAGCTTGAGCGTGGTGTTCACGTCTTGCAGGCGCGGTACGTTGGTGAGGGTGACCGGCTCGGCCGTCAACAAGGCAGCGCACAGCTCGGGCAGCGCGGCGTTCTTGGCGCCAGAGATCGTGACTTCACCCTGGAGCCGTCGGCCACCGCGAATCAGAAGTTTGTCCATGAACTATGGCTTTCTTGGCTGCCCCATGACCACCCCGGCTAAGCGAACCCGCTGGCGCAGGCTCGCCAACCGCAGTGAACACTGCGGCGGGTTTCAGTGGGGGTGGGTGGAGGCCGGAGCGGGGCTTGCAGCCCACTCGGCCGGGGTCAGCGTCTTCATGGACAGGGCGTGAATTTGCTCGCGCATTCTATCGCCCAGCGCCCGGTAAACCTGCTGGTGGCGCACCACGCGGCTCTTGCCCTCAAACTCGGCCGACACGATGGTGGCGAAAAAATGCCGGCCATCGCCCTCAACCTGCAGGTGGTCGCAGGCCAGGCCTTGCGCGATGTAGCGCTCGACTTCGGCGGGGGTGGGCTCTGCCATGGTGTCGCAGATTATCGCCTCAAGTCGCCCGCCGGGCCGCCCCAAGGACGACTTGCTCCCCTCGGGGGGGCGGGCGTCGCTTGCGACGACCTTGGGGCTAACGTCCATCAGTGTCTGATCTTGTAGCCGATTCGAAGCAGATTCAGGCACAAAGCGCACACCACGACGAGGCTCGTGGCCACCACCGCCAAGCTCGCCCACGGCGACACATCGCTCACCCCAAAGAACCCATGGCGAAAGCCATCGACCATGTAGAAAAACGGGTTCAGGTGGCTCACCGTCTGCCAGAACGGCGGCAAGGACTTGATCGAATAGAACACGCCCGACAAAAACGTCATCGGCATGATGATGAAGTTCTGGAAGGCGGCGATCTGGTCGAACTTTTCGGCCCACAGCCCGGCGATCAAACCCAGCGCGCCCATCATCGCGGCACCACACAGCGTAAAGACGATGATCCACAACGGGTTGGCCACCGGCGGCGGCGCGAACCACACGGTCACCAGCAGCACGCCCAGGCCCACCACCACACCGCGCACCACCGAAGCGCCCACATAGGCCACGAACCAGGCCCAGTGGCTGAGGGGAGTGACCAGCAGGAACACCAAATTGCCGGTGATCTTGCTCTGAATCAGCGACGAGCTGCTGTTGGCAAACGCGTTCTGCAACACGCTCATCATCACCAGGCCCGGGATCAGAAAGCTGGTGTAACCCACCTCACCGAACACCGTCACACGCCCTTCGAGCACGTGGCCGAAGATCAGCAGGTACAACACGGCGGTGAGCACCGGCGCGGCCACGGTCTGGAAGCTGACCTTCCAGAAACGCAGCATTTCTTTGTACATGAGGGTGCGCGCGCCCTGCAATGCGAGCCTCATACGGCCACCTTCATCTTGTCGATGGGGGTTGGCGAGCCCTGCATGATCTCCAGGAACACGTCTTCCAGATCAGCGCGGCCGATCTCCAGGTCTTCGGGCTGGCAGCCGGCGGCGCGCAAGGTGGCGAGCACCTGCTCGACCTCGGCGGCGTCGTGTGCCGTCACCTGCACGATGCGGCCGGTCACGCGCGCCTGAGCCGCCAGCGAGGGCGGCAGCGGTGTGTCCATCTTGAAACGCATCATCGTGCTCGCCGTGCCGGCCAAGAGCGCCGAGGTGCGATCCAGAGCGACCACGCGGCCTTGCTTGAGCATCGCGATGCGGCCACACAGGGCCTCGGCTTCTTCGAGGTAATGCGTGGTTAGCAGCACGGTGTGGCCTTCTTTGTTGAGGCGGGCAACAAACTGCCAGAGTGTTTGGCGCAACTCCACGTCGACGCCGGCGGTGGGTTCGTCGAGCACGATCACCGGCGGGCGGTGCACCAGCGCCTGCGCCACCAGCACACGGCGCTTCATGCCGCCCGACAGCTGGCGCATGTTGGCATTGGCCTTGTCGGCCAGGCCCAGGCCAGCGAGCAGCTCGTCGATCCAGGCGCCGTTGTGGCGCACGCCGAAGTAGCCGCTTTGAATGACCAGTGATTCGCGCACGCTGAAAAACGGGTCGAACACCAGCTCTTGCGGCACGATGCCGAGCTGGCGGCGGGCGGCTGCGTAGTCAGTGACCACGTCGTGGCCATGCACCAACACCCGCCCGCCGGTGGCACGGGTCAAGCCGGCCAACACGCTGATCAGCGTGGTCTTGCCAGCGCCATTGGGGCCGAGCAAGCCGAAGAACTCGCCGGGCTGGATGTCGAAGCTCACACCGTCGAGCGCGTGCACGCTGTTGCGCCCGCTGCGGTACGTCTTGCTGACGTTCTGGAACGAGATCGCGGCGGTCGTGTCGGGCATGGGGCTGCGATTGTAGGGAGCGTGGGGGTTCGAGCCCGTGCACCTGGCGGGCGCCCGTCGCAGCTTGATGCTAGATTGCGTCCCGCATGGCCAGCCCACCCAAGAAGCCGAGGCGCACTGCAGAGCGCATCCTCGAGGTCAGCCTGGAGCTGTTCAACCGCTTCGGGGAGCCGAACGTCTCGACCACGCTCATCTCGACCGAGATGAACATCAGCCCCGGCAACCTCTACTACCACTACCGGGCCAAGGACGAACTGATCAAC
>JBKJJF010000164.1:0-4278 GCA_046598195.1 Rhizobacter sp. | reverse complement strand
ACCGCTCAGCCTGTACCGCGCGCTGCGCTCGCTGAACCCGTCGCCCTATATGTACTTCTATGACATGGGCGACTTCCAGATCGTGGGCGCCTCGCCCGAGATTCTGGTGCGCCAGGAGCACACGCCCGAGGGCGACAAGGTGACCATTCGCCCGCTGGCGGGCACACGCCCACGGGGTGCCACGCCCGAGCAAGACAAGGCGCTCGAACTGGAGCTCAGCAACGACCCGAAAGAGCGCGCCGAACACGTGATGTTGATCGACCTGGCGCGCAACGACATCGGCCGCATCGCCCAAACCGGCAGTGTGAAGGTGACCGATGCCTTCGTGATCGAGCGCTACTCGCACGTGATGCACATCGTGAGCAATGTCGAAGGGCTGTTGAAACCCGGCATGACCAGCCTCGACGTGCTGCGCGCCACCTTCCCGGCAGGCACGTTGACCGGTGCGCCCAAGGTGCGCGCCATGGAAATCATCGACGAGCTGGAGCCCGTGAAACGTGGCATCTACGGCGGCGCCTGCGGCTACCTGAGCTTTGCGGGTGACATGGACGTGGCGATTGCCATCCGCACCGGCATCGTCAAGGACAACGTGCTCTACGTGCAGGCCGCGGCTGGCGTGGTGGCCGATTCGGTGCCCGAGATGGAATGGAAAGAAACCGAAGCCAAGGCGCGTGCGCTGCTTCGTGCCGCCGAGCTTGTTGAGGAGGGCTTCTGAATGCTGCTCATGATCGACAACTACGACAGCTTCACCTTCAACTTGGTGCAGTACTTCGCCGAGCTGGGTGAAGACGTGCGTGTGTTCCGCAACGACGAGATCACGCTCGAAGGCATTGCTGCATTGAAGCCTGCCAAGCTGGTGCTGTCACCCGGACCCTGCTCGCCCGCCGAGGCCGGCATTTGTGTGGACAGCATCAAGCACTTCATTGGCAAGCTGCCCATCCTCGGTGTGTGCCTGGGTCACCAGGCGATCGGCGCTGCTTTGGGCGGCAAGATCATCCGCGCCAAGACGCAGATGCACGGCAAGACCGATGTGATCCGCACTGACAAACGCGGGGTCTACACCGACTTGCCGGAGAAGTTCACCATCATCCGCTACCACTCGCTGGTGATCGAGCGTGCGACGCTGCCGAAAGAGCTGGAGATCACGGCCACCTCGCAAGACGACGAGATCATGGGCGTGCGCCACAGCGCCTTGGCCGGCACCCAAACGCCGCTGGAAGGGGTGCAGTTCCACCCCGAGTCCATCCTCACCGAGCACGGGCACGCGATGTTGAAGAACTTCCTGGAGTTGCGGCCATGAAGACGGTCGACTTGCGCAGCGACACGGTCACCAAGCCGACCGAAGCGATGCGCGAGGCGATGGCGCGTGCCGAGGTGGGCGACGACGTGTTCGGCGATGACCCCACGGGCATCGCGCTGCAAGAGCGCATCGCGTCGGTGCTCGGCAAAGAGGCGGCGCTCTTCGTGCCTCGCCGCCGGCCTGATCGAACACCTGAAGTCGCGTGGCGTGCTCGCCACCGGCTGGTACCGCCTGCGCTTTGTCACTCACCTCGATGTGGCTGCCAAGGGCGTTGACCGCAGCCATCGCTGCCGTTCGCGTACACCTGTCTGCCTGAAAGCCCAACCGACATGACGATCACCAACACCGAAGCCCTGGCCCGCGTCATCGACCACCGCGAGATCTTTCACGACGAAATGCTCACGCTGATGCGCCGCATCATGAACGGCGAGATGTCGCCGGTGATGATCGCGGCGTTTGCGATGGGCTTGCGCGTCAAGAAGGAGACCATCGGCGAGATCGCCGCGGCCGCCCAGGTGATGCGCGAGTTCGCCACGCCTGTGGTGGTGGCCGACAAGACCAACCTGGTCGACCTGTGCGGCACGGGTGGCGATGGAGCCCACACCTTCAACATCTCCACCGCAGCGATGTTTGTCGCCGCTGCGGCCGGCGCGCGGGTGGCCAAGCATGGCGGGCGCAGCGTGTCGTCGAGCACCGGCAGTGCCGACGTGCTCGAAGCGCTGGGCGCCAACATCGACCTGCAGCCCGAGCAGGTGATGCAGTGCCTTGAGCAGACCGGCATCGGCTTCATGTTTGCGCCCAACCACCACGCGTCGATGAAACACGCCGGCCCGGTGCGCAAAGAAATGGGCGTGCGCACCATCTTCAACATCCTGGGGCCGCTCACCAACCCGGCTGCGGCGCCCAATCAGCTGATGGGCGTGTTCCATGCCGACTTGGTGGGCATCCAGGTGCGGGTGCTGCAGCGCCTGGGCTCCGACCACGTGATGGTGGTGTTCGGCATGAACGGCATGGACGAGATTTCTCTCTCCGGCGAAACGCTGGTCGGGGAGTTGAAAGACGGCGAGGTGCGCGAGTACATGGTGCACCCGAGCGACTTCGGCATGCCGGTCTACGACACGCGCGTGCTCAAGGTGGCCAACAAGGCCGAGTCGGTGCAGTGCATCCAGCGTGCGTTTGCCAATGAAGACGGGCCGATGCGCGACATCGTGTTGCTCAACGCGGGCGCGGCGCTGTACTGCGCCAACGTGGCATCTTCGGTTGCTGAAGGTGTGAAGCGCGCCCGCGAAGCCGTGGCGTCGGGAGGCGCTCTGAAGAAGCTCAGCCAGTTTGTCGCGGCCACACAGCAGTTCAAGGCGGGTTGAGGCCATGAGCGACATCCTGGACAAGATTGTTGCGGTCAAGCGCGAAGAGATCGAGGCGGCGCGTGTGAAGCGTGACATGCCGTCATTGCGCCGCGAAGCCGAGGCTCGCACCGACGTGCGTGATTTCTGCGGCGCACTGCGCGCCAAGCTTGCCGCCGGCCACGCGGCCGTGATCGCCGAGGTGAAGAAGGCCAGCCCGAGCAAGGGTGTGTTGCGCGAGCACTTCGTGCCGGCCGAGATTGCTGCGAGCTATGAGCGCCACGGCGCGGCTTGCCTGAGCGTGCTGACCGATGTGCAGTTTTTTCAAGGTGCCACGGCCTACCTGGAGCAGGCGCGCGCCGCTTGCTCAGTGCCCGTGCTGCGCAAGGATTTCATGATCGACGCCTACCAGGTGTTCGAGGCCCGCGCGATGGGCGCCGATTGCATCTTGCTGATTGCCGCCTGCCTAGACGATGCACAAATGGCCGATCTGGAGGCCCACGCCCACGCGCTCGGCATGGCGGTGCTGGTCGAGGTGCATGACGGCGCCGAGCTCGACCGCGCACTGCGCCTGAAAACACCGCTGCTGGGCATCAACAACCGCAACCTGCGCAGCTTCGAGGTGGCCCTGGACACCACGCTGTCTTTGCTGCCGCGCGTGCCTGCCGATCGTTTGCTCGTCACCGAAAGCGGCATCCTGTCGCGCGCCGACGTGCAGCGCATGCGTGCGGCCGAGGTGCATGCGTTCCTCGTCGGCGAAGCCTTCATGCGCGCACCCGATCCGGGCGAAGCTCTCGGCCATCTGTTTGCATGACGGCCGCCGATCTCCCGGCGGCATTTGCTACGCTGCCCGCTGCTTGGCGTGCCGTGCTGCCCGGATGGACAGCGGGCGCAGAAAACGACGTTGTTCGGCAGGTGAGGGCGATCTCTGGTGCGAACGAAATTGCGCCCGGCGACCCGTTTCGAGCCTTGCGGCTGGTGTCCCCCAGTGAGGCCAGGGTGGTGATCCTGGGTCAGGACCCTTACCCCACGGCCGGCCACGCTGACGGCCTGGCCTTTTCAGCAGGGCACGGCCGCCCCCGCTCGCTGGCCCGCGTCTTCGAGGTGCTGGCCGCCGACCGGCCCGGCTGGTCACCCCCTGCCGTGTGGAAGCTGGATGCCTGGGCGCAGCAAGGCGTGCTGCTGCTCAACCCCACGCTGACGGTGGAAGTGGGCCGTGCTGGCAGCCACCTCAAAACATGTTGGCTTGCGCTCACATCTGAAATTGTCTCGGTACTGTGCCACCGACCCGAGCCGCCGACGTTTTTACTTTGGGGCGGCAAGGCGCAGCAATTCTTTGCCAAAGCCTTGCCTGCGGGAGTTTCGCCGCAGGTTCTCGTCACTCGCCACCCGTCCTACGACATCCGCAAGCAGTTCATGGCCGACGGCAGCCACTTTCTGGCGACCCAGGAAAAGGTGGACTGGTGGCGCCTGTGAAGTCGAAGTGTCGAAATTTGATGCTATAGTCCTTGGTTCGCTTTGGAGGGGTGGCCGAGTGGTTAATGGCAGCAGACTGTAAATCTGCCCTCTAACGAGTACGCTGGTTCGAATCCAGCCTCCTCCACCACGATGAGTGGACTGTGGTTGCAGGAAGAG
>JBKJJF010000253.1:0-2247 GCA_046598195.1 Rhizobacter sp. | reverse complement strand
AGGCCGGTGTAGGTGGCAGGGTTGCTGCGCGGCGTGCGGCCGATCGGGCTCTGGTCGACGCTGATCACCTTGTCGAACACGTCCAGGCCTTCAATGGCGTCGTGCGGCTCGGGCTCGGCGTGGCTGCCGTAGAGCTTGCGGGCGACCGCGGCGTACAACGTGTCGTTGACGAGTGTCGACTTGCCCGAGCCCGACACGCCGGTGACGCAGGTGAACAGGCCGACCGGGATCTCGGCCGTCACACCCTTCAGGTTGTTGCCACGGGCGTTGACGATGCGCAGGCTCTTCGGCTCGTCTTGATCGGCCAGGCGATGGCGTTGTGTGGGCACGGCGATCTTCGCGACCCCCGACATGTAGCGCCCGGTCAGCGACTCGGCGTTGTCGGCCACCTCTTGCGGTGTGCCTTGCGCGATGACGCGCCCGCCGTGCACGCCGGCGCCAGGGCCCATGTCGATCACGTGGTCGGCGGCGCGGATGGCGTCTTCGTCGTGCTCGACCACCAGCACGCTGTTGCCAATGTCGCGCAGGTGGCGCAGCGTGCCGATGAGGCGGTCGTTGTCACGCTGGTGCAGGCCGATGCTGGGCTCGTCGAGCACGTACATCACACCGGTCAGGCCCGAGCCGATCTGCGAGGCGAGGCGGATGCGCTGCGACTCGCCGCCACTCAATGAATCAGCGTTGCGGTCCAGGCTCAGGTAGTTGAGGCCCACGTCGTTCAAGAACTTGAGCCGCGAGCGGATCTCGCGCACCACCTTGTCGGCGATCTCGGCCTTCGCGCCTTTCAGCTGCAGGGCTTCGAAATAGGCCAGGCATTCGCGCAGCGTGAAATGCTCGACACGGTAGATCGGCTCACCTTGTGCCTCACCGTCGCCTTGCAGAAACACGTGCCGCGCCTCGCTGCGCAAGCGCGTGCCCTGGCAATCGGGGCAGGGTTTGGCGGCCTGGTAGCGGGCCAGGTCTTCGCGCACCGCCGCCGAGTCGGTCTCTTTGTAGCGGCGCTGCAGGTTGGGGATGATGCCTTCGAAGGGGTGTTTACGTTTGACGCTGCGGGTTTTGCCGTTGGCCCCGTCGGCCTCGTAGACAAAGCTCACCTCGTCATCACCCGAGCCCCACAGCAGCACCGTGCGCGCCTTTTTGGGCAGCTCTTCAAACGGCGTGTCGATGTCGAACTTGTAGTGTTTGGCCACACTCTCCAAGAGCGAGAAGGTGTAGCCGTTGCGCCGGTCCCAGCCTTTGACCGCGCCGCTGGCGAGGCTGAGCGAGGGGAAGGCGACCACCCGATCGGGGTCGAAGGCCGTCACCTGTCCGAGGCCATCGCAGCTGGGGCAGGCACCCA
This sequence comes from Rhizobacter sp., assembly GCA_046598195.1. Taxonomy (GTDB): domain Bacteria; phylum Pseudomonadota; class Gammaproteobacteria; order Burkholderiales; family Burkholderiaceae_C; genus Rhizobacter. Next base: position 911 of record JBKJJF010000253.1, on the reverse strand, counting down.
CCGGCGAGTTGAAGGAGAAAAGTCGCGGCTCCAGCTCGCTCAAGGAGTAGCTGCAGACGGGGCAGGCGAACTTGCTGCTGAAGAGGTGCTCACGGCCGGTGTCCATCTCCAGCGCCATGGCGCGGCCTTCGGCGATGCGCATCGCGGCCTCGAAACTTTCCGCCAATCTTTGCTGCAAACCGGGCTGCACTTTCACGCGGTCGATCACCACGTCGATGTCGTGCTTCTCGGTCTTCTTCAGCTTGGGCACATCGGTCGCTTCATACGCCGTGCCGTCGATGCGAAAGCGCACGTACCCCTGCGCCTGCATGTCAGCAAACAACTCGGCGAACTCACCCTTGCGGTCACGCACCACCGGGGCCAGCACCATCAGCTTGGTGCCTTCAGGCAGAGCGAGCGCGGCATCGACCATCTGGCTCACGCTTTGTGCTTGCAGCGGCAACTGGTGCTCGGGGCAGAAGGGCGTGCCGGCGCGGGCGTACAACAAACGCAGGTAATCGTGGATCTCGGTGACGGTGCCGACCGTCGAGCGCGGGTTGTGCGAGGTGGCCTTTTGTTCGATGCTGATGGCGGGCGACAAACCCTCGATCACGTCGACATCGGGCTTGTCCATCAGCTGCAGGAACTGGCGCGCATAGGCGGAGAGGCTCTCCACATAACGGCGCTGGCCTTCGGCATACAAGGTGTCAAACGCGAGGCTCGATTTGCCCGAACCGCTCAGGCCGGTGATCACCACCAGCTTGTTGCGCGGGATGTCGAGGTCGATGTTTTTGAGGTTGTGCGTTCGCGCCCCGCGCACACGGATCATCGGTGCTTCGATCGACGTTTCAGCAGCGGTGGTTTTGGCGGGAGAGCGGGGGGGCATGGGGGTGCGGCGCGAAACCGAAGATGATAGCGGCGGCCCCTGTCAT
>JBKJJF010000230.1:0-2909 GCA_046598195.1 Rhizobacter sp. | reverse complement strand
CCGTTGCGCCCGATCAGGCCCAGGCGTTCACCGGCTTCGAGCGAGAAGGCTGCGTTGTCGAGCAGCGCCACGTGGCCGAAGGCCAGGTGGGCATTGGAGAGGGAAAGTACAGCCATGTGGGGGTGCGGGCAAAACCCGCATTGTCGCGCCCCTGGTGTTACAGCGAGCGCTCCAGGGCATCGACGAACATGCGTGCGACGTCAAACCCGGTCTGCTGGGTGATCTCTTGGAAACCGGTCGGGCTGGTGACGTTGATCTCGGTCACGCAGTCGCCGATGATGTCCAGCCCCACCAGCAGCAGGCCACGGGCGGCCAGCACCGGCCCGATGCTTTCTGCGATCTCGCGGTCGCGTGCCGAAAGCGGCTGCGCCACACCCTTGCCGCCCACCGCCATGTTGCCGCGGATCTCGCTGCCCTGCGGGATGCGTGCCAGCGCGTGCGGAACCGGCTGGCCGTCGATGATGAGCACGCGCTTGTCGCCCTTGACGATCTCAGGCAGATAGCGCTGCACCATCACGGTTTCGGCACCGTGTTGGTTGAGCGTCTCGATGATGCTGCCGAGGTTGAGCCCGTCGGGGCCGACCCGGAAGATGCCCATGCCGCCCATGCCGTCGAGCGGCTTCAGGATGATGTCGTGGTGCTCGGCATGGAACTCGCGGATCTGCGCCGCATGGCGTGTCACCAGCGTCGGGCCGATGAACTGCGGAAACTCCAGGATGGCCAGCTTCTCCGGGTGGTCGCGCAAGGCACCGGGTTTGTTGAACACACGGGCGCCCTCGCGCTCGGCCTGCTCCAGCAGGTGGGTGGCGTAGAAGTATTCGGTGTCGAAGGGCGGGTCGCTGCGCATCAGCACCGCACCCATGTCGGCTAGGTCGACGACGCTGTGCAACTCGGGCGCAAACCAGTTGTGAGCGTCGCCAGTCAGCGTGAATCGGCGCGACAGCGCGCATACCTTGCCACCACGTTGCCACGACAGGTCTTTGGCCTCGCAGGCCAGCAGCTCATGGCCGCGCGATGCGGCCTCGCGCATCATCGCGAAGGTCGAGTCCTTGTGGGTGTTGAAACTTTCCAGCGGGTCGGCAACGAACAGCAGCTTCACGGTGTCAGATCTCCACCTTGGAGCCTAACTCGACAACGCGGTTCGTGGGCAGGCTCAAGAAATCAGCCGCACCGCTGGCGTTGTGATGCATGCTGGCAAACAGCTTCTCGCGCCACATCGACATGCCCTTGGCCAGGGTCGGGATCACGATGTCACGCGACAAAAAGTACGAGGTCTCCATCTCTTCGAGCTGCACACCGCGGCCACGCAGCAAGGCCAGCGCCTCGGGCACGTCGGGGTCGTTTTTGAAGCCGAAGTTCAGCGTGACCTGCCAGCAGTCGTGGCCCAGCGGCTCGATCTCACAACGTTTGTTGAAGCCGATCCACGGAACCTCGTGGTGTTTGACGGTGACGAACAGGTTGGTCTCGTGCAACACCTTGTTGTGCTTCAGGTTGTGCAGCAGCGCGTTCGGCGTGATGCCCTGTTCGGGCGCGAGAAACACCGCGGTGCCGGCCACCCGCGTGGGCGGGCTCACGAACACGGCTTCGAGAAAACTCTTCAGGTCGATGGAGTCGTCGCGCAGGCGCTCACGCATCAGGCGGCGGCCCTGTTTCCAGGTCATCATCAGCACGAACATCACCGCCCCGATGGCCACCGGGAACCAGCCGCCGTCAAACACCTTCACGATGTTGGCCGAGAAGAACATCAAGTCGACCAGGAAGAAGAAGCCGGTGGCGGCCACACACACCCACCACGGGTACTTCCAGCCGTAACGAATGACGAAGAAGGTCATCAACGTGGTGATCAGCATGTCGATGGTGACTGCAATGCCATAGGCCGCTGCCAGCTTGCTGCTGCTGCCAAACAGCACCACCGCCAGCACGATGCAGCCATACAGGCTCCAGTTGATGAAGGGTACGTAGATCTGGCCAGTTTCTTTGACCGAGGTGTGGGTGATGCGCAGGCGCGGCAGGTAGCCCAATTGGATGGCCTGCTTGGTGACTGAGAACGCCGCCGTGATCAGCGCTTGCGAGGCGATCACCGTGGCGGCGGTGGCCAGCCCGATCAAGGGGTACAGGGCCCAGGACGGCGCCATCTCGTAGAACGGGCTCTTCACGTTCTCGGGGTGGGTGAGCAGCATCGCACCCTGGCCGAAGTAATTGATGACGAGTGCCGGCATCACCAGCGTGAACCAGGCGAGGCGGATCGGCCGTTTGCCGAAGTGGCCCATGTCGGCATACAGCGCTTCGGCGCCCGTCACGCACAAGACGATCGAACCCAGCGCGATGAAGGCGATGCCGGGGTGCGCCGTGAGGAAGATCAGTGCGTGGTGCGGGCTCAGCGCCCACAGCACGTCGGGGTTGCGCGCGATGTGCACCACGCCCAGTACGGTCAGCACCACGAACCACAACACGGTGACCGGGCCAAAAAACTTGCCTACGCTGGCGGTGCCGTGGCGTTGCACCAGAAACAGGGCGGTCAGCACCACCAGCGTGACCGGCACCACATAACGGTGCAGCCCGGGCGCGGCCACTTCCAGGCCTTCGACAGCGGACAGCACCGAGATCGCGGGCGTGATGACACCATCGCCAAAAAAGATCGCGGTGCCGAAGATGCCCAGCACCAGCAAGCGCCGTCGTAACACCGGCCGGTCTTTCACAGCTTGCGAAGCAAGCGCCAACATGGCGATCAGACCACCCTCGCCGTTGTTGTCGGCGCGCAGGATCAGCACCACGTACTTGAGCGAGACGACGACGGTGAGCGTCCAGAACACCATCGACAGCACGCCGTAGATGTTCTCCGGCGTCAGCGGCACGTGGCCGTGCGCAAAAACTTCCTTGAGGGCGTAAAGGGGGCTGGTGCCGATGTC
>JBKJJF010000196.1:0-2937 GCA_046598195.1 Rhizobacter sp. | reverse complement strand
CTCAACCCCGCCAGGTGCTGGCTCTCTTCATCGAGCAGCATCTCCACCACCGCCGCTGAGGCGACGATGCGGAATTCTTTCGGGTTGAACTGCCGAGCCTCGCGCAAGATCTCACGCAGGATGTCGTAGCACACGCTGCGCGGCGTTTTCACCTGGCCCTTGCCTTCGCAGGTGGGGCAAGGCTCGCACAGCATGTGGGCCAGCGACTCGCGGGTGCGCTTGCGCGTCATCTCCACCAGGCCCAGCTGGGTGAAGCCGCTCACCGTGATCTTGGTGCGGTCGCGTGCGAGCTGTTTGCGCAGCTCGGCGAGCACCGTGGCCTGGTGCTCCTCGCGTGTCATGTCGATGAAGTCGATGATGATGATGCCGCCCAGGTTGCGCAGGCGCAGCTGGCGCGCAATGGCCTGGGTGGCTTCGAGGTTGGTCTTGAAGATGGTGTCGTCGAAGTTGCGCGCGCCCACGTAGCCGCCGGTGTTCACATCGACGGTGGTGAGCGCCTCGGTCTGGTCGATGATCAGGTAGCCGCCTGACTTCAGATCGACTCGCCGCGCCAGCGCCTTGGCAATTTCTTCGTCGATGTTGTACAGGTCGAAAATCGGCCGCTCGCCCTTGTAGTGCGCAAGCTTGGCCACCGAGCCCGGCGTGAACTCGGCGCCAAAGGCCACCAGCTGGTCATATTGCATGCGCGAGTCGATGCGGATCGACTGCGTGGCGTCGTTGGCCAGGTCACGCAGCACACGCTCGACCAGGCTCAGGTCTTGGTGCAGCAGCGAGCCGGCGGGTGACTTGAAACTGCGCTCGCGGATGGCGCCCCAGGTCTTGCGCAGGTAGGCGATGTCGTCGGCCAGCTCTTCGTCTGTCGCGTCTTCGGCATTGGTGCGCAGGATGAAACCACCACCGTTGTACGCCGCGCCGCTGCCCTCTTCGGGCTTGCCGGCGAGCGTGTTCATGCGTGTGCGCAGCTGCTCGCGCAGCTCGTGCGAGCCGATCTTCTGTGAGATGCCGATGTGGTCGTCTTGAGGCAGAAACACCAGCATGCGTCCGGCAATGCTGATCTGCGTGGACAAGCGCGCGCCCTTGGTGCCGATCGGGTCTTTGATCACCTGCACGGTGAGCGTCTGGCCTTCGAACACCAGGCGTTCGATGGGCAGCGGCGGCGCAACACCCGGCCCGTGGTCGGTGCGGCTGCCGTTGGCGCCATTCACGTGCACGTCGGCCACATGCAGAAAGGCCGCACGCTCGAGGCCGATGTCGATGAAGGCCGACTGCATGCCGGGCAGCACACGCGCCACACGCCCGGCGTAGATGTTGCCCACCAAGCCCCGCTCTAGGGTGCGCTCGACATACAGGTCTTGCACGGCGCCGTTTTCGACCACGGCCACACGCGTTTCCTGGGGCGCCCAGTTGATCAGGATGTCTTGCATGGGGGACGGGTCTCTTGTAAGCGCCGAAACCACTGGCGCTAGAACTTCACGCCTGCTTGTCTCAGCAGCTGGGCCGTCTCGTACAGAGGCAAACCCATGATACCGGAGTAGCTCCCGTCGATATGGGCGATCCAGGCGGCGGCGCCGCTCTGGATGGCATAGGCGCCGGCCTTGCCGAAGGGCTCACCGGACTGGATGTAGGCGCTGATTTGTTTCGCCGTGATCTTGGTGAAGCGCACGTGCGACACGTTGACCGCCATCTCTTCACGCCGACCGAATGCAACGGCGACGGCCGTGATCACGCGGTGTGTGCGGCCCGACAGCAGCGACAAGGTGTTGTGCGCATCGGCGGCATCAAGCGGCTTGCCCAGAATGCGCCGCCCCAGGGCCACCGTGGTGTCGGAACACAGGATGGGCGCCGGTGGCAGGCCTCGCGATTTCCAGCGTTGGCGGGCGGCGTGCAGTTTGGCGCGGGTGACACGCTCCACATAGTCGGCCGGCAGTTCGCCCACCTGTTCAGCCTCCAGCGACTCGGCGTCTTCTTCCGGCCCGGCCAGCAGCAACTGGTGGCGCACGCCGAGTTGCTGCAACAGTTGGCTGCGGCGTGGGCTCTGCGACGCCAAATAGATGAACTCGTTCATTCGCGGTGATAGGGGTGGTTGACCATCACCGTCCAGGCCCGGTACAGCGCTTCGGCCAGCAGCACACGCACAAAGGCATGCGGCAGGGTCAGGTCTGACAAGCGCAAGGTTTCGTCGGCGGTTTGCTTGAGCAATGCATCGAGCCCATCGGGGCCGCCGACAACCAGCGCCACGTCGCGGCCGTCGTGCATCCAGGCCTTCATGCGCGCCGACAGTTGCAGCGTGGTGAGCCGGTCGCCGCGCTCGTCGAGCACCACACGCCGCACGCCCTTGGGCAAGGCGGCTTCGAGGCGTGCGGCCTCGGCCGCCATCAACTGCTGAGGCGTCTTGGAGCCGCGCGTTTCGGCCTTGACGGCTTTGAGCTCCAGACGCATCTCAGGCGGGAAGCGCTTGGCAAAATCGCCGAAGGCCGTTTCAGCCCAGGCGGGCTGGCGCTGGCCGACGGCGACCAGGAAGAGCTTCACTTCCGGGCTGGCGTCTTCTTGGCCGCGGCCTTCTTGGCGGGTGCTTTGTTGGCTGGTGCTTTTTTGGCCGGTGCTTTTTTGGCCGCGGGTTTTTTGGCGGCCGCCGTGCTGCTCTTCTTCACCCCGAACGTGCGGGTGATGACCGCTTTGGCCGGTGCAGCCCGTTTGGCCGGCGCCTGCTTGGCCGGTGCAGCCTTTTTAGCCGGTGCCGCCCTGCTGGCGGGTGCGGCTTTCTTGGCAGCCACCTTCTTGGCAGGCGCGGCCTTGGCGGGCGCCTTCTTGGCAGCAGCTTTCTTCGGGGCCGGCTTGGTGGGCTTGACGGGTTTGGTGGGTTCCTCGGCCTTCACCAGCTTGGCCGGACCGGTCTCCATCTTGAGCTTGACGGGTTTGTCACCCCAGATTTCTTCG
>JBKJJF010000080.1:0-13760 GCA_046598195.1 Rhizobacter sp. | reverse complement strand
GCAGCCCGGCGGCGATGGCGACATTCCGCGCGGGCGACACCCTCAGCTTCAGTGGCAGCGCGACCGATGCGGAAGACGGCGTGCTCGCCGCCGCCCGGCTGACCTGGTGGGCCGAGCTGCACCACGACACGCACAGCCACCCGTTTCAGCCGCAGACCGTGGGTGCCACCGGCACGGTGACGATCCCCACCCAGGGCGAGACCTCGGCCAATATCTTCTATCGCTTCCACCTTCGTGCGACCGACAGCGCGGGGGCCACCCACGCCGTGACGCGTGACGTCCAACCGCAGACCGCGCAGATCGTGGTGGCAACCGCGCCGGCGGGCCTGTCGCTCACACTCGACGGCCAGCCGATCACGGCCCCGACCTCGTTCACGGGTGTGGTTGGCATCGAACGTGCGCTGATGGCGCCGGCGCAGCAGAACCTGAACGGCCGCATCTACCAGTTTGCGAACTGGAGTGACGGCGGTGCGGCCTCTCACCCCATCGCCACACCCGTCGCCAACACCACCTACACCGCGACCTACACCGACATCGGGCCGGTGACCAACACCCCGCCGACGGTGGCACTCACCGCCCCGGCCCCCAACAGCACGGTCACCAGCGGTGTGGCCGTGGCGCTGGCGGCCAACGCGGCCGACAGTGACGGCAGCGTGGCTGGCGTCGAGTTCTTCGAGAACGGCGTGAAGATCGGCGCCACCGACACCGCGTCACCCTACGGCGTGAGTTGGACACCATCGGCCACTGGCACTCGCTCGCTGACGGCCCGCGCCACCGACAACCTGGGCGCGGTCACGATGAGCAGCGCGGTCAGCGTGACGGTGAGTGCATCAGGTGGTGACCTGCAGCCGCCCGTTGCCACGCTGACGGCCCCTGCCAACCTCGCCAGCGGCCTCGCCGGCACGCTGACGCTCAGCGCCAATGCCACCGACAACGTGGCTGTGACGGGTGTCGACTTCCAGGTCGACGGTGTGCAGATCGGCAGCACCGACACCAGTGCGCCTTACAGCGTGACGGTGGACTCGAACCTCTATGCGTCGGGGCAACATGTGATTCGAGCCCGTGCGCGCGACGCCGCTGGCAACGTCTCGGCCTGGGCCGTTGCGACCGTGCAGTTCGGTGGCAGCCGCAACCAGCCGGCGGGCATCACCCGCACCGACGACTGGGTCGCCGGCCTTTCCAGCGCCACCGCTTTTGCACAAGCGCCTGACGGGCGCATGTTCGTCACTCAGCAAGGTGGGCAACTGCGGGTTGTCAGCGCCGCTGGGCAGCTTCTCGGCACACCTTTCATCACGCTGGCGGTCGACCCGGTGGGCGAGCGTGGCCTGCTCGGGGTGGCGCTGCACCCCAACTTTGCCAACAACCGCTTTGTCTACCTCTACTACACCACCGCCGAGGGGGGCACGCACAACCGCATCAGCCGGTTCACCGCCAACGCGACCAACCCGAACATTGTGTCGGCGGCCAGTGAGCTGCGCATCGCCGACCTGCCCGCGCTGTCGAGCGCGACCAACCACAACGGTGGCGCCTTGCACTTCGGCAACGACGGCAAGCTCTATGTGGCGGTGGGCGACAACGCCAACAGCGCGACGGCGCCTGACGTGAACAGCCCGTTCGGCAAGATGCTGCGCTTCAATGACGATGGCAGCATCCCGAGCGACAACCCGTTCTGCACCACGGCGGGCACGCTGCGCTGTGCGGTCTGGGCGCGAGGCCTGCGCAACCCGTTTACCTTTGCGGTGCGCCGAAGCGATGGGCGCATCCACATCAACGATGTCGGTGCGGGCCTGTGGGAAGAGATCAACCTCGGCGTGCCGGGTGCCAACTACGGCTGGCCGGCCACCGAAGGGCCGACCAATGCGGCGGGTGTCACGGCGCCGCTGTTTGCGTATGACCACAGTGCTGACGCCAGCGGGCCGGCCGGGTTCTTCAACGGCTGCGCCATCACTGGCGGTGCGTTCTACCCCACAGACAGCGGCCCGTTCCCCGCGGCCTACCGCGGCAGCTATTTCTTCACTGACTTCTGCACCCCGGTGATCGGTCGCGTCGACATGGCCAACGGCAATGCGGCCTACGCCTTCGGCCGGGTCCCCGGCCAGGCGGTGGGCATGTTGACCGGGCTGGACGGCGCCTTGTACGTGCTCGCACAAAGCCGCATCACCCGCTTCAGCGCACCCTGATGCGGCTCAACCCTCAACGGCATCTCCTTTCATCGCGCCCTCCACCACCGGGCGCGTGAGAGTCGGTGCAAAGGCCTCGATGAAGGCATACACATAACCGCGCAGCCAGGCCCCACGGCGGATCGCCAGGCGCGTGAGGTTGACCTCGAACAGCGTGCGTGCGTCCAGTGCCCGCAAGCTGCGGTCGCGTTCCGGGTCGAAGGCGATCGAGGCGACGATGCCCACGCCCATGCCTAGCTCGACGTAGGTTTTGATCACGTCGGCGTCCATCGCGCTGATCACCACATTGGGCTCCAGGCCGGCGTGTGCAAAGGCTTGGTCGATGTGGGTGCGCCCGGTGTAGCCGGCGTTGTAGGTGATGACGGGGTGGCGGGCCAGGCGCTCCAGCGTGAGCGGCTCACCGTCGAGCAGCTCGTGCCCGGGCGGCACGATCACGCTGTGCGTCCAGCGGTAGCAGGGCAGCGCCACCAGCTGCTCAAACTGCGCCAGGCCTTCGGTGGCCACGCCGATGTCGGCCTCGCCACTCAGCAGCATTTGCGCCACCTGACTCGGTGAACCCTGGTGCAGGTTGAGCGTGACCTGCGGGTAGAGCTGGCGGAAGTCGCGCACCACCTGGGGCAGGGCATAACGTGCCTGGGTGTGGGTGGCAGCGATCGACAGGCGCCCGCGGGTCTGGGCGCTGAACTCTTCGCCGGCACGCTTGAGGTTTTCGGCATCGTGCAGCAGGCGTTCAACGATCGGCAAAACCGCTTCACCCGGCGGCGTGAGCCCGGTCAGCCGCTTGCCCGAGCGCACGAAGATCTCGACCCCGAGCTCTTCTTCAAGCTCGCGGATCTGTCGGCTGATACCCGGCTGCGAGGTGTGCAGCACACCCGCCACCTCGGTGAGGTTGAAGCCGCAACGCAGGGCTTCGCGCACGGAGCGCAGTTGCTGGAAGTTCATGGGCGTGTGGGCATGCCGCGCGTGAGGCGGCCGGTGGCAAGGTTGACGCAGTATGGAGTGACTCCTAGTTGGGGAGCGACTGAATACTGCTTTCCTTGTCCGCAAAACGCTTTAGGGGCGTTTTGTTGGAACCTCTTTGGGGCGTCTCGGGTCTGCGCCCAGGCCCCTCTCGAGACGCAGAGGCGGCGGCATACAATTCCAGGCTTTCACTCCGGTAGGGCGCCACCCGGCGCTGACCGGCTCCAACGAGGATCTCCACGTGTTCATTTCTGAAGCTTTTGCACAAGCGGCTCCTGCGGCCGCGGCCACCGAATCACCCTTTGGCGGCATCACCGGCATGCTCCCCATCATCTTGATGTTCGTGGTGCTGTACTTTGTGATGATCCGCCCGCAGATGAAGCGCCAGAAGGAGCACAAGGCCATGATCGACGCCGTGGCCAAGGGCGACGAGGTGGTGGTCGCAGGTGGCCTGCTGGGCCGCGTGTCGAAGATGGGTGACAGCTTCCTCACCGTCGAGGTTGCCAACGGCGTCGAGATCCAGGTGCAGCGCAGTGCCGTGGTTCAGGTGCTGCCCAAGGGCACCTTCAAGTAATCCAACCGAGACAAACCGGCCTGGCCACCTGCGTGGACAGCGCCGCATAAAAGCAAGGGGCGCCGCCCCACGAAAGAGGCTTCATGAATCGCTACCCGTGGTGGAAGTACACGATCTTGGGGCTGGCCCTGCTGGTCGGCCTGATCTTCACCTTGCCCAACTTCTTTGGTGAAGCGCCCGCCGTTCAGGTGAGCAGTGGCAAGGTCACCGTCAAGCTCGACAGCAGCACCACGCTGCGGGTCGAGCAGGCGCTCAAGGCGGCCGATCTGAAGCCCGACTTCGTGCTGCTCGAAGGCAACTCGATCAAGGCTCGTTTTTCCGACGGCGACGCGCAGCTCAAGGCCAAGGACGTGCTGAGCAAGGCGCTCAACCCCGACCCGACCGACCCGAGCTACATCGTCGCGCTCAACCTGCTGTCACGCTCGCCGCACTGGCTGAGTGCGATGCGCGCCCTGCCCATGTACCTGGGCCTGGATCTGCGCGGCGGCGTGCATTTCCTGATGCAAGTCGACATGAAGGCGGCGCTGACCAAGAAGACCGAAGCGATGGCCGGTGACATTCGCTCGCAGCTGCGCGACAAGAACCTGCGCCACGCCGGTGTCACCCGCGACAACAACACCCTCAACGTGCGTTTTCGCGACCGTGAGACACGCGACGCGGCTGCCAAACTGTTGAGCGAGCAGATGACCGACGTGGTGTGGACGCAAGCGCCCGAGGGCACCGACTTCATGCTCAGCGGCACGCTCAAGCCCGAAGCCGCGCGCGCGGTGCAAGACGCCGCGCTCAAGCAAAACATCACCACGCTGCACAACCGCGTCAACGAGCTCGGCGTGGCCGAGCCGGTGATCCAGCAACAGGGCACCGACCGCGTGGTCATCCAGCTGCCGGGCGTGCAAGACACCGCCAAGGCCAAGGACATCATCGGCCGCACCGCCGCCCTCGAATTCCGCCTGGCCGACATGTCGGCCGAAGCGCGCGCCGCAGTCGAGGGCACTGGCCCCGTGCCCTTTGGGCGCGAACGTTTCACCGTGGGCCGGGGCGCCCCGGTCATCACCTACAAGGAAGCCGTGGCCACTGGCGAGATGCTGACCAACGCGCAGCCGCGGCCCGACCAGAACGGCCAGCCGGCGGTGTCGGTGAGCCTTGATGCCAAGGGCGGGCGGCTGATGCGCGAGATGACCCGCAACAACGTCGGCAACTTCATGGCCGCGATCCTGTTCGAAAAGGGCAAGGGCGAAGTGCTGACGGTGGCGCGCATCCAGGGTGAGTTTGGCAACGAGTTCCAGATCACCGGCATGGGCACCACCGAAGCCGCGAATGACCTGAGCCTCTTGTTGCGCGCCGGCTCGCTGGCCGCGCCGATGGAGATCATCGAAGAAAGCACCATCGGCCCGAGCCTGGGTGCTGACAACATCGCCAAGGGTTTTAACAGCGTGATCTACGGCTTTGCGGCGATCGCGGTGTTCATGTGTGGCTACTACCTGCTGTTTGGCGTGTTCTCCACCGCGGCGCTAGCGTTCAACCTGCTGCTGCTGGTGGCAGTGTTGTCGATGTTGCAGGCCACGCTCACGCTGCCTGGCATCGCGGCCATTGCGCTGACGCTGGGCATGGCGATTGATGCCAACGTGCTGATCAACGAGCGGGTGCGCGAAGAGTTGCGCGCAGGGGCATCGCCACAGGTGGCGATCAACACCGGCTATGAGCGCGCCTTTGCGACGATTCTGGATTCGAACGTCACCACGCTGATTGCGGGCATTGCGCTGTTTGCGTTTGGCTCTGGGCCGATCAAGGGCTTTGCGGTGGTGCACTGCCTGGGCATCCTGACCTCGATGTTCTCGGCCGTTGTGTTCTCGCGTGGCCTGGTCAACCTCTGGTACGGCCGCCAGAAGAAGCTCAAGTCGGTATCGATCGGCCAGGTCTGGAAACCCAAGGTCGCCGACGTCGACGCTCAGGCCAACACCTGAGCCCCAACAAGAACTCAAACAGGATCCACAGACATGGAGTTCTTCAGAATCCGACGCGACATCCCGTTCATGCGGCATGCGCTGGTGTTCAACATCATCTCGCTGCTCACCTTTCTGGTGGCGGTGTTCTTCTTGGTGACGCGCGGCTTGCACCTGTCGATCGAATTCACCGGCGGCACACTGATCGAAGCCCACTACGCCCAGGCCGCCAACATTGCCAAGGTGCGCGCGACCGTTGAGGCCATGCAGGTGGGCGAGGTGCAGGTGCAGTCGTTCGGCAGCACCAGCAACGTGCTGATCCGCCTGCCGGTGCGTGGCGACGGCAAACACGGCGACGTGGTCGACCGTGTGTTCGGCGAGTTGTGCAAAGCCGAGAGCGGCACGGTCACCCGCAAGCAGGTCAAGACCGACAAGGGCGAGCTGATCGACAAGCCGGTGTGTGAAGCCGCGGGCACTGAGCCCGTGGCCTTGCAGCGCAGCGAGTTTGTCGGCCCGCAGGTGGGCCGCGAGCTGGCCGAAGACGGCGCCAAGGCGCTCGCCTTTGTGATCATCGGCATCATGATTTACCTGGCGTTTCGCTTCGAGTGGAAGTTCTCGGTGGCCGCCATCGTGGCCAACCTGCACGACGTCATCATCATCCTGGGCTTTTTTGCTTTTTTCCAGTGGGAGTTTTCGCTCTCGGTGCTGGCGGCGGTGCTGGCGGTGCTGGGCTACTCGGTGAACGAATCGGTGGTGATTTTCGACCGGATCCGTGAAGCGTTCCGCAGGTACCGCAAGATGAACACCCACGAGGTGATTGACCACGCCATCACCAGCACCATGAGCCGCACCATCATCACGCACGGCAGCACGCAGATGATGGTGTTATCGATGTTGATCTTTGGTGGGCCCACGCTGCACTACTTCGCCATCGCGTTGACGATCGGCATCTTGTTCGGAATCTACTCGTCGGTTTTTGTAGCCGCGGCCATTGCCATGTGGCTGGGGGTCAAACGCGAAGACCTGATCAAGGGCGGGCCAGCCAAAGACGGCGATCCGAACGACCCGAACGCCGGGGCGGTGGTGTAGAGTAAGGGCATCCCCCTTCTAGAGAAGCATCGACCACCGTCCCATGGCGACCGCTGCCGATTCGTTGGCCCTGGCCGCCCAGGCTCGCCGCTCCTACGCAGAGCGCTTGTTGAGTGGCGTGCCTACCGTGGTTCATGCGGTGGAAGACGGTGCCAGGCTTCTGGCCACACAGTCGGCCGAACACAGCCTCCAGTACAAACGTCGCGACGTCGCCACCGACCTGCGCAAGGCCGCACCCACCTGGATCAACGGCATCATCTCTGCGCTGCGCGGCGCGCTGGTGAGCGGCATGGTGTCGGCCTCACGGCCGGGTGACCTGCCGCCGCCGGGGCGCACCAACCCCGGCATGTCGCTGGTCGACGACGACACCATCGAAACCGAAATCTTGAGCTCGCGGCTGGCGCTCGCAATGATGGATCGTGCATCCTGGGAGTTCACCGACCTGCGCTCGCGCATGTCGGCGCTAGAGAAGCGCGATGAGCTCGATACCAACGATGTGCTGCGCCCGCATGTGCTGGCACGCATCGTCACCAGCACCTGGCGCAGTTCGACACTCACGCAAGATGCGTGGCGCACGCTGCAGGTGGTGTTGCACGAAGAGTTTGCGCATTTCGCCGAAGAGGCTTACCACGAAACCAACCGCTGGTTGATCCAGCAGCGGGTGCTGCCCGAGATCGACCTGCGCCCGTTCATCCGGCGCACGCGCAATTCTCATGTTTTGCCCGCCGCGGGCGGCGGTGTCCCGCACAGTGCGCCCGGGCAAGTGGCCGGAACCCCCAGCAGTTTTGGCCGCATGGGCACGGTCGGTGAAGAGACCCGCATGATGACGCGTGCCGGTGGTTTTGCACGCGGGTCCGACCATGCCGAGGCGGTGCTCGGCCGCCTCAACAAACTCATCGGCCGGCAAGTGCCCGATTTCGCCGGCACGGCGCCCATGCAGGCCGCCTCGGTCGGGCTCAAGGCAGCGATCAACGAGGCCCAGCAGGGCATCCAGCGACGGCTTTCGAGCACGACCGGTGGCGGCGTTGTCACTGGCGCACGGGCAGGCGATGAAGCGGTCAGCACCCCGGCCCTGCTCGAAGAAATGCACCAGCGCAAGCAGGCGCTGAAAAAGGCCGCCACCACGCCCGTGGAGCGCGCCACCATAGAGATCGTCGCCCTGCTGTTCCAAAGCATCCTGATGGAAGAGCGCATTCCCGCTGTGGTGCGGGTCTGGTTTGCACGCCTTCAGATGCCGGTGCTGCGGGTGGCTGTGAGTGAGCCAGATTTTTTTGCCACCGTGGATCACCCGGCCCGGCGCCTGATCGACCGCATGGGAGCTTGTGTGATGGGCTTCGACGCGACCAGTCGTGCGGTTGCCGACACGCTGGAAAAAGAGATCAAACGTGTGGTGCAGGTCGTTGAGGCTTACCCCGACACAGGGCGCCGCGTGTTCCAGACGGTGCTCACCGAGTTCGAGAAGTTCCTGGAGCATTACTTCAAGAACGAAAACGAGATGACGCGCAAAGGCGTGTCGCTCGCACAGCAGGTGGAGCAGCGCGAGACGCTGGCGATTCAATACACCATCGAGCTGCGCAAGATGCTCAACGAGGTGCCGGTGCAAGAAGGGGTGCGCGAGTTCCTCTTCCACGTCTGGGCCGATGTCATGGCCATGACGGCGGTGAAGTACAGCGCCCAGGGTGTTGAAACCAAGGCGATGAAACGTGTGGCCGCCGATCTGATCTGGTCGGCCAGCGCCAAGGTGTCGCGCGAAGAGCGAGCCGAGGTGATCCGCCGCCTGCCGCCGCTGCTCAAGACCTTGCGTGAGGGCATGGATCACGCAGGCATTAACACCGAAAAACAAGACGAACACATCCAAAAGCTCAACAACTCCTTGGCAGCGGCGTTCACCGCCAAGACGGCAGCGATCGCGCCCGAGCGGCTCGAAGAGCTGATGGGGCGCCTCGAAACCCTGGAAGAACTGTTGCCCGACAACACCGACGATCTGGAGATCGACGAGTCACTGGTGCTCGACTTGTCGGGCCATGAAAGTTCGGAGCTCGAAGTGGTGGGCGAGGGCGGCTCCATGCCCACGCCAGCCATGCTGGCCTGGGCGCGTGAGCTGCAGGTGGGGGGGTGGTACATGCTCGACTACCGCAACCGCAACGAAGCGGTGCAGCTGGTGTGGCAGGGCATGCGCCGGCAGCTGACGTTGTTTGTTTCGCCGCACGGCCGTGGCATCCTGTTTCAGCAGAACCGGCTGGCCGCCTTTCTCCAGGCTGGGTTGCTGGTGCCGGCACAAGACGAGTCACTGACGGTGCGCGCGACACGCAGTGCCCTGGCCAAGTTGGACGTGGATCCAAGTCGCTTGTTGAACTGACAGGGCTGTGACCCTTGCGCCGCAAAAAAGCCGCCCTCGGGCGGCTTTTGCTTGGGCGCTGTTTCCCGATCAGTGGATCAAACGATCTTCTTCGTCGACAAACAATTCGTCGAGGATCAGCGCATCGGGCTCTTCGCCCAGGCTCCAGAACACCATCAGCACGATGATCTTCAGATCTTCCAGGTCGACTGGCCCGCCGGGGATGGCGGTGGCGCGGTCGATGACCATTTCGCGCATCGGGGGTGGCAACACGCCCGCCGATTCGAGAAAGCTCACGAAGCCGATCGAGTGTTCGCCGAGGTGCTCTTGTTCTGCGGGGGAATAGACCCGCAGGCTGTCAGGACTTTGTTCGCCGGAATATGACTGCGCCGTAGTCGCCAGACCGTCGAGCCACGACAAGGCCTCTTCGATCTCGTCCGACTCGAACCCCATGGCCGACAGCTTCCGCGTCAGCTGCGCATGGTCGGGGCACGCATCGGGCCGCCAGTAGTTTTCGTACAAGTAGACGAGCACGTCAAACATGGATTCACTATACCCCAGGGCCGCTCCGGGGGCCTCGGAATAACTGCGCGCCGCGGCACGGGTCACATCGGCCAGGCTGCCATGGTCAACCCGTGCTGACACGCTGGAAGAGCTGCCCCGGCTGGCGCGCCACAATGCCTTCCATTTCAAGCTCAAGCAACCGGGTGTTGAGCAGCGCTGCGGGCCAACCGGTGCGGGCAACCAAGGCGTCCAAGGTCACCGGGTCGAAACCCAAGGCCTGCAACAGTGGGTCGCTGCTTTCCTCTTCCGCAGACGGCTTCTCCGCGACTGACGAGGAAGGCCTGAACGAAGGCAACTCTTCGAGCACATCCTGCGCGGTTTCCACCAGCTTGGCGCCTTGTTTGATCAGCGCGTGGCAGCCACGTGATTGGGGGGAATGGATGGAGCCAGGGATGGCAAAAACGTCTCGCCCTGCTTCGCTGGCCAGCCGTGCGGTGATCAACGAGCCGGACTGCAACGCCGCTTCGACCACCAAGGTGCCGCGTGTAAGGCCCGCGATGATGCGGTTGCGCATTGGGAAATGGGCCGGCAAGGGAGGCGTGCCAAGCGAATATTCGCTGAGCATCAGGCCTTGCACGCTGATGCGGTGTGCCAACTCAAGGTGGCGCCGGGGGTAGACGCGGTCCAGGCCAGTACCGATCACGGCGATGGTTCGTCCTGAGCCTGACAAGCCGCCTTCATGGGCGGCACCGTCAACACCCAGTGCCAGCCCGGAGACGATGGTGAGCCCGGCCTGGCTCAGGTTCGCCGAAAAGGCGCGGGCATTTTCACGGCCCTGGGGTGTGGGGTTTCGGCTGCCGACCACGGCCAAGCTGGGCGAGTGCAGCAGCGTGGCGTCACCTTGCAGGTACATCAGCAGCGGCGGGTCGGCGGTTTCCAGCAGCAGGGGCGGGTAACTGGGGTCGCCCAGCGTCAATACCTGGCGTGGTGCCTCATCGGTGGCATTGGCGAGCCAGCTGACCGTGGCTTCGACCAGAGCCGACACCGTGTCCGGCTCTTGGGCCAGCGCCGTGGCGGTGGCGGTTGAGACGACTGCCTTGCGCGCTGCGGTGGTGGCGGCCAGCACGGCTTGCGGCGACCCAAACGCTGCCAACAACTTGCGCGCCGACTCACGCCCGACTTGCGGCGTTTCAATGAGCCGCAGCCAAGCGGCGAGTTCGTCTCGATCCATCGGTAATTGAGCGCCGGTATGACGCTCACTCGCCAGCGTCAGGGCTGGGTGAAACGATCGCCTGGGGTGACCGGTTCCTTGACCGTGAGGATCAGCGCATATGACATGCGGTTGAAGACGCGGAAGACGAAGAGGTGCCCATGCCGCTCATCGGGCAGTTTGATGCGGCTGCGCTGGCCGTCGGTTTTGTCGACGATCCGGTCGCCCAGACGCCACAGAGCGAGCACGTGCCCACTTTCCATGCCATCGCGACTGCCCTTGTTGAGCGCCACGATCTGGTTTTGGCCGGCCGTCAGGCCGTCGCCGTAGATCGAGACGATCTGGCCCTCAATGTCTTTCTCTGGGGGGCGTGGCACGTAGTTGATGAACTCCCGCGGGGGCACCGGCGAGAGCCGGTCGCCGACGCGAATTTCCTGGCGAACGCTGGTCACCGTGAAGGTGTCGGGCACGACCTCACCCTTGACCGTGCCGCCTTTGCGGGTGTACTCGGCGACGCCGAGGTACACGGCTTCGTAACCCAGCACTTCGCCCGTGCCCGGGTCTTTCAGCGCACGGGGCTCGCGGAAGACGCGGTAGTTTGGGGTGGTGGTACCCAACTCTCCGCGCACATAGGCAAGGTCACCGCGAGAGAGCAGCACACGGCCTTCTTGTGCGCCGACGACGCGTGGCGCCGAGGCAAGCTGGTTGGTTTCGAAAATGACGGCTTCGTTGAGGAAGGGCTCGATCAGGTGCAGGGCAATCGGCGGAAGCCCCTGGCGGCCCTGATCGCTGCTGCGAATGCGCGGCGACAGGCGGCCCGAAGCGCCTTGGTCACTGCCGTCGCCGACGCGCAGCGTGGCGCGGCCGTCGGCCTTGATCAGGTACAGGGTCTGCCCCGGAAAAATCAGGTGCGGGTTGCGGATCTGCTCCAGGTTCATGCCCCACAGCTCGGGCCAGCGCCACGGGCTCTTGAGGTACATGCGGGAGATGTCCCACAGCGTGTCGCCTGACTTGACGGTGTAGGTGTCAGGGGCGTTGTCGGCCAGCTCGGACAGTGGCACCCCTGTTTCGGCGACCTGTTTGGCCGTGCTGCGCTGCTTCTGGCTGATGGGGAAGTTGGGTTCAGCCGCGAATGCGGTGGTGCCAAGGCCCACGCCGAGCGCCACGGTGATCGCAGAAGCCCGGAAAAATGACAGGGCAGGACGGGTGCTTCGGGTCATGAAGGTAAGTCTCCGGGCGCGCAGACAGCACAATGCTGGGCTGTGCGGTTTACTGAGCCGGCTGCAGCAGGCTGCCCGCAGTTCGGCGAAAATCTTCATTCAGTTTCGCAGATTCTGCCTCTAAACCCTTGATATCGCAACGAAAGTCACCCGCCGATACCTTTGTTGTGTTGCCTGTCACGGCGGCCGGCGTTGTGTGCTGCCCACAGGCCCTTCATTCCTGATTTCCATGTCCAAGCTCACCATCCTTCGTTACCCCGACCCCCGCCTGCACACCGTCGCCAAACCGGTGGCCCAGGTCGACGAGCGCATCCGCCAGCTGGTCGACGACATGCTGGACACCATGTACGCGGCCGACGGGGTAGGTCTTGCCGCGACCCAGGTCGACGTGCACGAGCGGGTGATCGTGATCGACACCTCGGACTCGCGCAGCGACCCGCATGTGCTGATCAACCCCGAACTGGTGGCCAAAAGCTCGGAAATGAGCCTGGGTGACGAAGGTTGCCTCTCGGTGCCGACCATTTATGACAAGGTGCCGCGGCACGCGCGGGTCACGGTGCGCTCGCTCAACCGGGCCGGTGAAAGTTACGAGTTCGAGGCCGAAGGGCTGCTGTCGGTCTGCGTGCAGCACGAGATGGATCACCTGATGGGCAAGGTGTTTGTCGAGTACCTGAGCTCGCTCAAGCGCGACCGCATCAAGGTCAAGATGCTGAAGAAGACCCGCGACGAGCAGCGCCCATGAGAGTGGCCTTTGCGGGCACGCCAGAGTTTGCCGAGGTGGCGCTGGCGCGTTTGCATGCCGCCGGGTTCGAGCTGGCTTTGGTGCTCACCCAGCCTGACCGCCCTGCGGGGCGCGGCATGAAGCTGAACCCTTCGCCGGTGAAGGCCTTTGCTTTGGCGCACGGCATTCCGGTGGCCCAGCCACGCAGCCTGCGTCTTGACGGCAAGTACCCCGACGACGCCGCCCAGGCGCAGCAAACTCTGCTGGCGGCCCATGTTGACGTGATGGTGGTCGCGGCCTACGGGCTGATCCTGCCGCAATGGGTGCTCGACCTGCCACCGCGCGGCTGCCTGAACATCCATGGCTCGCTGTTGCCGCGCTGGCGCGGCGCGCCGCCCATTCACCGGGCCATCGAGGCTGGCGACGCGCGCACCGGCATCACCATCATGCAAATGGACGCCGGGCTGGACACCGGTGACATGCTGCTCGTCGAAGCGACCGAGATCGCGGCCGACGACACCACGGCCGTTTTGCACGATCGCCTGGCGGCCTTGGGCGGGCGCTTGGTCGTTGAAGCGCTCGAGCTTGCAGCCTGTGGCGGCCTCGCGCGCACCCCGCAGCCAGCCGAGGGCGTGACCTACGCTCACAAGATTGACAAGGCTGAGGCCGCAGTCGACTGGTCGCTCCCGGCAAGTGTGCTCGAACGACGCATCCGCGCCTTCGATCCCTTTCCTGGCGCCACGGCACAACTTGACGGCGAGGCCATCAAACTGTGGCGAGCCCAGGTGGTGCCAGCAAACGGCGCGCCCGGCTCGGTGTTGGCGGTCACCGACGAGGGAATTACCGTCGCCTGTGGCGAGGCCGCATTGAAGATCACCGATTTGCAGCGCCCCGGGGGCAAACGTTTGACGGCTCGGCAGTTTCTGCAAAACAAGCCGTTGCAGCCCGGGCAGGCGTTTGGCGGTTGAACTCCAGTGGCCTGGCCGCATCTGATGCGGGTCACGCACTCAAGGAACCTGTT
>JBKJJF010000042.1:0-17521 GCA_046598195.1 Rhizobacter sp. | reverse complement strand
GTGTTCGTCGTGGACGACGGTCTTGTGGGCGTTGCTGCGGCGGTAGTTGAGCTTGAGGTGGCCGTGCCAGCCCATAGGAGAACGTCGGTGCGTTGAGGTGCGGCGAGTGTAGTCAGTCAGTGCGAGTTCGTGCCCCGGTGTGCCCAACCGGTGGTGCGTTTTTCGATCACGGCAAAAAGTTCGTACATGGCCATCGCCATGGCACCCACTACCACCAGGCCGGCGAAGGCCAGGCCCATTTGCATCGACGAGCCGGCGGAGATGAGCAGGTAGCCGATGCCTTCATTGGCGGCCGTCATCTCCGACACCGTGGTGCCTACAAAAGCGAGCGTGATGGCCACCTTGAGCGAGCCGTAGAAGTAGGGCATGGAGCGTGGCAGGCCGACCTTGATGAGCACGTCCCAGCGTTTGGCGCCAAGCACGCGCAACACGTCTTCGAGCTCGGGCTCCAGCGTGGCCAGGCCGGTGGCGATGTTGACGGTGATCGGAAAGAAAGAAATCAGGAAAGCGGTGAGCACGGCCGGCCCCACGCCGATGCCGAACCACACCACCAGGATGGGCACGAAGGCCGCCTTGGGCAGCGCGTTGAACGCGGTCATCAGCGGGTACATCGCGGCATAAGCCAGGCGCGAGCTGCCGATCAGGAAGCCGAGCAGGGTGCCCACCACGATCGAGATGCCAAAGCCCACCATCGTGACCCAGTAGGTGCGCCAGGCATGGCCGGCGATCACGCCGCCGAACTCCCACATCTGCGCGGCAATGCGCGAGGGTGCGGGGAAGATGAACTCCGAGACGCTGAAGCCACGGCAGATCAGCTCCCACAGCAGCAGCACCGCGATCAGCAGCAGCCAGGGGGCCAATTGGAGACGCTGAGCGCGGGTCATGCTGCGGCCCCCACCGGCTTGCCGCTCTTTTGTCGGATCACACCGATGTGCTCACGCAGCTCCAGCACGATGTCGGTGAACTCCTTGGTGTAGGTCAGCTCCAGCTCGCGCGGGCGCGGCAGCTCAATCTTGCGTTGCACCAGCATGCGCCCGGGGCTGCGGCTCATCACGTAGACCGTGTCGGCGAGGAACGCTGCCTCGCGCAGGTCGTGGGTGACCAGGATGACGTTGAATTTCTGCACCGCCCACAGGTCACGCAAGATGCACCACAGCTCTTCGCGGGTGAAGGCATCGAGCGCGCCGAAGGGCTCGTCGAGCAGCAGCATCTTGGGTTCGTGGATCAGCGCGCGGCAGATCGAGGCGCGCTGTTGCATGCCGCCCGAGAGCTGCCACGGGAACTTGTCTTCGTAGCCGCCCAGGCCCACGCTTTGCAGCAGCTTGCGGGCCTTGTCGGCATAGGCCGCGCGCTCCTTGCGGAAGTTGCTGCGGTAGGGCTCGACGATCTCCAGCGGCAGCAGCACGTTGTCGAGCGTGGTGCGCCAGGGCAGCAGCGACGGCGCCTGAAACGCCATGCCGGTGATCTTGAGTGGGCCGGTCACCTCTTTGCCGTCGATCAGGATGCTGCCCTGCGAGGGGCTTTTCAGCCCCGTGGCCAGCTTCATGAAAGTGGACTTGCCACAACCCGAGGGCCCCACGATGGCGATGAATTCGCCTTGGTCGACCTGCAGCGAGATGTCTTCGACGGCGTACTGTTTTTTGGCGAGCAGCTCGTCGTTGTAAGCGAGCCAGACATTCCTGAAGTCGACAAAAGAGCTCATGGCGGTTTCGGCAATTGGGTGATGACCGATTTCACGGCCTGCTGGTAGAGCTGGGGTGCTTCACTGTGCAGCTGGCTGTGCGTGCCCCCCGGCACTTCGACCCAGCGCACGCCGGGCCTGGCCGCATCACGCAATTTCCGGCCCAGGGCCACGGGAACGGTCTTGTCTTGGTCGCCGTGGAGCATCAGGATGGGGGCGTCAACTTGGCCGATCTTGCCGATGGAATCAAATTTTTGCCGGGTGATCCACGAGGCGATGGTGCCCCACACGCCCACCGCCGCAGCCACATCGGGCAGGCTGGTGAAGGTCGATTCGACGATCAGCGCGCCATAGTCTGAGGCGTAGTGCTTGCGACTGGCCAGGTTGATGGCCACGCCGCCGCCCATCGAGTGGCCAAAGATCACACGCTTGCGCGGGTCGGGTTGGCGGCGGGTGAGTTCGCCCCAGGCGGTGTCGGCGTCGGCCAAGATGGTGGCCTCGGAAGGCACCATGGGGGTGCTGTCGCCCCAGCCGCGGTAGTCGACCGCCAGCACGTTGAAGCCGGCCTCACGCAGGGCTTCGATCTTGGGGTGGTTGCGGTACAGGTTGCGAAAGGTGCCGTGCAGGTAGAGCAGCGCGGGGGCGTTGGGCTCGCCGCTGGGCAGCCACCAGAACTGCAAGGTGTCGGTTTGGCCCTTCGTCAGGCCGGGCACGCTGACGGTGAAAGTTTCGTCGCTGGTGCGCAGGCCTTTGAAGTCGGCCGGCCGGCCCGGGGTGGGGCGGTAGACCAGCTCGCGCTCCTTGGCGTCCCACCAGGCGCAGCCGCTGAGCGAGCCAAGCAGGCAAAGCGTCACACACAGTGTTGCGAAGCCACTGGCCCGCTGGGCTGAAGCGCTCAAAAACCTGGCGACAATTGTGATCATGAGATTCCTTGTTCCTGCGCTGGCCTGCGGGCTGCTTTGTGCTGCATCGCACGCCCATTCACAGACTGCCCCGCTTGAGGCCGCGCCCCCCAGTGTGCCGGCTGCCCCGGTGGCGGCGCCCGCGATCCGCGAGGCCTGGCGGCTGATAGCCTCGCCGTATTCCTTCCATTATTCACGCGACGCGGCGCATCACCCGGTGCGCGTGATCGGGCTGGAGCGGCAACGCGCCGACGGCACTGTGTGGGGCGGCACCTATTTCAGCAACTCGTTCGGGCAGCCGAGTGCTTACGTCTATGGCGGTCAGCGGCTGGATCACTGGAGCAAGCACCCGCAGCTTTTCGCCCAGTGGACGGCGGGTGTGCTGTATGGCTACAAGGGTGAGTTCAAGGACAAGGTGCCCTTCAACCACGGCGGGTTTTCGCCGGGGCTGGTGCTGTCGGTGGGTTGGCAGTTCACGCCGCTGTATTCGGCGCAGTTCAATGTGCTGGGCAACTCGGCGCTGATGTTGCAGTTGTCGGTGGATTTGCCTTAGCGGGAATGGCGCGGGCTACTTCTTCGCCGCCTTGGCGAAGATGTCGCGCTCGGCGGCCGCGGGCAGGTAGGTGCCGTTCCACACGGCCGCCGCGTTGACCCGGTCTTTGGTGGCAAACGCATCCGACACCTGGCTGGCCATCAGCGCCAAACGCGCGCTTTTGGTTTCGCCAAAACCTTCGGCCTTGGCATCGGCTGTCAGCACGGTGGCGTCGAGCGCGAGTTTCAGGCGGCGGGTTTCCAGCTCTTCGTTGATGATGCCGTCGCGCGCTTTCACGGTGGCGATGGCGGCCCTGGGGTCGTCGATCACGTCTTTCATGCCCTTGCTGAAGGCGCGCAAAAACGCCTTCACGGCCTCGGGGTTCTTCTTCAGAAACTCTTCGCCCACGATGATGGCGTTGCCATACAGCTTCACGCCGTAGCTGGGGTAGGGCAGGATCACCACGTCTTCGGCTTTCACGCCGCGCGCTTCGAGGTTGAGCAGCGAGGTGAACGAGAAGCCGGTGATGGCGTCGACGTCACCTCGCACGAGCATGGTTTCGCGCAGCGGCGGGTCCATCGCCGTCCAGGCCACGTTGCTCACGTTGTTGGCCTTGGCAAAGATCGGCCAGGCCTTGCGGCCGGCGTCGAACACTGGCGCACCCAGCTTCTTGCCGTTCAGGTCGGCGGGTGTTTTGATGCCGCTCTTCTTGAGCGCGAGCACCGCGGCCGGCGTGTTGTTGTAGACCATCATCACCGCCACCGGCTTGTTGGGCGCGGTCGGGTTGTTGGCATGGAACTCCATCAGCGCGGCCAGGTCGGCAAAACCCATGTCGTAGGTGCCCGAGGCCACACGGGTCACGGTGCCGCCCGAGCCGTTGCCGGCATCCACGGTGACGTTGAGCTTTTCGGCCTTGAAGTAGCCCTTGGCCGCAGGCACGAGGAAGAGTGCCGCCGGGCCCTCGAAGCGCCAGTCGAGCTGGAACTTGACCGAGGTTTCCTGGGCCTGCGCCAGGGGCAGCAGGGTGAGGGCCAGAAGGGTGGCGATGAAGCTGCGCTTGCGGAGGGTCATGGGCGTTGTCTCGGACAGGAAGAACAGGGGTGGACGAAAGGTGCAAGAACCATGCTCAGGGCTGCACGCGGCGGCCTGCCACGTAGGTGGCGGCGAGGTTGCGCTCGTCGCCCAGCGTCATCCAGGCGAACACCTTTTCGTGCAGGTCGTGTGCCACCGACAGCCGGCGCTGCGCCACCGGGCCCGCGGCCCACTCCCAGACGCACACATCGGCCATGCGGCCGGGCTCCAATGAGCCGATCTCGTTGGCCAGGTGCAGCGCGGTAGCGGCACCCAGGGTGACGGCGTGCAGCGCCTTCCAGGCAGTGAGCCGCTGGCCGGCCATGGCCTGCACCTTGTAGGCATCGGCCAGGCTGCGCAGCTGGCACAGGCTGGTGCCGCCGCCCACATCGCTGGCCACGCTCACCGCGGCGCCCGCGGCCTCGGTGGTGCGCCAGTCGAACAAACCGCTGCCGAGGAAGAGGTTGGATGAGGGGCTGTGGGCGATCTGCGCACCGCTGTCTCGCAGGGCGGCGCGGTCGGCGTCGTCAAGCCAGATGCCGTGGGCGAGCACGCTGCGCTCGTTCAGCAGGCCGGCACGGGCGTACACATCGAGGTAGCTGCGCGCTTCAGGAAACAGCTCACGCACCCAGGCCACTTCATCGCGGTTTTCGGCCACGTGGGTTTGCATGTAGAGGCCGGGGTGGGCCTGGTACAGCGCGCCGGCCATCGCCAGTTGTTCGGGTGAGCTGGTGGGCGCAAAACGCACGGTCACGGCGTAGGCCAGGCGGTCGGTACCGTGCCAGCGCGCAATGAGGTCGACACAGTCGCGCTCGGCTTGGGCCACGTCATCGCGCAGGCCATCGGGGGCGTTGCGATCCATCAGCACCTTGCCGGTGATGAGGCGCATGCCGCGTGACTGGGCGGCGGCAAACAGCGTCTCGGTGGCGACCTTGTGGACGGTCGGGAAGACCACCGCGCTGGTCGTGCCGTGGGCCAGCAAGGCATCGAGAAAACGCGCCGCGCCGGCCGAGGCTTCGGCTTCGTCGGCATAACGCTGCTCGGCTGGAAAGGTGTAGGTGTTGAGCCAGTCGAGCAGCTCGGTGCCGTAGCTTGCGATCACGTCGAGCTGCGGGCTGTGCACGTGGCTGTCGATGAAGCCGGGCAGGATGAGGCGGCCTGCGTGGTCGTGTTGCGCCCAGGTGGCGTCGGGGGTTGTCGCGCCGGGCTGGGCGCCGACGATGCGCCCGTTGTCGATCAGCAGCCAGTGGTCAGGCCGGTAGCGCACCATCGGGGACTGGACTGCACCCCATTCGGGCGGGCCGGTGAAGTCGAGCAGGTCGCCGCGCAGGGCCAGGCGTGTGGGTTGGGTGATGGGCATGGGCTCAGGCGTGCAAGCCGCGTACCCATGCACCCGCGCACACACCCGCGCAAACCCTCGCCCGCGGCACGCCGCGTGCTACGTTGTCTCTGTGACAAACCTCGTGCTGTGACATAAGCTTTCTCGCATGAATCCGCAACCGATACGCTTTTACCACCGTGGTGCCGTTGTCGAGGTGAATGGCCCTCACCCTACCCGCTCGGTGCTCGACTGGCTGCGTGAAGACGCCCACTGCACCGGCACCAAGGAAGGCTGCAACGAGGGCGATTGCGGCGCCTGCACCGTGGTGATCGGCGAGCTGGCCGAACCCGGTGACGCTACCGCCGTGCGCGGGCTCACGCTCAAGACCGTCAACGCCTGCATCCAATTTCTGCCCACCCTCGACGGCAAGGCACTGTTCACTGTCGAAGATGTCGGCCCCTCGGCCGATGAGTACATCGACCGATCCCCCGAGGGGATGCGGGCCGGCCCGGGAGCGGCCCAGCGCTCGGCCCGCGGGAAGGTGCTACACCCCACGCAGCAGGCGATGGTCGAGTGCCATGGTTCGCAGTGCGGCTTTTGTACGCCGGGTTTCGTGATGTCGTTGTGGTCGAGCTACGAGCGGCACCAGGCTTGCGGCGCACGGCCGAGCCGGCAGGCCCTTGCCGACGAGCTGTCGGGCAACCTGTGCCGCTGCACCGGTTACCGGCCCATCCTCGATGCGGGTGAACGCATGTTCGAGCTGCCCAAGGCCACGCTCAACACCGCGCCCGTGGTGGCCGCGCTGCAAGGCATTCAGCGCGAGAACGGTTTTCACTACGCCGCCTTCAACCGGCAGGTCGAAGGGCCGCAGCGGGTAGACCACTTTCGCGCGCCCCGCACGCTCGAAGCGCTGGCCACGCTGCGTGAGCAGCAACCGCAGGCGCAGCTGCTGGCCGGCTCCACCGACGTGGGGCTGTGGGTCAACAAACAGTTCAAGCCGTTGGGCGACATCATTTACCTGGGCGGTGTTGAAGAGTTGCAGCGCATTGAAGAGCAGGGCGGCGAGCTGCTGATTGGCGCGGGCGCCTCGCTCGAATTGGCCTGGCGCGCGCTCGTGCAACGTGTGCCTTCGCTCACCGACGTGTGGCTGCGGTTTGCCTCACCACCCATTCGCAACGCCGGCACCCTGGGCGGCAACATTGCCAACGGCTCGCCCATTGGCGACGCGGCCCCGGTGCTGATGGCGCTCGACGCGCAGCTGGTGTTGCGCAAGGGGGCGCGCATTCGGCGTGTGCCGCTGGCCGAGTTTTACCTCGACTACATGAAGAACCAGCTGCAGGCCGGCGAGTTTGTGCAGGCGATGGTGGTGCCGCTGGTGGCCACGCAGCAGCAGGTGCGCGCCTACAAGATCAGCAAACGGTTTGACTGTGATATTTCGGCGCTGTGTGCCGGCCTGGCCATCGAACTTGACGGCGACACCGTGACGCAAGTTCGCCTGGCCTTTGGCGGCATGGCGGCCACCGTGCAACGCGCCGCCGCCGCCGAAGCCGCACTCACCGGCCAGGCCTGGACACAAGAAGCCGTGACGCTCGCACAGGCCGCGTTGGCGCAAGATTTCAAACCACTCTCTGACATGCGGGCGAGCGCCGCCTACCGCCTGCAGGTGGCGCAAAACCTGTTGTTGCGCTTCTGGCTGGAGACACGCCCACACGACCCCTTGCCGCCGCAGGCCACCAGCGTGTGGAGCGGCATGGCGCACGCCGAGCTCTCTGTGGAAGGACGGCGATGAACAAACCGCGCGAAAACTTCTTGCAGCCGCCCTCCGAGGCGCAGGCCTTGAGCGCGGGCGCGCGGGTGGGCATCAGCCACCCGCATGAGTCGGCTCACCTGCACGTGGCCGGCGAAGCGGCTTACATCGACGACCTGCCCGAGTTGGCGGGCACGCTGCACGCCGCGCTGGGCCTGTCGCCAGTGGCGCACGGCCGCTTGCTCGCCATCGACGTGGACGCCGTGCGTGCCATGCCCGGCGTGGTGGCCGTGCTCACCGCCGCCGACATCCCTGGCCCCAACGACTGCGGTTCCATCGTTCACGACGAGCCCATCTTGGCCGACGGCGAATTGCGCTACCTCGGGCAGCCGGTGTTTGCGGTGATCGCGAGCACACGCGATGCCGCCCGCCGCGCCGCGGCGCGAGCGAAAAGTGTGCTGAAGGTTGAGCCGCTGCCCGCGGTGTTGACACATCAAGCCGCGCATGCCCAAGGCCAGTACGTGCTGGCGCCGATGCACCTCACCCGTGGTGATGCGCAAGCCGCCATCAACACCGCACCGCGCCGTTTGAAAGGCACGCTCGACGTGGGCGGGCAAGAGCAGTTCTACCTTGAAGGCCAGATCAGCTACGCCATCCCGAAAGAGAACGACGGCATGCTGGTGCATTGCTCCACCCAGCACCCGAGCGAGATGCAGCACCTGGTGGCGCACGCGCTCAAGCTGCAGGCCCACCACGTGCAGGTGGAGTGCCGGCGCATGGGCGGTGGGTTTGGCGGCAAGGAGTCGCAGTCGGCGCCCTTCGCCTGCATCGCCGCGGTGGCCGCGCGCCAGCTGAATCGCCCGGTGAAACTGCGGCTCGACCGTGACGACGACTTTCTCATCACCGGCCGCCGCCACTGCTTCTGGTACGAGTACGAGGTGGGTTACGACGACGATGGCCGTGTGCTCGGCAGCGAGATCACCATGGTCTCGCGCGCCGGCCACTCGGCCGACCTGTCGGGCCCGGTGATGACCCGCGCGCTGTGCCACTTCGACAACGCCTACTGGCTGCCACACGTGGCCCTGCACGGCTACTCGGCCAAGACCCACACGCAGAGCAACACCGCCTTCCGCGGCTTTGGCGGGCCGCAGGGCGCCATTGCGATCGAGAACATCCTCGACACGATTGCGCGCACGCTGGGCCGCGACCCGCTCGATGTGCGCCAGCTCAACTACTACGGGCCGAGCACGGGCGCCGAGCGCAACACCACACCCTATGGCCAGCAGGTCGAAGACAACATCATTCACGAGCTGAGTGCGCAGCTCGAAGTGACGAGCGACTACCGCGCGCGCCGCGCCGCTGTGGCCGAGTTCAACACCACCAGCCCGCTGCTCAAACGTGGCATCGCGTTCACGCCGGTCAAGTTTGGCATCTCCTTCAACGTGGCTCACTTCAACCAGGCGGGTGCGCTGGTGCATGTGTACAACGACGGCTCCATTCTGGTGAACCACGGTGGCACTGAGATGGGCCAGGGCCTCAACACCAAGGTGGCGCAGGTGGTGGCGCACGAGTTGGGCGTGGGCTTCGCGAGCGTGCGTGTCACGGCCACCGACACGCACAAGGTCGTCAACACCTCGGCCACTGCGGCGTCGACGGGCAGCGACCTCAACGGCAAAGCGGCACAAGATGCGGCGCGGAAAATCCGCGAACGGCTGGCTGCATTTGCCGCGGCCCGCCATGGCTGCAAACCTGCCGACGTGCGCTTCGCAAACGACCACGTCACGGTCGGAAAAAAAGGCGGCAAAAAGCAAGAGCTGTCGTTCTGCGAGCTGGTGCGCCAGGCTTATCTGGCGAGCGTGCAGCTGTGGTCCGATGGCTTCTACGCCACCCCCGGCCTGCACTGGAACCGCGAGACGCTGCAAGGCAAACCCTTCTTCTACTTTGCCTACGGCGCCGCGGT
The DNA here is from genome assembly GCA_046598195.1 of Rhizobacter sp. Taxonomy (GTDB): domain Bacteria; phylum Pseudomonadota; class Gammaproteobacteria; order Burkholderiales; family Burkholderiaceae_C; genus Rhizobacter. The sequence goes on along the minus strand of JBKJJF010000042.1, from coordinate 8,307 downwards.
GAGCGAGGTGCTGGTGGACACGCTCACTGGCGAGTGGAGGCTCTTGCGCGCCGATGTGCTGCACGACGTGGGCCGCTCGCTCAACCCTGCGGTCGACATCGGCCAGGTCGAAGGTGCGTTCATCCAGGGCATGGGCTGGCTCACCACCGAAGAGCTGGTGTGGCACCCGCAAACTGGAAAGCTGAGCACGCATGCGCCCAGCACCTACAAGATTCCGACCGCCAACGACTGCCCGCCGGTGTTCAACGTGAAGCTCTACGACGGCGACAACCCGGCTGACACCATCCACCGCAGCAAGGCGGTGGGCGAGCCGCCGTTGTTGTTGCCGTTCTCGGTGTTCTTTGCGATCCGTGATGCGGTGTCGTCGGTGGGCGGGCACAAGATCGATCCGCCGCTTGCAGCACCGGCCACCAGTGAAGCCATCCTGCGCGCCATCAACGCGGTGCGGGCGGGGGCCTGAAGCCATGCAACTCGGGTTGGTCGCACACGATTGGCTTGCCGCCGGTGTGACCGCGGTGTGGGTCGAGGTGAGCGCCACCCAGGGCTCGGTGCCGCGTGAGCAGGGCACTCGCATGCTGGTGTCACGGCAGCAGACGGCGGGCACCATCGGTGGCGGGCACCTGGAGCTGAAAGCCATTGCGCTGGCGCGCGAGATGCTGGCCAGTGGCGACAAGACCCTGCGCTCCTTGCACCTGCCCTTGGGCCCGACCCTGGGGCAGTGTTGTGGCGGCGCGGTGACGCTTCACTTTGAGTGTTTGCAAGAGCGGCACCTGAGCGCCTGGCCCACCGAGCCGCCCCTGTTTCACCTGCAGCTGTATGGCGCCGGCCATGTGGGCCGCGCCATCGCGCAGGTGCTGGCCAGCTTGAACGTGCAGGTTGATTGGGTTGACGAACGTGAAGACGAATTCCCGCTCACGCTGGGCGGCCCGGTGTGGCCGTTGCACATCCGCAAGTGGGTTGGCGACGGGGTGCAAGCCGAGGTGCGCCACGCGCCGCCAGGTGCCTTCTACCTGGTGTTGACACACCAGCACGAGCTCGATCTGCGCATCACCGAAACCATTCTGCGGCGCGGTGACTTCGGCTTTCTCGGCCTCATCGGCTCACGCACCAAGAAGCACAAGTTCATCCACCGCTTCGAAGAGCGCGGCATCGCGCCCGCGTTGATCGACCGCGTGGTCTGCCCGATCGGCCTGCCCGGCATCAGCGGCAAGGCACCCGAGGTGATTGCGGTGGCGGTGGTGGCGCAGTTGTTGAAGCAGGCGCAAATCTAGCCCGTGTTGCGCAAGCCCGCCGCCACGCCGTTGATCGAGATGTGGATGCCACGTTGCACACGTTCGTTGGCGGGGTCACCTTCGCGTTGTTGGCGGTATCGCCGCATCAGCTCCACCTGCAAGTGGTTGAGCGGGTCGAGGTAAGGGAAGCGGTGTTCGATGGAACGGGCGAGCGACGGGTTGGAGGCCAGGCGTTTTTTCTCGCCGGTGATCAGGCTCAGGGCATCCGAGGTCGCCTGCCATTCGGCCTGGATGGCCGCAAAAATGCGCTTGCCCAGGCGTTTGTCTTCCACCAGCTCGACATAACGCGCAGCGATGTTGAGGTCGCTCTTGGCCAGCACCATGTCGAGGTTCGACAACAGCGTGCGAAAGAACGGCCACTGCTTGTGCATGCGCTGCAGCAGCGCGAGCCGCTCCTTGCGCTCTTTGGCGTTGTCGATCAGGTAGCTGTTGATGGCAGAGCCAAAGCCGCACCAGCCCGGCAGCGCCACGCGGCACTGGCCCCAGCTGAAGCCCCAAGGAATGGCGCGCAGGTCTTCGATGGCGCGGGTGGCCTTGCGCGAGGCGGGGCGCGAGCCGATGTTCAGCTCGGCGATCTCGCGGATGGGTGTGGCGGCAAAAAAGTAATCGGTGAAACCCGGCGTTTCGTAGACCAGCTTGCGGTAGGCCGCCATGCTCGCGCTGCTCAGCGCATCGGCGGCGTCGAGAAAGCTCTTGGGTGCGCTCTTGGTCGGGTGCAAGAGCGTGGCCTCCAGCGTGGCGGCGACCAGGGTTTCAAGGTTGCGCCGCCCGATCTCGGGGTGTGCGTATTTGGAGGCGATGACTTCACCTTGTTCGGTCAGGCGGATCTGCCCGTTCACCGTGCCGGGGGGTTGCGCCAGGATGGCCTGGAAGCTCGGGCCACCGCCTCGGCCCACCGTGCCGCCACGGCCGTGGAACAAACGCAAGGTGATGCCGTGGTCGGCGCGCAGCTTGCCAAAGAGTTCGACCAGTGCGATCTCGGCGCGGTACAGCTCCCAGTTGCTGGTGAAAAAGCCGCCGTCTTTGTTGCTGTCGCTGTAGCCCAGCATCACGTCTTGTTCACCGCCCGAGCGCTGCAGCATGGCGGCGATGCCGGGCAGGGCGTAGTAGTCGCGCATGATCGGCCCGGCGTTGCGCAGGTCGCCGATGGTCTCGAACAGCGGCGAGACGATCAGGTCGCACAGCGCGCTCGCGTCGAGCGTGCCGCGCATCAGGCCGACCTCTTTTTGCAGCAGCAGCACCTCCAGCAAATCGCTCACCTCTTCGGTGTGCGAAATGATGTAGTGGCGCAATGACTCGCGCCCATACGCTTGGCGCATCTGCAGCGCGGCCTCGAAGATCGCCAGCTCGCTTTGTGCATGCTCCGAATACACGGCGGCGTGCACGCGCAGCGGCCGTGCGTCGTTGAGCAGGCGCAGCAGCAGCGCGCGGCGCGTGTCTTCGTTGAGTGCGCTGTAGTCGGCTTCGATGCGCGCCACGTGCAGCAGCTCGGCGACCACCGCCTCGTGTTTGTCGGAGCTTTGGCGCAGGTCGACCGTGGCGAGGTGAAAGCCGAACACCTGCACCGCGCGCATCAGCGGGCGCAGGCGCGGCGCGATCAGGGCCTGGGCATGGTGCGATTGCAGCGAGGCTTCAATCACCGCCAGATCGGCCAGGAATTCTTCACTCTTCGCATACGGCGTTTGGGGTGCCACCGCATGGCGCAGCGCTTCGGTGCCGGTGAGCTGGTGCAAGGTGGCGGCCAGCCGTGCATACATGCCGATCAAGGCGCGTCTGTAGGGCTCGTCAAGCCGGTGCTCGCCGTGGTCGGGCGAGGCTGCGGCCAGCGCCTGCATGGCGGGTGTGACGGGTGACAGCATGGCCGAGATCGACAGCTCGGCACCCAGCTCGTGCACCTCGGTCAGGTAAAAACGCAGCGCCGTTTCGCTTTGCCGGCGCAGCGCCATCTGCAGCGTGGCGGCGCTGACGTTGGGGTTGCCGTCGCGGTCGCCGCCGATCCAGTTGCCCATGCGGAAGAAGGGCGCGATCGGGTGGCCGGGCAGGGCTTCTTCGAGCTCACGGTACATGCGCGGAATTTGGCGCAAGAAGGTGCTCTGGTAGTAGCTCAGCGCGTTTTCGATCTCGTCGGCCACGGTGAGCTTGGTGTAGCGCAGCATGCGCGTTTGCCACAGCTGGGTGATGCGGGCACGCAGCAAGGCTTCGTTCTCAGTCAGGTCGCGTGCGGTGTGCAGCGTGTCGCGCTGGCCGATGAGCTCGGCGATGGCGCGCTCGGCGTCGAGGATGCTCTTGCGTTGCACCTCGGTTGGGTGGGCGGTCAGCACCGGCGAGATGTAGGCGTGGGCCAGCGTCGCGGCGATGTCGCTGGCGCGGATGTCGGCGTCGGCCAGGCGCGCCAGGCTCATCGCGAGTGAGCCTTCTTGCAGGTGGCCCTGGCGTTCGTGGTGCTCGCGGCGGCGCACATGGTGGCGGTCTTCGGCGATGTTGGCCAGGTGCGAGAAGTAGCTGAAGGCGCGGATCACGCTCACCGTCTGGTCGCCCGACAGGTTTTTCAGCAGCCGGTCGAGCGAGCGGCCGGCTTGGGCATCGCGCTTCAACCGGTAGGCCACCGAGAGCTGGCGCACACGCTCGATCAACTCGAAGGCGGCCTTGCCTTCTTGTTCGCGGATCACGTCACCGAGAATGCGGCCGAGCAGGCGGATGTCGGCCACGAGGGGAAGGTTTTTGTCGTCTTCGGGTTGGACGCGCGGCATGAGTTTCCTTGAGGGGTATGTAACTTGTTTACACCCAACGGATGGTAGCGGTTTCTTTGTCAAAAGCCGGTGCCTGATAGCATCACCCGATGCCCCAAACGCCTCCCACGCCCCTGCTGATCGCCACCCGAGAAAGCCGTCTTGCCCTGTGGCAAGCCGAGCATGTGCAGGCCCTGCTGAAACAACGCCTGGGCCTTGAGGTGGGCCTGTTGGGCATGACAACACGTGGCGACCAGATCCTCGACCGCTCGCTGTCCAAGGTGGGCGGCAAGGGTTTGTTCGTGAAAGAGCTGGAAACCGCACTCGAAGAGGGCCGCGCCCACCTGGCGGTGCATTCGCTCAAAGACGTGCCAATGGACCTGCCCGACGGCTTCGAGCTGGCCGCCGTGCTGGAGCGCGAAGACCCGCGTGATGCGCTGGTGTCCAACCACTGCGCCTCGCTGGCCGAGCTGCCGCAGGGCGCTTGTGTCGGCACCTCCAGCCTGCGCCGGGTGGTGTTGCTGCGCGCCTTGCGGCCCGACCTTCGCATCGAGCCCCTGCGCGGCAACCTCGACACCCGCTTGCGCAAGCTCGACGAAGGCCACTACGACGCTATCGTGCTCGCGGCCGCCGGGCTCAAGCGCCTGGGCCTGGCGAGCCGCATTCGCGCCGTGTTCGACCCGGCGCAGATGATCCCCGCCGCCGGCCAGGGGGCGCTGGGCATCGAGGTGCTGGCTGATGCCGCAACCTTGCGTGCGCAGTTGGCCGGTTTGATCCACCGCCCCACTTGGCTCGCAGTGCATGCCGAGCGCGCGGTGTCGCGTGCCCTGGGCGGCAGCTGCAGCATGCCGCTGGCCGCGCATGCGGTGTGGCAAGGCGATGAGCTGCACTTGTCTACCGCGCTGGGTGATGGGCAAGACACCGTGCGGCCGCTGCTGCGTGCCGAGGTGCACGCTGCCGTCACCGATGATGCTGCGGCGCGTGCGCTGGGCGAGCGGGCGGCCGCGCGCTTGCGCGAGCTTGGTGCGGCCGGCTACCTGGCTGCGTTGTAAACCGATGCGAGTGCTGGTCACCCGGCCCGCTGCGCAGGCGAGCGATTGGGTGCAGCGGCTGCGTGCTGCGGGTTTGCAGGCCGAAGCGTTGCCCCTGATCGACATTGCGCCGGCACCCGATGTGGCGGCTTTGGCGGCAGCCTGGGCCACGCTACCTGAGCAGGCGATGGCGGTGTTCGTGAGCCCCAATGCTGCGAGCTGCTTTTTTGCGGCCCAGCCTGATCGGTCGGCGTGGCCCGCGCATGTGCTCGCGGCCTCGCCCGGCCCCGGTACCACCCAGGCGCTGCGTGCGCTGGGTGTGCCGACGGTCATCGAACCCACCGCCGACGCACCGCAGTTTGATTCCGAAGCCCTGTGGCAACAGCTCGCGGGCCGCGAGTGGGCTGGCCGGCGGGTGCTGGTGGTGCGCGGCGCAGGCGGGCGCGATTGGCTGGCCGAGCGCCTGCGCGAGCGGGGCGCGGTGCTGAGCTTTGTGGCGGCCTACGACCGTGCCGCGCCGCAGCTGTCGCCTGCACAACGGGGCCTGTTGAACGAGGCCCTGCAGCAGCCCGAGCAGCACCTGTGGTTCTTCAGCAGCTCCGAAGCCATCACCCACCTGGCGGCGCTGGCACCGCAGGCCGAATGGGCGAGGGCGACCGCCATCGCCACCCACCCGCGCATCGCAGAGACGGCGCGCAGCCTGGGGCTGGGCCGTGTCATCGAAGCCCGCCCGAGCGTCGAAGCCGTGGTCGCGTGCATACAATCGATCGCATCGTGAACGATGTCACACCTGACCCCAGCACTGCGCCCGAGACGGCCGCGCCCACCAAGGGCCGGCGTTGGGCGTGGGCGTTCACCGCGCTGTTGACCCTGCTGGTGCTGGCCAGCCTGGCGCTGGGCTGGTCGGCCGAGCAGCGTGTGCGCAAGCTGGAGCAAGAGCTGGTGCGCCGCCAGCAAGAAAGCCAAACCCAATCGGGCGAGGCACGCCTGCTGGCCAAGCGTGCCGACGAAACCGCGCGCGAGAGTGCTGCCAAGGTTTCGCTGCTCGAAGCGCGGCTGGCCGAGGTGGCGATTCAACGCACCCAGCTCGAAGACCTGATCCAGTCGCTGTCGCGCTCGCGCGATGAAAACGTGCTGGTCGACATCGACGCCGGCCTGCGTTTGGCCCAGCAGCAAGCCACCATCACCGGCAGCGCCGAGCCCCTGGTGGCCGCGCTCAAGCAGGCCGACGAGCGCCTGGCGCGCTACAGCCAGCCGCGCCTCGACGGCGTGCGCCGCGCCATTGCGCGCGACATCGACCGTGTCAAGGCGGTGGGCGTGGCCGACATCTCCGCGCTGTCGATCAAGCTCGACGAGGTGATCCGCCTGGTCGACGAGCTGCCGCTGCTGTCGCAGGCCGAGCCGCGCAAAGAGAGCAGCGTGAAACCGGCGGCCTCGGCGCCCAAGCCGGCGGCTCGCAGTGCCTCGGGTGCCACATCGAGTGCAGCGCCCGGCAGCAGCTGGATCTCGGCCGTGTCCGACACCTGGTCGGGCTGGATGGATCGCATCTGGGGCGAAACCCGTGGCCTGGTGCGTGTGACCCGCATCGACCACCCCGACGCGATGCTGCTGGCACCCGAGCAAGCCTTCTTTCTGCGCGAGAACCTGAAGCTGCGCCTGCTCAACGCCCGCTTGGCGCTGCTGAGCCGCCAGTTCGACACCGTGCAAACCGATTTGCAGGGTGCGCAAGTCGCGCTTGATCGTTACTTCGACCGCGGTTCGCGCCGCACCGTCGTGGCGGTCGACCTGCTCAAACAAGTCACCGGCAGTGCGCGCCAGGTCGGTCTGCCCCGGCCCGAAGACACGCTGGCCGCGCTGGCTGCGGCCACCGCGGGCCGCTGAGCGTCGTCGCTGCCCATGCGCGCTGTTGTCTGGTTCATCCTCCTCTTTGTCGTGGCGGTCGTGGCGGCCACCACCTTCGGTGCCAACGATGGGCTGGTTTCGCTCTACTGGAGCGGCTGGCGCATGGACGTGTCGATGAACCTCTTCTTGCTGGCCTTGATGGCCACCTGCCTGGCGCTGGTGACCATCTTCAACGCCGTCAACGCCCTCATTGGCCTGCCGCGCAGAGCGCATGAGTGGCGCGTGGCGCGGCGCGACCGCAGCGCGCAAGCCGCCTTGCGAGACGCCTTGGCGCAATACTTCGGCGGGCGTTACAGCCGCGCGCAGAAGTCGGCCCAGCGTGCCTTGCTGATCCAGTCTGAAACGCCCGACCTGGTGCAAGACAACGAGTTCACCGTGCTCGGCCACCTGCTGGCCGCCGGCAGCGCCCACAAGCTGCAAGACCGCAGCCAGCGCGACGACCAGCTGGAGCGTGCACTGGAGCTCAGCCGCAGCAGCCTGCTCGCACGCTCAGCCGAAGAGGGCGCACGCCTGCTCGCCGCCGAGTGGGCGCTTGATGACCGCAACGCCACACGCGCCCTTGAATTCCTCGCCGCCTTGCCGCCGGGCGTGGCCCGCCGCACCCATGCGCTGCGCCTCAAGTTGCAGGCCAGCCGCCTGGCCAATCAACCCCACGAAGCCTTGAAGACGGCCCGCCTGCTGGCCAAGCACCAGGCTTTCTCCAAGGTGGCGGCGCAGGGGCTGTTGCGTTCGCTGGCCTTTGAGTCACTCGATGGCGCGCGCGATGCCGACCAGGTGCGCCGTGTCTGGTTAGCATTGGAAAATGCCGACCGGCGCGACCCGCTGGTGGCGGCCCGCGCGGCGGCTTGCCTGGCCGCCTTTGGCGCCGCGGCCGAAGCGCGCGGCTGGCTGCGCCCCTTCTGGGATCGCTTGGGGGAGCTCAACGAAGACGAACGCACCGCGCTGGCACACGGGCTGGTGGCCTGTGTCGCTGGCATGGCGCCCGACTGGCTGGCGCGCTTGGAGTCTGCGGCCCAGGCCTTTCCGCGCGAGGCTGCCGTGGCCTATGCCGTGGGTTGTGCACTGGCCGAGCGCGAGCTGTGGGGCAAGGCGCGCTTGCTGCTGGAGCAGGCGGCGGGTGCATCCGAGCTGGACGCCGTGTCACGCCGCCGTGCATGGCAGCTGCTCGCACGCCTGGCCGAGCAGCAGGGCGATGTTGACCGTGTGGCGACCTGCTATCAGGCCGCCGCCCAGTTGTAGACGGGCCGAAACTTGGTGTTATAGTCCGAGGCTTCGCGGCTGTAGCTCAGTTGGATAGAGTACTTGGCTACGAACCAAGGGGTCGTGGGTTCGAATCCTGCCAGCCGCACCAAA
>JBKJJF010000314.1:0-26749 GCA_046598195.1 Rhizobacter sp. | reverse complement strand
CCGCGCAAACGGAGTGCCACTTCGCTGGCAACACGTCCGAGCACCTTGTCGGTGGCGTCAATCACAAACCACTCGTGCGTCACTTCGGCCGGCTTGGCGCTGAAGGTCTTCATGAGTAACTTTCTAGAAACCTGCCCTTGGCGGGCGAGGCGGTACATGGCTCAATCTTCGAATTGCCCGTTGCCATCGGTGCTGCTTATTTCAGGCAGCCTCTCAAACAATCGACAGTCGTTTCTTTCCCAGGAGCCGAACGGGAAAGCCTTCTAGTGTAGCGGAACGCAGCCGCATTGGGGCAACCCTCCCAGGGCACCCACCTTCAGCGATTTTGCCGATTGTCGATAGACTCAGGGTTTCCACCTATACGAGGTCAGCATGGACTCCACAGGCACTCCCCTCTCCCCACCGCCGGCAGCGTCGAGCCCCACTCGGCTTTCCTGGGTGCCAATCCGGTCGCTGGCGGAGCGCCATCGGGAACGAATTTCATTACATCTTCTGTCTCTTGATGAGAGTGATCGATACCTGCGATTTGGATTTCCCGCCACCGATGAGCAGATTCACCGTTATGTCACCTCGTTGAACTTCGAGCGGGATGAGGTGTTCGGGATCTTCAACCGACGGCTGGAATTGATCGCCATGGCTCACCTCGCTTACATGCCTGCGCCAGAACAGAATTCGCAGTCGCCTGCCACCGCGGAATTCGGCGTCTCGGTTGTCAAGCGCGCCCGCGGGCGTGGCTACGGCGCCCGGCTGTTCGAGCATGCCGTGCTGCACGCCCGCAACCGCAGCTGTGAGCGATTGTTCATCCACGCCTTGAGCGAAAACACCGCCATGCTCAAGATCGCGCGCAATGCGGGTGCGACGGTCGAGCGTGACGGGCCGGAGTCCGAAGCCTGGTTGAAACTGCCGCCTGACAGCATCACCTCGCAGGTGGGTGAGATGGTTGGAAACCAGTTTGCAGAGTTCGACTACCAACTCAAACGTCAGGCCCATCGGATCAACGACTGGCTGAACGTCGTCTCTGAAGTCAAGACTCACATGGGGGACACGGGGCGGACAGCTTCGGAGTAGCGTCCCCACACGTCGCTCACAAGGCCGTCTACACCCCCAACCCACACCCATGTCGGGGATGTGACGCCCCGGGGGCGGCAGGTAGCATGGCTTTCAATCGTTCCATTTTTGGCATCCGTCGGCGCCATGGTGGGCGCTCTCACCCGAGTCCGTGCCGTGAACTTGCCAAACCTTCCCTGGGCCATCGCGCTCGGCACTGCTGCTGTGCTGGTGTGCGCCCTGATGATCCTTCTGCTGAAGGGTCGCAAGTCGAAGCCGAAACCTCTCCCGATCGAATGGGCTCTGACCGGCCGGCCGGTGTTCAGCACCGACGAGCGGCGCATCTACCGCCTGCTGCGCGAGGCGCTGCCGCACCACATCATTCTTTCGAAGTTGCCGCTGGTGCGCTTCTGCCAGCCCACCGACCCGAGTGAGGTGCGCTACTGGTATGACCTGCTGGGCACCAACCACGTGACCTTCGCGATCTGCAGCGCCAATGGGCGGGTGCTGGCCGCCATCGATCTTGAAGGCGAGCGCGGTGGCTCGCACCGCATCCAGCAGATCAAACAATCGGTGCTGTCGGCTTGCCGCGTGCGCTACCTGCGCTGCCCGCCTGACCATTTGCCGTCGGTGGCCGAGCTGCAATTGCTGGTGCCGCACAGTGGAGCCGCCTCGCGCGCACCGCAGCCGATGCCCCCGCACACGCTGCACCAGGCGCGCGACACGCTGGCCACCACCGTGGCGCACCGTCGGGCAGAGCGCACCGCGCTGTGGCAAGACTCCACGCTGTTCCAGGACTCGTTCTTCGCGCCCGACAGCCGCCTTGACGCCTTCACGGCCAGCGAATTTGCGAGCCTTTCAGATCGCCCGTCCTCGCTCATCAGTGGCGGCCATGACGATCGTGACGATGTGGGCGGCGTGGTGGTCGACAACCCGCCGGCTTCGACGAACGCGCGGCACTGAGGGCGCGGCTGAACGGGCGGCGCTTACGATGCGCCCATGCCCGACACGTCACTAGCCACTGAAACACCCTATGCCGGCCTCACCCCTGAGGCCGTGCTCGATGCCCTCGATTCAGTCGGCTTGCGCGGCGATGGTCGCCTGATTCAGCTCAACTCTTACGAGAACCGCGTGTTCCAGGTTTTTCTGGAAGACGGCCATGTGGTGGTGCCCAAGTTCTATCGGCCCGGCCGCTGGAGCGACGCGCAGATTCTGGAAGAGCATGCGTTTGCTGCCGAGTTGGTAGAGGCCGAGATTCCAGTCGTCGCACCGCGCAAGCTGGGTGACACCACGCTCGCGTCATTCAACATCGCCGGCAACCCTTACCGCTTCAGCGTGTGTGAGCGCCAATCGGGCCGCGCACCCGAGCTCGAAGACCCGGCCACGCTCGAATGGATTGGCCGTTTCATCGGCCGCATCCACTCGGTGGGTGCACGCAAGCCGTTCGCCCACCGGCTGACACTCGACAGCCACAGCTACGGCGAAGCCCCACGCGACTGGCTTCTGGCCTCGGGGATGATCGCCGTCGAAGCGCAGGCCGACTGGCAACGTGCCATCAACAACGTGCTCGACGAAGTGAAACGCTGTTTCGACGATGTCGGTGCTTACCCACCCATTCGCCTGCACGGCGACTGCCACACCGGCAACGTGCTGTGGACGGCCGCCGGCCCGCACTTCGTCGACCTCGACGACGCCTTGATGGGCCCCCCGGTGCAAGACCTGTGGATGCTGCTCGCGGGCGACCGCCAGACCATGCAACAGCAGCTCTACGCCCTGCTCTCGGGCTACGAAGACTTCATGGAATTCGACTGGCGCCAGCTGCGCCTGATCGAAGCGCTGCGCGCGCTGCGCATGATCCACTACAGCGCCTGGATCGCCCGCCGCTGGGCCGACCCGGCGTTCCCGGCCGCCTTCCCATGGTTTGGTGGGCGCTCTTACTGGAGCGAGCAGATCACTCGCATGCGCGAGCAGCTCGAAACGCTGCGGGAGCCACCACTCGGCGGCCTCCCGCTTTAACCAGGCTCAAGCCGTCAACAAAGCGTTGACACGCTTCACATAAGCCGCAGGGTCTTCGAGGTGGCCACCTTCGGCCAACACCGCCTGGTCGAACAAGATGTGCGCCAGCGCGTCGAACTGCGCGCTGCTGTCGAGCCGCTTGACCAAGGCGTGTTCGGCATTGACTTCGAGCGTCGGCAAAGATTTCGGCGCCGTCTGCCCGGCCTGCTTGAGCATGCGGGCCAGGTGGCCGCTGACGTCGCCCTCATCCACCACCAAGCACGCCGGCGAGTCGACCAGGCGCGTGGTCACACGCACGTCTTTGGCACGGTCCTTCAGCGCTTCTTTCAGCCGGTCGAGCACGGGCTTGAAGGCGGTGGCCACCTCTTCGGCCTGCTTCTTCTCGGCCTCGTCTTGCAAGGCGCCCAGGTCGACCGAGCCCTTGGCCACACTTTGCAGCGGCTTGCCCTCAAACTCGTAAACGTGGCTCAGCATCCATTCGTCAACACGGTCGGTCAGCAGCAGCACCTCGATGCCCTTCTTGCGGAAGATTTCCAGCTGCGGGCTGCTCTTGGCTGCGGCCAGGGTGTCGGCGGTCACGTAGTAAACAGCCTCCTGGCCTTCTTTTATGCGACCCACATAGTCGGCGAGCGACACACCCTCATCGGCATGGGTCGAGGCAAAACGGAACAACTTGACCAACCGTTCCTGGTTGGTGTGGTCCTCACCGACACCTTCTTTCAGCACCGCGCCAAAGTCTTTCCAGAACGCGGCGTACTTGGCGCGCTCGGCCTCGTCTTCGCTCTGGGCCAATGTCTCCAGCATGCCAAGCACCCGCTTGGTCGAGCCTTCGCGAATGGCCTTCACGTCGCGGCTTTCTTGCAGCAGCTCGCGGCTCACGTTGAGCGGCAAATCAGCGCTGTCGATCACGCCCTTGACGAAGCGCAGGTACACCGGCATCAGCGCCTCGGCGTCGTCCATGATGAAGACACGTTTGACGTATAGCTTCACGCCACCACGCTTGTCGCGGTTCCACAGGTCGAACGGCGCCTTGGCCGGCACGTACAGAAGTTGCGTGTATTCGCTGCGGCCTTCGACCCGGTTGTGGGTGTAGGCGAGCGGCGCTTCGGTGTCGTAGCTGATCTGCTTGTAGAAGTCGGCGTACTGCTCGGGCGTGATGTCGCTCTTGCTGCGCGCCCACAGCGCCGCAGCCTTGTTGACCGGCGCCCACTCGTCGGTGATGGTTTGTTCGGTTTTCTCCGGGTCCCATTCTTCTTTCTGCATCAGGATCGGCAGCGAGATGTGATCCGAATACTTGCTGATGATGGACTTGAGTTTCCAGGTGCTCAGGAACTCTTCTTCCCCCTCACGCAGGTGCAAGATGACGTCGGTGCCACGCTGCGGTTTGCTGATGGTTTCGACCTCGAAGTCGCCACTGCCTTCGCTGCTCCAGCGCACGCCCTCTTCGGCCGGCACGCCGGCGCGGCGAGACTCGACCGTGATGCGGTCGGCCACGATGAAGCCGCTGTAAAAACCCACACCAAACTGGCCGATCAACTGCGCGTCTTTTTTCTGCTCGCCTTCGAGCTGGTTCATGAACTCGCGTGTGCCGCTCTTGGCGATGGTGCCCAGGTGGGCCACCGCCTCGTCGGCACTCATGCCAATGCCGTTGTCTCGAATGGTGAGGGTCTTGGCCTCTTTGTCGTAGCTCAGCCGCACTTCCAGATTGGGGGCGTCTTCGTACAAGACGGCGTTGTTCAAGGCCTCGAAGCGCAGCTTGTCGCAAGCGTCTGAGGCGTTGGAGACCAGCTCACGCAGAAAGATCTCTTTGTTGGAGTAAAGCGAGTGCGTGACAAGGTGCAGGATCTGCTTGACCTCGGCCTGGAAAGAAAGAGTTTGTTTTTGCATGGTCGGTCGTCTGAAGAGTTCGCGCGCTTGAACGTGGCGCCCGCTCGCCCGAATTCAAGAGCAGCGCGGCCACAAGAGGCGGGATGATAAAGACAAGCCCCTTGGTGGCGCGCGGTGACCCCCACTCCTGCTGAGAGCCTGGTCTACCATGCGCCGCTCTTTCACCGGTGCACCCTGCCCTCTATGACAGAGATTCAGAACTGGCTGTCCCCCACCACCAGCGCCGCCGCGCCACTGTGGACGCTGGACGGCCTGCGCGGTGCCGACCCGGTGCTGGGGTTTGCGCTGGTGATGCTGGTGGCCGTGGTGCTGGCCGAGTTCTTGAACCGCCGGCTGCGCCTGCCGCGCATGTTTGGCTACATGCTCACCGGCGCCTTGGCCAGCCCGCTCGCGCTGCGCCTGCTCGACCGCACCGACCTCGACCCCTGGAAGCCCCTCATTGATCTCGCCATCGGCGTGCTGGTGTTCGAGCTGGGCAGCCGCATCCGGCTACGCTGGTTGATCGACAACCCCTGGCTCGCGTTCACCTGTGTGCTCGAAGGCCTGCTCGCGGGCCTGTGTGTGGTGGTGGCGCTGGTGGCGCTCGGCGCGCCGCCCGCCTCGGCCTGGATGGCGGGGGCGGTGGCCATGTCAACCTCGCCCGTCATCACCCTGGTGCTGGTGCACGAGCTGCGTTCGCGTGGGCAGGTGACCGAGCGGCTGCTCATCATCACCGCGATCAACAGCGCGCTCAGCATGCTGGCCCTCAAGGCCTGGCGTGTGGCCACCGCGGTCGACGCCGCCAGCCTGAGTGCCGAGCTGCTGCCGGTGGCGGCCGATGCGGTGCTGGTCATCGGTGGCTCCTTCCTGCTGGGTGCGGCCGCGGGCTTGTTGCTCGCCAAGCTGACCCAGCCTCTGCGTGACGCCGCCGCGGCGCCCGTGCTGCAGATCGCGCTGGTGATCCTGGCTGCCATGCTGGCCGCGCAATGGACGCTCTCGCCGCTGCTCGCCTTGCTGGTGGCCGGCATGGTGGCGCGCTCTCGCATGGGCCACGCGCTGACGGTCGAGCCGCACCTGGGTTCGGCCGGCGCCGTGCTGACGGTGCTGCTGTTCATCGCGCTCGGCATGTTGTTCACACTCGATGGGCTCACCACGCTGTGGCCGTGGGTGCTGGCCATCGTGCTGGCCCGCCTGGCGGGCAAGGGCATCGCGGTGGCGCTGCTGGCCCGGCTCAGTGCACTCGGGTGGCGGCAGGCCGCAGCCCTCACGCTCGCGCTGCAACCCATGAGCAGCCTCGTCGTGCTGCTCGCGGCCGACACCTTTGGCTGGACCTCCCAACTCCCCGGCGTGGCCGGCAATGTGTTGCAGGCCTTGCTGATCGCCACCACGCTCTTGCACCTGCTGGGGCCGGTGCTCGCACAACTTTCGCTGCGCTCATTGGCCGGCGAATGCCCACCAGCGCCCACCAAGGAAGCCTGAGATGCCCCTGGCCGAATTCACAACTTCTGAGGCGCTGACGCTGGGTGTCGAGCTGGAGCTGCAACTTGTCAGCACCCACGACTACGACCTGTCGCCGCAGGCGCAAGACCTGCTGCGCGAGCTCGACAAACACACCGGCGCCTGGGACGTGAAGCCCGAAATCACGCGCAGCATGATCGAGATCGGCACCTCCATCCAGCGCCAGCACGCGCCGCTGTTGGCCGAGCTGACCGACCTGCAGCAGCAGCTCTCGCGCGCCGCGCGCAAGCTCAACATCGGCATCGCCGGTGGTGGCACCCACGCCTACCAGCAGTGGAGCGATCAGCAGATCTTTCCGACCGAACGTTTTCACTACATCAGCGAGCTGTATGGCTACCTCGCCAAACAGTTCACGGTGTTTGGCCAACACGTGCACGTGGGCTGCGAAAACGGCGACACCGCGCTGTGGCTCTTGCATGCGCTGTCGCGCTACGTGCCGCACTTCATTGCGCTGAGCGCCTCATCGCCCTACGTGCAGGGGGTCGACACCGGTTTCAATTCGGCGCGGCTCAACTCGGTGTTTGCCTTCCCGTTGTCGGGCCGCGCGCCTTTCGTCACCACCTGGGAAGGCTTCGGCGAATACTTCGACAAGATGACGAGCACCGGCGTC
Organism: Rhizobacter sp.; assembly: GCA_046598195.1. GTDB lineage: Bacteria > Pseudomonadota > Gammaproteobacteria > Burkholderiales > Burkholderiaceae_C > Rhizobacter. Next base: position 19,692 of record JBKJJF010000314.1, on the reverse strand, counting down.
GTGCAGTCGATGAAAGACTTCTACTGGGACATCCGCCCCAAGCCCGAGTTCGGCACCATCGAGCTGCGCGTGTGCGACACGCCGCTCACGGTCGGCAAGGCCGCCGCACTCGCTTGTTACCTGCAATGCATCTGCCGCTACCTGCGCGAAGAAAAACCCTTCGAGCCGAGCGAAGACGACTACCTTGTCTACACCTTCAACCGCTTCCAGGCCTGCCGATTCGGGCTCGATGGCGAGATCGTCGACCCCAAGACCAAACAACGGCACAAGCTGCGCGACGACATCTTGCGCACGCTGGCCCGCGTCGATGAACACGCACTCGACCTGCAGGCACTCGACGCCAGCAACCTGATCCGCGAAACCCTGTTCGAGGGCAACGACGCGAGCTGGTTGCGCCAGCGCCGCAAGGGCGGTGTGCCCTTGTCGGCGGTGGTGGAAGACGCGACCAAACGCTGGATGGGCTGAAAGCCGCCGCTCTGTCGCGTCGGTGACCTCGTTTCAAGACGACTGGTCATATTCTTCGCCGATGCCCCGCACCGCCGACCCGACCTGCATCCCCGAGCGCCTGCTGTGCGCCGGCCTCGCGCTGTTTTTGCAACAGGGCTACAACGCCACCGGCATTCAGCAGCTGACTGACCACGCTGGTGTGCCCAAAGGTTCGTTCTACAACCACTTCGCCAGCAAAGAGGCCTTTGCTGCCGCCATCGTGAACCGATACGCGCAGAACATGCAGCGTTCGTGGGAACGCATGATGGCCAGCGCCCCACCCGAGCCGATGCCGGCCATCCGCCACGTGTTCTCGCACATGCTCAGCTACCACGAGCGCAGCAGCTGCTCCGCGGGCTGCTTGATCGGCAACTTCGCCGCCGAGATCGCGCTCTCCAGCGAGCCCTGCCGCCAAAACCTGATGGCGGCACAACTGGCCTGGCGCGAGCGCCTGGCCGGTCTGGTCGCTGCCGCACAGGCTTCGGGCGACATCCGCCGCGACATCGACGCCACCGCGCTGTCTGCGCTGACCTGGGCGGCCTGGGAGGGCGGCCTCTTGCGCATGAAGGTCGAGCGCTCGGTGCAGCCGCTGCGCGACGGCGTCCACCTCATCTTCGATCAGCTGTTTCGGCCCTGGGCCGCGCCGGCAACCCCTCTCACCTCAACCTCGGATCACTGACGCACCATGGGCACACCCACCGACTCCTTCATCAGCAACGCCCTGTTCCAGCCGATCAAGCTGGGCCAGATCACGCTCGCCAACCGCATGGCGATGGCACCCCTCACACGCAACCGCGCCGACAAGGGCAACCTGCCCGCCGTGCTGGCCGCCGACTACTACAGCCAGCGTGCGGGTGTCGGCCTGGTCATCGCCGAGGCCACCCAGGTGTCGGCCACCGCCCAGGGTTACGACGCCACGCCGGGCCTGCACACGCCTGAGCAGATCGCCGGCTGGAAAAAGGTGACCGACGAAGTGCACGCCAAGGGCGGCAAGATCTTCGTGCAGCTGTGGCACACCGGCCGCATCGGGCACTCGATCTTCCAGCCCAACCAAGCCAAACCTCAAGCACCCTCGGCCATCACGGCCAATGGCAAGACCTTCATCGCCGGCCAGGGCTTCGTGCCCACCACCGAGCCGCGTGCCATCGAGACGCACGAGATCGCGGGCATCGTCAACGACTTCCGCACCGCTGCGGGCAACGCCATCCAGGCCGGCTTCGACGGCGTTGAAGTTCACGGGGCACACGGCTACTTGGTCGACGCCTTTTTGCGCGAAGGCTCGAACCAACGCACCGACGCTTACGGCGGCAGCATCGAAAACCGCGCCCGCTTCCTGGTCGAAGTGATGACTGCCGTCATCGCCGAGATCGGTGCCGAGCGTTCGGCGATCCGCCTCTCGCCAGTCTCGCCGGTGAATGATTCGGTGGAGAGCCACCCGCAGCCGCTGTTCGAGCACGTGGTGCGCGAGCTGGAGAAGTTGCACCCGGTCTACATCCACGTCGTCGAAGGCCACACCGGCGGCCCGCGCGACAACGCACCGTTTGACTACGAGGCCCTGCACCGCCTGTATTCCGGCGTCTGGATGCTCAACAACGGCTACACCCACGAGATGGCGGTCGAAGCCATCAGCAGCGGCCGCGCCGACATGGTCTCGTTCGGCCGCAAGATGATCACCAACCCCGACCTGGCGCGCCGCTTCCGCGACAACCTGCCGCTCAATGCGCCGTTCAAAGACGCCCCGCTGTACGGCGGTGAAGGCCCACACGGCTACACCGACTACCCCTCGCTGGGTTGAGCCCATGAGCGGCAAGCTGCAAGGAAAGACCGCGCTCGTCACCGGCGGCGCGGGTGGCATCGGCCGCGCCACGGCGCTGGCCTTTGTGCGCGAAGGCGCCAAGGTGGCCGTCTACCTGGCGAGCTGAAGACTGGCGAGCGAAGCAAGCGCGCATCAAACAACGCCCGCAGAACCGGCTTTGCCGGGTCGCCAGGCGGCGCCGCGTGAGCGACTGGGGGCTCAATGAAGCTTGATGCGCGGGCGGTAAGTGCGATCCAGCATTTCCGCCAAAGTAATGAGCAAGGTCTTGCGCACGCCGCCCAGCGCAAACTGGTGCTGCTTGTGCAAGCCCCAATACATGAACTGCGCCAGCCGCCCTTCGATGAAGAGGCTGCCGCGTGTCAGGCTGCCCATCAGGCTGCCCACTGACGAGTATTCAGAGAGCGATACCAGCGAGCCCTGATCCTTGTAGACAAACGGCACCACCGGCTCACCCTTCATCAGCTGGGGCAAGGCCTTCACCAGGTACATGGCCTGTTGATACGCGGCTGCCGCGCGCGGTGGCACCCAGGTGCCGTCGGGTTGCTGGCACGCGGCGCAGTCACCAAACGCAAAGATGTGTTCGTCGCGGGTGCTCTGCAGGTTGCCGTTGACCACCAGCTGGTTGAGGCGATTGGTCTCCAGCGCTTGGTCGCCACCGATGCCGTTCAGAAAGTCAGCCGCCTTCACACCCGCCGCCCACACACACAGTGTGGAGCCGATCACCTTGCCACTGGCCATCTTCAGGCCGTCGGCGGTGACCTCAATCACCTTCTCGTTGGTGTGCACCTCGATGGCGAGCTTGCGCAGCTCGCGCACCGCCGCTTCGCTCAAGCGCTCGGGCAGTTGCGACAGCAAACGCGGCGCGGCCTCCACCAGCACGATCTGCAAATCTTTCTCGGGGTGAATGTGGTCGAGCCCAAAGTTGGCCAGCACCCGCGCTGCCGCATGCAGCTCGGCCGCCAGCTCCACGCCGGTGGCACCCCCGCCGACGATGGCCACCGTGAGGCGCCCGCTGCCCGCCACACGCGGCACACTTTGTGCGCGAATGCAGGCGTTGAGCAGCCGGTCGTTGAAGCGCTTGGCGGCCTGCGGGCTGTCAAGCTTGATGGTGTGCTGCGCGGCCCCGGGCGTGCCGAAGTCGTTGGTCTGGCTGCCGACCGCAACCACCAGCGTGTCGTAGGCCACTTGTTGGTCGGGTGTGATCTCGGCGCCGGTGTCGTCGTAGCTGGCGGCGAGCTGCACCGTCTTGTTGACACGGTCAATGCCGACCAGGCTGCCGAGGCGAAACTTGAAGTGGTTCCAGCGCGCTTGCGCCAGGAACTCGATCTCTTCGGCGTGGGTGTCAAAGCTGCCGGCGGCCAGCTGGTGCAAGAGCGGCTTCCAGACGTGGGTGCGCGCTGAGTCGACCAGCGTCACTTCAGCCAGCTTCTTGCGCCCCAGGCGCTTGCCCAGCTGTGTGGCCAACGCGAGGCCACCCGCGCCTCCCCCCACGATCACGATGCGGTGCATCTGATGAGTTCCCTCTGTACTTCTCTGTACTTGTGTGTTCTGCCGCTGCCGCACCCACTTGGACAGCGGGCCGAATGATATCTGACGAGGCGAACGACCGTGCTTTTCCGGCCGCACCTCGCCACCTGCCAACACAAAAGCAAACGGCGAGCCCGCAGGCCCGCCGTTGGGGCATCAGATCTGCCGCAAGCTCAGTTGGCGAACGCCGCAATCCCCGTCTGCGCGCGGCCGAGGATCAGCGCATGCACATCGTGCGTGCCCTCGTAGGTGTTCACCACTTCGAGGTTCACCAGGTGGCGTGCCACACCGTACTCATCGCTGATGCCGTTGCCACCCATCATGTCGCGCGCAAGCCGCGCGATGTCGAGGCTCTTGCCACACGAGTTGCGCTTCATGATGGAGGTGATCTCGACCGAGGCGGTGCCTTCGTCCTTCATGCGGCCCAGGCGCAGGCAGCCTTGCAGGCCCAGGGTGATCTCGGTCTGCATGTCGGCCAGCTTCTTTTGAATCAGCTGGTTGGCCGCGAGTGGGCGGCCAAACTGCTTGCGGTCGAGCACGTACTGGCGTGCGCGGAACCAGCAGTCTTCAGCGGCACCCAAGGCGCCCCAGGCGATGCCGTAACGTGCGCTGTTGAGGCAGGTGAAGGGGCCCTTCAGGCCACGCACTTCGGGGAAAGCGTTTTCTTCGGGGCAGAACACGTTGTCCATCACGATCTCGCCGGTGATCGACGCACGCAGCCCCACCTTGCCGTGCACGGCCGGTGCGCTCAGGCCCTTGGCGCCCTTGTCGAGCACAAAGCCGCGAATCGCGCCTTCATCGTCTTTCGCCCACACCACGAACACATCAGCGATCGGGCTGTTGCTGATCCACATCTTGGCGCCAGAAAGGCTGTAACCACCCGCCACCTTTTTGGCCCGCGTGACCATGCTGCCGGGGTCGGAGCCGTGGTCGGGCTCGGTCAGGCCGAAACAGCCGATCCACTCGCCGCTGGCGAGCTTGGGCAAATACTTCTGCTTGGTCGCTTCGTTGCCAAATTCGTTGATCGGCACCATGACCAGCGACGACTGCACGCTCATCATCGAGCGGTAGCCCGAGTCCACACGCTCCACTTCGCGGGCGATCAGGCCGTAGCACACGTAGTTGAGGCCAGAGCCACCGTACTGCTCAGGAATGGTCGGGCCCAAGAGGCCCAGCTCGCCCATCTCGCGAAAGATCGACGGGTCGGTTTTTTCATGGCGAAAGGCTTCGAGCACACGCGGTGCGAGCTTGCCTTGGGCGTAGGCGCTGGCCGCATCGCGGATCGCACGCTCGTCGCTGGTGAGTTGCTGGTCGAGCAGCAGCGGGTCGTCCCACTGGAAGGCGGCTTTGTTGGAAGACATGGTGGTTCCTTGGCTGGTGGAACCGTTCGCCCTGAGCTTGTCGAAGGGCTTCGACAGGCTCAGCCCGAACGGCGGGGGTGGCTGCGAACGGCGGGGGTGGGTAGAAACGGCGGGGGTCGGTGCGGTCAGGCTGCTTTCACAATGTCGCGCTGGCTCAGCTGAGCAAAACGCTGCAGGTGGGAGTCAGTGTCGCCAAAACTCAGCTCGATCGCCAGCAAGCGTTTGAACCAATGGCTGAGTGTGAGTTCGTCGGTCATGCCCATGCCGCCGTGCAACTGCACCGACTGCTGGCTGATAAAACGGCAGGCGTTGCCGACCACGATCTTGGCGGCCGACAGTGCCTTGCGCCGCTGCGTGTCGTCGGCCAGAGTGCAGTTCATCGCCGCCAGGTAGGCCATCGAGCGCGACTGCTCCAGGTGCATCAGCATGTCGGCCGTGCGGTGCTGCAAGGCCTGGAAGCGGCCGATCGGCTGGCCGAACTGCTGGCGCGTCTTGAGGTATTCGATGGTGGCGTTGACGGTGGCTTGCATCAAGCCCAGCGCCTCGGCGCACAAGGCCGCCAGGCCGATGTCGAGGGCACGCTCGATGGCGGGCAAGGCAGCACCGGCCGCGCCCAGCAGCGCGCTGGCGGGCACCCGCACGTCGCGCAAGCTCACTTCGGCGGCGCGGCGGCCGTCGAGCGTGGGGTAGGCCCTGAGTTGCAGGCCGGGGGTGTCGCGCGCCACACGGAACAGGCTCACACCTTGGGCATCGCCAGGGGCGCCATCGGTGCGGGCCGAAATCAGCAGCTCGTGGGCGCTGGCGGCTTGTGCGACCACCGCTTTGTGGCCTTGCAGCAAGAAGTCGCTGCCACTTTTCGTCGCCCGCGTTTCCACCCAATCGGCTTCGCCACGTGCGGCCGCTTCCAGGTGCGCCAGCACCACGATCGCCTCGCCCGCCGCCATCACGGGCAGCAACTCGGCTTGTTGCTCGCCGCTGCCGAAATCGCGCACCAGTGCGGTGGCGATCACGGCGCTCTCAAGCAACGGCTCGCACAAGAGCGCGGGGCCGACCGATTGCATGGCCAGCAGGGTTTCGATCGGGCCGTAGCCCAGGCCACCGTGGGCCTCGGGCACGTTCATCGCCAGCACGCCCAGGTCGGCCAGGCCTTGCCAGGCTTCTTTGCTCCAGCCCTCGGGGCTGGTGATGATGCCTTTGCGGCGCTCGAAGCTGTAGTCGCCCTGCACAAAGCGGGAGATGGCGTCTTGCAGTTGTTGCTGCTCTTCGCTGAAGCTGAAGTCCATGATGTGTCTCTCTCTTACTTCGGGTCAGAGGCCGAGCAGTTGCTGGGAAATGATGTTCTTCTGGATCTCGTTGGAGCCCCCGAAGATCGACAACTTGCGCATGTTGCAGTAGTGCGCACCCAGCGAAGCGGCGTAGCTCGGCCCGATGTGGTCCCCGTCGTAGTTGGCGGCGATGGTCTCGCGCACAAAAGGCAGTGCATACGGCCCCACCGCCTGCACCAGCAGCTCGGTGATGGTCTGCTGGATCTCGGTGCCCTTGATCTTGAGAATCGACGCCGCCGGGCCGGGCGCACGTTTGTCTTTCTCTTCAGACAGCACACGCAGGTTGGTCATCTCCAGCGCGATCAGATCGGCTTCGACCTGGGCCACCTTGGCCGAAAACAGCGGGTCTTCGAGCAGCGGCTTGCCGCGTTTCTTTTCAGTTGCGGCAATGCTTTTCAAGCGACCCAGCTCGCGCTTGGAGACTCCGATGCCGGCGATGTTGCTGCGCTCGTGGCCAAGCAAAAACTTGGCATAAGTCCAGCCCTTGTTTTCTTCGCCGATGAGGTTTTCAGCCGGCACACGCACGTCTTCGAGCCAGACTTCGTTCACTTCATGCGCGCCGTCGAGCGTGATGATGGGGCGCACGGTGATGCCGGGCGTTTTCATGTCGATCAGCAGGAAGCTGATGCCACGCTGCGCCTTGGCCTGCAGGTCGGTGCGCACCAGGCAGAAGATCCAGTCGGCGTATTGGCCGAGGGTCGTCCAGGTTTTCTGGCCGGTCACGATGAAGTGGTCGCCCTGGGCATCGACCCCGCGCACGGCGCGGGTCTTGAGCGACGCGAGGTCGGAGCCAGCGCCCGGCTCCGAGTAACCCTGGCACCACCATTTGCGCGCCGACGAGATGTCGGGCAAAAAGCGCTGCTGCTGCTCGGGTGAGCCGAAGGCCATGATCACCGGCGCCACCATCTTGATGCCGAAGGCGATCAAGCGTGGCGCACCGGCGGCGGCGCACTCTTCTTCAAAGATGTACTGCTCGACCGCGTTCCAACCTGGGCCGCCATGCTCCTTGGGCCAGCCGGGGCCGCCCCAGCCACGCTCGTGCAGCGTGCTTTGCCACAGCACATGGTCTTCGCGCGAGAGGCGCAGGCTGTTGACCACCTTGTGACGAATCGACTCGGGCAACTTGGCTTTGACGAAGCTGCGCACCTCTTCGCGAAAGTTTTGTTCTTCGGGGGTAAAGGTCAGGTCCATGGGGGTCTCTTGGAAGCTGTCGGGGTGGACGCTCAGCACATCAATTTGTGCTGCATTGCAGAATATGATTCCGCATGTAAAAACAGACCTGAATTGTTCATGCTCCGCCGAGAGCTGTCAACTTGTGGACTTTACTGAGCCAAAATCTCCTTTCACTCGTGGGAACTACTGCGAAACCGCGGGTCAGTCGCAGGCGCAGACTGGGGAATCTCACGATCACGCGTTTGCAGATGTGTGTTCCACTTTGGCGCTACCCCAGGGTTTGATGGAAGACGATGAACACACTCACCAAAAGCGCCAACGTGGAGCGCGCAGCGCCCACCGGCCGACCCGCCCCCAAAACCAAAGAAGACCGCCATTTTGTGACCGCACTCGCGCGCGGGCTGGAGGTGTTGTCGTGCTTCCGCTCGGGAGACAAGGCCCTGGGCAACCAGGAAATTGCGCAGCGCTGCAAGCTGCCCAAGTCGACCGTGTCGCGGCTCACCTCCACGCTGACCAAGCTCGGCTACCTGATCCAGGTCGAAGAAAGTGGCAAGTACCGCCTGGGCACGGCCACGCTGTCGCTGGGCAGCGCGATGCTGGCGCGGCTCGACGTGCGGCAGATCGCCCGCCCCATGATGCAAGAGCTGGCCGACGCCACACGCTCGATGGTGTCGCTCGGCACACGCGACCGGCTGTCGATGATTTATGTGGAGAACTGCCGCAGCTCGGCCGCCCTCACGCTGAGTCTCGATGTGGGCTCGCGCATCCCGGTGGCCACCTCGGCCATCGGCCGCGCCTGGCTTGCCGCCATTCCAGAGCGTGAGCGTGAAAACTTCATGGAGCGTGTGCAAGAGCTCGACGAAGTGGCCTGGCCCGACACCCGCAACGGCGTCGAGCGTTCGCTGGAGGAGTACCGCACGCTGGGCGTGACCTGCTCGTTCGGTGACTGGCAGCGCGACGTGAATGGCATCGCCCGCGCATTTCAGCCCGGCGGTGGCCTGCCGCCCATGGCCATCAACTGTGGCGGCCCGTCGTTCAACCTTTCGAAGGACTACCTGCTCAACGAGGTGCGGCCCCGCCTGGTCGACATGGTGACGCGGCTAGAGGCCTCGCTGCTGCGCTGAGAGCGCTGAGGCATCAGCTCAGAGCGGCCGCGCCTTCGAGCCGCCGCTGAGGTTAGCCGCCGGCGGGCGGTGCCGCGGATCCATCGCCGCCGCCGTGAGGCCGCGACGCACACCCTTGTCCAGCTGGCTGGCGCTGATCGGCTTGACCCAGTATTCGTAGGCGCCGAGGCTCATCGCCTTCAGGATGTCCATCGACAAATGGTCGGCGGTCAACAAGGCCACCTTCAAACCTTCGGAGATCTCCAGCGTCAGCGCCCGCACCACCTCCAGGCCGCCAAGGTCAGGCAGGTGCATGTCGAGCAGCACCATGTCGGGCCGCTCGGCGCGCGCCCGGGCTACACCTTCGCCTCCGGTCGAGGCACGAATCAGCAGAACTCCCGGCAAGGTGGCCGCCAGCTGCGCCTCGACCAGCAGGAAGTTGAGATCTTGATCCTCGATGTAGAGCACCGTGCCGTGCGGTTCGAGGCCAGACACTTGGGCGTCGTCCATGGGCTTCGCCTCCATTTGTTGCAGTGCACCAAGCATAGAACTCGGGCCAACGAACGCAAGCGAAATGATGCGTGCAGCAGGGTCTTCGGATCGGCCCTCCACTTGGCTCAAACCCTCTTGTAATTATTAATTTCCAGTTCTAGAGTCGGTGCCCATGGTCAACCCAACCCCCTTGCGCCCCGCCTCTTTGCACGAGGAAGTGGCTTCGCGGCTGCGCCACATGGTGTTCGAGCGCCAGCTGGTGCCCGGCCAGTGGGTCGACGAGCTGGCGCTGGCCAACGAGTGGCAGATCAGCCGCACGCCGCTGCGCGAAGCGCTCAAGGTGCTGGCCTGCGAAGGTCTGGTGCAGCTGGTGCCGCGCCAGGGTTGCCGCGTCACCGAGATGTCGGAAGACGACGCCGACGAGTTGTTCCCGGTGATGGCCTTGCTCGAAGGCCGCTGCGCGTTTGAGGCGGTGCGCAAGGCCACGCCCGAGGGGCTGGCCACCCTGCGCCGTTTGCACGAAACGCTGGAAACGTATGCGGCCGCGCACGACGTCGACGGCTACTACCGCGCCAACCACGAGTTCCACAGCACGGTGCAGGCGCTGGCCGACAACCGCTGGCTCGACCGCGCCACCAACGAGCTGCGCAAGTTCTTGCGCCTGCTGCGCGGGCGCCAGCTCAACTGGCCGGGCCGCATCGAAGACTCGATCAACGAACACCGGGTGCTCATCGCCGCTTTTGAGCAACGCGACGCGGCCCGCGCCGAGCGGCTGATGCACGACCACCTGATGGCGCAGCTGACTGCCCTCAAGGCCTTGCGTGCCCACGAACACAGCACCGGGCAACAACATGCTTGACGGCCTGAAATCTGCCGCCCGCCGTGCCGGCGGCGACCGCGCACTGCGCAGCCTGCTGCTCGACTGCAAGCGGCTCTTGTCCGAGCGTGGCGAAGCCAACAGCGTGGCCATCGCCCGCCAGCTGGTCGCACGTTTCAGCGCCCTGCCCGACGACCAGCAAGGTGGCTTTTTCGACCGCCTCTCGCGCGATTTCAGCCCCGACCCGCAGGCGGTGCTGTCGGTGGCGCAGGCTTACGCCCAAGAGCCGTCGGCCGACAACCTGATCCGCCTCACCCACCTGGCCGAGCCGCCACGGCAAGAGCTGCTGCGGCGCATCAACCGCACCCCTGGCGGCACGGCGCAGATCGTCGCCATGCGGCGCAAGCTCTTGGCGCGCGTGGGGGCGCAGCCCGAGTTGCGTGCGTTGGAAAATGATTTTCTGCACCTGCTCTCATCGTGGTTCAACCCCGGCTTCTTGCAGATGCAGCAGGTCGACTGGCGCTCCCCCGCACAGCTGCTGGAGCAGATCATTCGCCACGAAGCCGTGCACGAGATCGACGGCTGGGATGACCTGCGCCGCCGCCTGCAACCCGACCGCCGCTGTTTCGCTTTTTTCCACCCGCAGCTGCCCGACGAGCCGCTGATCTTTGTCGAGGTGGCGCTCTTGCCCGAGATGCCCGCCACCATCGCGCCGCTGATCGACAAACACGCACCGCCCACCCTCACACCCAGCCAGTACAAGCTGGCGGCTTTTTATTCCATCAGCAACTGCCAGCCAGGCCTGCGTGGGGTGTCGCTCGGCAACTTCTTGATCAAGCGTGTGGCCGAGCAGCTGCAGCGCGAGCTGCCGCAGCTCAAGCGCTTTTGCACGCTCTCGCCCATCCCGGGGTTTGCCAAGTGGCTGCAAGCGCCGCCGGTGATGCCCAACCCCATGCGCAAGGGTGTGGCCGAGCGGCTCACGGCAGCGCGCGAGTGCCTGCTGGCTGCGACCCACGGCGACCTGAACACACTGGCCAACGCGGCCACACTGCAGTCACTGGGCGAGCCCGAGCGTGACGCGTTGAGCCGCCTGTGCGCCGCCTACCTGGTGCACCACAGCACCACGCCACAAGGCGACCCGGTGGCACGGTTTCACCTCGACAACGGCGCCCGGCTGGAGCGCCTCAACCCGCAGGGTGACCTCTCGCGCAAGGGGCTCAAACAGTCGTACGGCCTGATGGTCAATTACCTCTACGACCTGGACAAGGTCGAGACCAGCCACGAACAGTTTGTGCACGGCGAAGTGGCGCATTCACGCGCCGTGTCCGGCCTCATCTGAACCCGCTCATGAACAAGCTCATCGACCAACAACAGGAGACACCCATGACCCCCTCGCATCGCCGCGCCTTCACCCTCGCCACGCTCGGTGCCCTGGCCGCATTGGCCAGCCCCTGGGCCGCGGCGCAATCGGCCTGGCCCACGCGGCCAGTGACCATCGTTGTGCCCTTCCCCGCCGGCGGCGGCACCGACACCTTTGCCCGCCCCCTCACCGCCGTGCTGAGCAAAAACACCGGCAAACAATTCATCATCGACAACAAAGGTGGCGCCGGCGGCACCGTGGGCGCGACCGTGGCATCGAAAGCCGCCCCCGATGGCTACACCTTCTTCATGGGCGCGGTGCACCACGCCATCGCCCCCTCGATGTACCCCAAGCTCGACTACAACATCGAAACCGACTTCGTACCCGTGGGCCTCATCTCCAGCGTGCCGCAGGTGATCGTGGTCAACCCGAAGAAGGTGCCGGTCACCGACCTGAAGGGCCTGCTCGAATTTGTGCGCAAAAACCCCGGCCAGTTGAACTACGGCTCGGCTGGCAACGGCACCTCGCACCACCTGGCCGGCGAGCTCTTCAAGCTGCAGACCAAAACCTTCATCACCCACATTCCCTACCGTGGCGCCGGCCCCGCACTGCAAGACCTGATCGCCGGGCAAGTCGACATGATGTTCGACGGCCTCGGCTCATCGGCCACGCACATCAAGGGCGGGCGCATCAAGGCGCTGGCGGTGGCGGCTGAAAAACGTGCACCCGGTTTCCCTGATGTGCCCACCAGCATCGAAGGCGGTGTCGCCACCTACCAGGTGGCCACCTGGTACGGCCTGTGGGCGCCCAAGGGCACACCCAAAGAGTTGATCGATGCCATGCGCGCGGAGATGGCCAAAGCGCTCGGCTCCGACGAGCTGCGCAAGGCCTGGAACAACCTCGGCACCGACACACCCGACCTGTATGGCGACGCCTTTGGGAAATTCGTCAGCAGCGAGGTCAAACGCTGGGCCGAGGTGGTGAAACATTCCGGCGCCAAGCTCGAATGAGCTGAAAGCACCGCGCCCATGAACCAAAGCCTTTTTGCCGCGCTGCGCGGCAACTTCCCACACGACCTCGACAGCGTGGCCATCGAATGCGCCGATGGCCCGCCCGCCCACTACACCTGGCGCGACCTCGAGCGCGCCACCGCCATGCTGGCCAACCTGCTCGGCTCGCTGAACCTGCCCGCTGGCAGCCGCGTGGCGGTGCAGACCGAAAAATCGGTCGAAGCGCTGATGTTCTACCTGGCGGTGCTGCGCGCTGGCTGCGTGTACCTGCCACTCAACACCGCCTACCAGGCGGCCGAGATCGACTACTTCATCGGCAACGCCGAGCCGGCGGTGGTGGTGTGTTCGGGCAAGAACTTCGGCTGGGTCAGCCAGCTTGCGTTCAAGGCCGGCACCACGCATGTGTTCACGCTCAACGAAGACCGCAGCGGCAGCCTGCTAGAGCGCGCCGCGCACCACAGCGACCAGCACACACCGGCACATTGCCAGAGTGATGACCTGGCCTGCATCCTTTACACCAGCGGCACCACCGGGCGCAGCAAGGGCGCCATGCTCACGCACGGCAACATCTTGAACAACGCGCTGACTCTCAAGACTTACTGGGGTTGGCGCGGCGGCGACGTATTGATCCACGCCCTGCCGCTGTTTCATGTGCACGGCCTCTTTGTCGCCGCGCAGGGTGCGCTCATCAACGGCAGCAAGATGATCTGGCTCTCGAAGTTCGATGCCAAGACGGTGGTGGCGCAGCTGCCGCGTGCGACGGTGTTCATGGGCGTGCCCACACTCTATGTGCGCATGCTGGCCGAGCCCGGGCTCACACGTGAGGCCTGCGGGAACATGCGGCTCTTTCTCGCCGGCTCGGCCCCGCTGCTGGTAGATACTTTCAACGCGTGGCATGAGCGCACCGGCCACACCATCGTCGAGCGTTACGGCATGAGCGAGACCGCCATCCTCAGCTCCAACCCGTATCGCACCGAAGACGGCCAACGGCGCGGCGGCACCGTCGGCTTCGCGTTGCCCGGCATGGGCTTGCGGGTGTGCGACGACGCCGGCACGCCTTGCCCCACCAACGAAGTGGGCGGCATCCAGGTGCGCGGCCCCAATGTGTTTGCCGGCTATTGGCGAATGCCCGAAAAGACGAAAGAGGAGTTCACCGCCGACGGCTGGTTCAAGACCGGCGACGTGGGCCGTGTGGATGCCGACGGCTACGTGACCATCGTCGGGCGCAGCAAAGACCTCATCATCTCGGGCGGCTACAACGTTTACCCGGCCGAGATCGAAGGCTTCATCAACGAGATGCCCGGCGTGGCCGAAAGTGCGGTGATCGGTGTGCCCCACCCCGATTTCGGCGAAGCCGGCGTGGCCGTGGTGGTCGCCAAACCCGGCGCCACGCTCGACGGCGCAGCCATCGTGCGGGCGTTGAAAAACCACATCGCCAACTTCAAGGTGCCCAAGCGGGTCTACGTGGTGAGCGGGCTGCCTCGCAATGCCATGGGCAAGGTGCTAAAAAACCAGCTGCGCGACCAACACATGGGGCTCTTCAGCCAAGCCTGAGCCGGCCCTTGCCGGCGGCAAGCCATCGTGGGTGGCAAACCACTGCTGGTAAGCAGACGCATCCTGCAGGTGACGGGCCGCGCAGCCGGTGCGCGGGCCCGGTCACACATGACGTAACAACATCGCACCCCCACGCGCGAGGCAACGCGATGAAATGCAACATCCGCAAATTCTGCGGCGCGCGCCCCTCATGCCATGAACTTTCTTGAACGCATCCCCACCCGTTGGCTTCTGGCCGCAGCCGCGCTGGCCTGCCTGGCGTTGTGGGCGGCGCCCAGCGTGGCGCAGACCTCGGGTGACCCGGTCAGCGGCCAACGCTTGTTCACTGACACCTCCAACGAATCGGGTGTCGGGACTCTGGGAAACTGCACCAACTGCCACAACGCACAAGAGCGCCGCAACCGCATCGCCACGGGCAGCACCTCGTCGACCCCCATCTTCACTGCCGTTACCTTTGACCGCGCGCTGAACCGCTTCGGCGCCGCCATCGGCGGTAACTTTGGCGGGGTCATGGGCCAGTTCAACCAGCTGAGCAGCGAGCAGATCGGCAACATCGCGGCCTACCTCGCCGACACGCCCAAGACCAGCGCGGCTCAACTGAGCTTCACGACCAGCTCCATCAACAACAACACGCTTCCCGCCCAGTCGGTGGACCTCACCAACGCCATCACTTCAGGCACGCTGACCATCACCGGCGTCACCATCACGGGCTCGGGCGCGGCCCGGTTCACATCGAGCTCCGACACCTGCAACACCCAGACCCTGGCTGCGAGCACCTTGCTCACCGCCACCTCGTGCCGTGTCTCGGTGCGCTTCACAGCACCCGACACAGCGGCCTACACGGCCTCGTTGAATCTCACGATGCGTGTGGGTGGCTCCATGACCACCTTTACCCGCGCAGTGCCGCTCAGCGGGCAGGTCGGCGCACCCACCCCCCCGCCCACCAGCGGTGGTGGCGGTGACGACGGCGGTGGCGCCCTCGGCTGGGCCTGGCTGAGCGGCCTGGCGCTGGCCACGGGCTTGCTCGCCCGGCGCCGTCGCAGCTGAGGTGAGCCCGAACAGCCGCTGCCCACGCTGCGGCAACGGCTTCCAATGCGGGGCCAACGGCACCACCCCCTGCCCTTGCGGCAGCGTCACGCTGTCAGCAGCCATCACCCTGCAATTGCGTGAGCAGTTCAGCAGCTGCCTGTGCCTGGCCTGCCTGACGCAGCTGCAAACCCCACCCTTGGCAGACACAAAAAAACCGGCTCAGCCCTGAGTCGGGGCTGAGCCGGTTGTGCGTCGAAGCAGACGCGGCGTTTACTTCGACGCCGCCGGGGCCGCAGTTTCGGGCCCAACTTCGATACCGTGCTTTTCGCCACTCATATCGATGTCACCCCCTTTGCTCATCACCCAGATCGTGAGTGCTGCAAAGACCACGAACCCGAGAACAAGTTTCCACATGAATCAGTCCTTCGCGTAGATGTCGACGTCTTTGGTTTCCTTGACGAACAGCATGCCCACCACGAAGGTGATCAGGGCAAAGATGATCGGGTACCACAGGCCGTTGTACATGTTGCCCGTCTGCGCCACGATGGCCAGGCCCGTGGCAGGCAGCAGCCCGCCGAACCAGCCGTTGCCGATGTGGTACGGCAAGCTCATCGAGGTGTAGCGGATGCGCGTGGGGAACATCTCCACCAGCATCGCTGCGATCGGGCCGTAGACCATGGTCACGTAAATCACGAGCAAGGTCAGGATGGCCACGACCAGCGGCTTGTTGATCTTGGCCGGGTCGGCTTTGGCCGGATAACCGGCGTCCTTCAGCGCCGCAGCAACCGCACCCTTGAAGGCTGCGTCCTTCTTCTTCACCTCATCCGCCGGCAGACCGGTAGAGGCATACGACTCGATCACCTTGTCGCCGATGCTGATCTTGGCCGGGCCCGTGCCTTCGGCATTGTCATAGCTCACCGAACCTGCCGACAGCACCTGCTTGGCGATGTCGCAAGAGCTGGTGAACTTGACAGTGCCGGTCGGGTTGAACTGGAAGGAGCACTCCTTCGAATCGGCAGTCACCACCACCTTGTTCTTGGCTTGGGCCGCGGCCAGATCGGGGTTGGCCGCTTCGGTCAGCGCCTTGAACAGCGGAAAATAGGTGAGTGCTGCAATCAGGCAGCCGGCCATGATGATCGGCTTGCGGCCGATGCGGTCGGACAACGAACCGAAGATGATGAAAAAAGGTGTGCCGAGGATCAGCGAGACGGCGATCATGATGTTGGCGGTCGCTTGGTCAACCTTGAGCGCGCCCGTCAGGAAGAACAGCGCATAGAACTGGCCCGTGTACCAGACCACGGCCTGGCCCATCGTGAGGCCCACCAAGGCGATGATCACGATCTTCAGGTTCTTCCACTGGCCGAAAGATTCAGTCAGCGGTGCCTTGGAGGTCTTGCCCTCTTCCTTCATCTTCTTGAAGGCGGGCGATTCGTTCATGCTGAGGCGAATCCACACGCTGACACCGAGCAGAACCACCGACAGCAGGAACGGAATGCGCCAGCCCCAGTCGGCAAACGCCGCTTCACCGATCAGCGTGCGCGTGCCCAGAATCACCATCAGCGACAAGAACAGGCCCAGCGTCGCCGTGGTCTGGATCCAAGAGGTGAACAAGCCGCGCTTTCCGTGCGGTGCGTGTTCGGCCACGTAGGTGGCGGCACCTCCGTACTCACCGCCCAGCGCCAGGCCTTGCAGCATGCGCAGGATGATCAGGATGATCGGTGCGGCAATACCGATCGAGTTGTAGCTGGGCAACAGGCCGACGATGAAGGTCGACAAGCCCATGATCAGGATGGTGACGAGGAAGGTGTACTTGCGCCCGATCATGTCGCCCAAGCGGCCGAACACCAGTGCGCCGAAAGGCCGCACGATGAAGCCGGCCGCAAAAGCGAGCAACGAGAAAATGGTGCGTGACGCCGGGTCGAGCGCCGAGAAGAACTGGTTGCCAATGATGACGGCGAGCGTGCCGTACAGGTAGAAGTCGTACCACTCGAACACGGTGCCGAGACTCGAAGCGAAGATGACCTTCTTCTCTTCGGGAGTCATCGGCTTGTTGGCTGCTGATGCAATGGCCATGGTGAAGTTCTCCTCGCAGTGTGTCCCCATCGACCGATGAGGCTGCGGGCATCTTCACGGCATGCACTGACCCTGCCCTGACGCGGCGCTGATGCGCAGCTGACAAACTCAGGTGCAACCCTGAGTTCGCATCTCTCGATGTGAGATGGATCGGCCCAAACCGCGCTGCGGTTTCACAGCTGACAGCGGGCTTAACGCCATGCCATGCGCGCTGCGACGCGCTCAAGGGCTTGGCAAACTCACCTGAGCGTGCGTTGCACACCCGTCGGCAGCGTGGCCGCCGTGTCCCACTCAGGCCCGGCGAACCATGGGTCATCACGCAGGTAGGCCGACAACATCTCCAGGCCATCGAGCCCCCAGAAGAGGCGGCCGTCGACCTCGACCGTGGGCACACCGAAGAGGCCACGCGCAGCGGCTTGCGCGGTGGCTGTCTTGAGCTCGTCTTTCACCTCGGCACTGGCGGGGTCGCGCGGGGGTGCGAGCCGCTGCGTGAGGGCGGCAAGCCGGTTCACATCGGCCGCATCGGCGCCACCGCCGCGCCACACGTGGTGCAGCAGTTGCTCGCACACCCAGCGGTTGGGAGTGAGGCCCGCGGGTGTGCAGGCCAGGCTGAGGCGCAACAAGGCCAATGGGTTGAAGGGGTGCTGCGCAGGCATCTGAAACGGGGTGCCGAGCTGGTGCGCGAGCCACATCACCTGCCGATACGTCCAATCACGCTTGGGCGCGATCTCGGCCGGGCCCTTCTGGCCCCAGTGCTGCAACAGGCCGGCCAACAAGACCGGCTGGTAGCTCACTTCGTGGCTCACACCTTGCAAGACCTGCGGCAGGCGCTCGAACGCGAGGTAGGCGTAAGGCGAGATCACGTCGAAGGTGAAACGCAGGTGCTTCATGGTGTGGCTGATGTGGCTGATGTGGCTGATGTGATTGATGTGGCTGATGTGGCGGTGGCAGATTTGCGCTGCTCGATCAACACCCAGACCGCCCGCTTGGCGTCGTCACCCATCACACCCCAGCTGGCGATCTCGTCCAGCGTGCGCAGGCAGCCTTCGCACAGGCCGCTGGTCTCGTGCATGTGGCAGACGTTGATGCAGGGGCTGGAAACGGGGGGCGCGGCAGTCTCTGGCATGGCGATCAGGTGAGTACGAGTCGGCCCTATCGTCCCACAGCGCGGGCTCGATGCGGCCCACCTGACGCAGGGTTTGCGGCAACAATGCGCCCGCCCGCAATGTCCGGCAAAGGGAGGGGCCGCAGCGCGGCAACAAAGAATGGACCGAACACCGCCGGCCTTGCACAAGGTTTCGCACAACGCAGGTTTTGACGCCCTGCGCGCCTTTCTCACGGTGTTGGTGGTGCTGCACCACACGGCCCTCACCTACGGCGCCATCGGCGGCTGGTTCTACCGCGAGCTGCCGACCAGCGCAGCCCTGTCATCGCAGCTGCTGGTGTTCTTCTGCACGGTGAACCAGTCCTTTTTCATGGGGCTCTTCTTTCTGCTGGCGGGGTACTACACGCCGGCCGCGATTGAACAAAAGGGCCCGCGGCGCTACCTGCTCGGCCGCTTCGTGCGGCTCGGGCTGCCGCTGCTGTTCTTCGGCTGGGTGCTGGGGCCGATGACGATTGCGCTGGCCCAGACCTCTCGCGGCCAGCCCTTCATCGACACCTTGCTTGACCTGTGGCGCGAAGGCCGCTTTGAGAATGGCCCCTTGTGGTTCGCGCAGGCCTTGCTGATCTTCTCGCTGGCCACGGTGCTGTGGCTGCGCTTGTGGCCGCGCAAGCCTCACGGTGCGCCGCGCCCGTGGCCGCCCGGCACCACACTCGCCATCGGCGCCGTGGCGACTGGCGCCGCTGCACTGGCCCTGCGCCTGTGGTGGCCGGTGGGCGTGAATGTGTGGGGGCTGCAGTTGGGCTACTTTGCGAGCTATGTGCTGCTGTTCGTATTCGGCTGTCTCGCGGCACGATCAAAATGGCTGGAGCGCCTACCGCCTGCCCTCGTGCGCAACTGGCGACGCGTGGCCTATGTCGCGCTGCCGGTACTGCCCATCGTCTACCTTGCACACATTCCGAACGGCGCGGTCTTCGAAGCGTTCTGGGAACCCTTCGTGGCCTGGGGGCTGATCCTCATGCTGCTGGATCGGTTTCAGCGGCGCTTCGCCACCCTCACCCCGCTGTGGGCCGCGCTCGCGCGGCGCGCCTACACGGTGTACATCATCCATCCGCCGGTGCTGGTGGGCGTTGCGCTGGCGTTGCGCGGGGTGCATGCCCCCGCACTGATCAAGTTCGCCGTGACGGGCACACTCAGCTGCCTGCTGTGCTTCGTGCTGGCCGGCTGGCTGGTGCGCCTACCGGGCTTGCGCAGAGTGCTCTGAGGCCAAACCTAAGAGCGCGACTCAAGGCGTCACATCGGCCAGCGGCGCGCCGGTCAAGGCCTGCAGCTGCGCCGGGCTGAGCTTGAACACACCGTTGGGGTGGCCGGCCGCGGCCCAGATCTCTTCAAACCGCAGCAGCTCGCGGTCGATCAGCATCACCGGCGGTGTCACGTGGCCCACAGGTGACACACCACCGATGG
>JBKJJF010000174.1:0-5650 GCA_046598195.1 Rhizobacter sp. | reverse complement strand
GAATAGGCCTGCGCGCCCGAGTAGCGAAACTTCTTCAGGTATTCGATGGCGTTCAGGCAGGCCTATTCCATCCTCGGCACGGCGCCGGTACAGGGCCATATCAGCGGTGTGGTCGATATTCCCAACGCCTGCGCCACGCTGTGGCTGCCGAC
Source organism: Rhizobacter sp. (assembly GCA_046598195.1). Lineage (GTDB taxonomy): Bacteria > Pseudomonadota > Gammaproteobacteria > Burkholderiales > Burkholderiaceae_C > Rhizobacter. The sequence goes on along the minus strand of JBKJJF010000174.1, from coordinate 5,498 downwards.
GCAGATTTTCGACTTTGACATCAACCCGAACGCCAACGGGCCGACCAAGTTCCTCGACGGCTCGGTGAGCATGCCGCTGTCGCCCGACCTGGTGTAGCCAGCATGCCGACCTACGACTACGCCTGCCCCGACTGCGGTGGCTTCGATGCGTTTCGCACCCTGGCCGCGCGCAACGAGGCCGCGAGTTGCCCCGCTTGCGGCGTGCCCTCGCAGCGTGTGTTTGCCACCGCACCACGGCTCGCCCTGATGGACGGCGGCACACGCCGCGCGATGGACGTCAACGAACGTGCGCGGCACGAGCCCCGAAGTTCAAGAGACGGTTCGGGCGACTACGCGCGGCTCAAACACCCGTCGGGCTGCGGTTGTTGCGCAAGCTCGAAACGCAGCGCAACGGTCACGGCGCCGAACGGCAACAAGGCCTTCCCTAGCAAACGGCCCTGGATGATCAGTCACTGAGGCACGCGCGGCTGTTCAGGTGCCACGAGGCCCCTCACCCCCCGTCTCGGCGGAGCCTCGCGCTCTGGGGGGGGGCCGCTAAGATCGCCCGCTGCAAAGCACCAGCCTGAGACTGGGGGAGGATCCATGCAAAACCACGCCGAAGCTCCGGGCCAGCAGATCACTCGTCCGACCCCATCCGCACGCCGGTGGTTTTGAACGTCGATGACCGGCGTCGCGCTGTTGGCCTTGTTGGCGTCGTGCGGCGGTGGGGGTGGTGACGGGGATGCCCCGCGCACCCCCAACGGTGGCCCCAGCGGCATCACCGGCAATGTGGCGGTTGCACCCGGCGGCGCCGCGCTGCCGGCACGCAACTACCTGCCCCTGGAAACCGGGGCGCGCTGGATCTACCAAGAAGGGTCCGCCGTGACCACGGTGCGCGTGACCGGCCAGCAGGTCGTCGATGGCCAGGCGGCCTTCGTGGTGCAAGAGACCGCGGGCCCGAACACAAGCAGCTTCCAGTCGCTCTACCGACCCTCGGCCACGGGCGTGTTCGAGATGGCCACCGCATCGAACGACCCGCTGACCCAGGGCATCGGCAACCGTGAACTGCTGCGCTACCCCGTGCGCATCGGCGAGTCTTACGTGCAGATCGACAAGACCCTCTCAGACATCGATTTCGACGCGGACGGCCGCAGCGACCCGATCTCCATCCTGTCGATGGTCACGGTCGTCGGGCTGGAGAGCATCACCACGGCGGCCGGCACGTTCGCAGACAGCCTGCACCTGCGCACCACGATCATCGAGATCGTCACGTTCAGCGGCAGCGCTGGGCGGCGCGTGAGGTTCGACGCCACCGGTGATGAATGGTTTGCGCCCGACATCGGGCAGGCGCGGCGCACCGCGACCGTTGTCAGCGAGGGCGTGACCGACACCAGCCAGCGCGATCTTGTGGGCTACGCCGTGGGCGCACGAAAAAGCGACATGACCGCGCCGGCGATCCAATCGACCACACCCGCCGGCATGGCCATCCAGGGCCCTAACGTGGTCGTGAGCGCCGTGTTCAGCGAGGCCATGGATGCCCAAACGCTGTCGGCCACCACCTTCAGCGTGGTCGACAGCGGTGGCCTGGCCGTGACCGGCAGCGTGCAGCTCACCGGCAACACCGCGCGCTTCGTGCCGACCGTGCCCTGGGGCAACGGCCGCTACACGGCGCGGGTGAGCACGGGTGCGCAAGATTTGTATGCCAACCCGGTGTCCAGTGCAGCCACCTGGGACTTCGAGGTCGACGCCACGGCGCCGCACGTGGTCAGCGTGGTGCCGTCACAAGCTGCGCAGGGCGTGGGAGTCATGGACCCGATCGTGCTGCGGTTCAGTGAGCCCCTGACTGCATCCCACGCCAACACCTACAACTTCGCACTCTCGGCCCCGAGCCAGGGCCTGCCCGCCTATGTCACAGTGAGCATGGCCGGCGACACCGTCACGATCACGCCGCGGGCGCCCTTGTTGCGCGGGCAGGACTACCAGCTGGTGATCAACCGCTCCGTCGCCGACGTGAACGGCAACCCACTCGGCTCCGAGTTCACACTGACCTTCCGGACCGACCCGGGCCGGTTCGCGCCACCGGTCAAGGTCACCCCGAACCTGACGCCCTTGGCCATGGCCATCGGCGACGTCAACAGCGACGGCATCAACGACCTCGTGTTCACGACCAGCACAGCCATCAACACGGTCGACCCGTTCTCGCTGTTCGTGCAACTTGGCCGCGCCGATGGCAGCCTGGCCTCACCCGAGCGCGTTGCCACACCGCTTGGTTGCTGGCCCGAGGCCCTTGTCATCGGCGATGTGAACGGCGATGGCCGCAACGACGTGGTGGTTGGCGGCAACGGCTGTGGCGCGCAGGTGTTTCACCAGACCCCGGGCGGCGGGCTGACGGCGGGTGAATACCTGAACCGGGCAGGCACCGGCAGGCTGCGCCTGGCCGACCTCAACGGCGATGGCCGGCTCGACCTGTTGAGTGCAGCGGGCGACGTATGGCGCCAAGACGCAGCGGGCTTGCTGGTGGCACACCCGACGGCTGGCCTGGCCGGCCTCGACGCGCGCGACATCGAAGTGGGCGACGTGAACGGCGATGGCCGTCCCGACGTCGTGGCCTTGGTCTACACCGGCGTGCCTGGCCGGCAGATAGCCGTGCGGCTGCAGCAAGCCAATGGCAGCTTCGATACGCGCACCTATCTGGCGAACGGCAGCGGCTTGGGAGGCAACGCCATCGCCATCGGTGACCTGAATGGCGACGGGCGCAAGGACCTGGTCGTCACGACCGGTGGCAACACGCCCACCACCATCGGCGTGTACTACCAGAGCGGCGACGGCACGCTGGGCCCGGTCACGCCTTTCGCCTCTTACGACATTCCCTACGCCGTTCGTGTGGCCGACATCGACAACGACGGGCGCGACGACGTGGTGGTTTCGCACGACGGCTGGTCGCAGGTGGGTCTCTACCGCCAGCAGGCCGACGGCACGCTGGCGGCTGAAGCGCTGTTCGGGGTGAGTAGCACCACCGTGATCAACGGGATGGCCGTGGGTGATCTGAACCGCGACGGGCTGGCCGACATCGCCATCGTCGGCGAGTTGCTGCTGCAGCGGCCGACGAGCGCAGCGCCAGCCTCAGGCAGGGCACGCAGCGCAGTAGCTTTGCGAGCACTGGGGGCCTCGCTGCGCGCCTCGGGTGCAAAAACCAGGCCCGCCGCCGCGGCGGCAAACGCCGTTCACTGAAGAGCCGGCCAAGGGCGCGCGCTTCAGCGCAGCTCGGCGGCCGAAGCCGGCCGGGGCTTCGCTCGGGTCACGCCCCGGTGGCCACCACGCCTTGCGACAAACTGCACGGCCCGAGGCATCAAACCGCTACCGTCGGGCGCAAAACGTCTGCCCCGCCTTCCACCTCATAGTGAAACACCTTGGCGATGATCTGCCATCGCCCATCGAGTTTCACCAAGGTCAACAAGTCGATGAAGCGCTTGGGCAGGATCGCGCACTCCACACGCGCCAAGGCCGTCACCGGCCCGGCGAACTCGATGGCAACAATGCGGTCGCTGCGTGCGTCACCCCGGCTCGCAGGTGAGGGGCGTTGGTCGACGACGGGGAAGTACTCGTCCATGCCCATCGCAAGCAGCGTGCCGCCGGTGGCGCAGGCGTAAAGCGCGCGCGGGTGGAACACCCGGCGCAGGCGCTGCGTGTCGCCGTGGTGCAGGCCGTCGAAGTAGTCTTGCAGCACCACGACCACCGCTTCGAATTCGCTGCCCATCGCCGCCCCCGCGCTCACGCGAGCAGGCCTTCGGCCTTCATCGCCTCGCGCACCGCCGGCCGCTCGCTCACACGCTTCAAGAAGCCTTGCAAGTTCGGCAGGCCCGACAGGTTCAGGTCGACAAACTTGGCCCAGCCGGTCACCACGAAGAGGTAGGCATCGGCGGCGGTGAAGGCCGCGCCGGTCAGGTGCTCGCGGCCCGCCAGCTGGCTGTCGACCCATTCGTATTTTTTGCGCAGCGCCCCATGCACCGTGGTCTTGGCTTTGGCATCGAACTCGGGGCTGAAGAGCGGCGAGAACGACTTGTGCAACTCGGAGGTGATGTAGTTCTGCCACTCCATCACACGGTAACGCTCGATGCTGCCGGCGGCTGGCATCAGCGTGGTGGCCCCTGCCTGGTCGGCGATGTATTGCACGATGACCGGGCCTTCGCTGAGCAGCTGCCCGTCGTCGAGCTGCAGCAGCGGCACCTGGCCCTTGGGGTTGATGGCGTGGTAGTCGGTGCCAGCCTGGGTGAGGTGCTTGGCGGTGTCGACTTTCTCCAGCGTGAAGGGAACGCCGGCTTCGCGCAGCACGATGTGGGGCACGAGCGAACAGGCGGCGGGTGAGAAGTAAAGCTTCATGGGGGCTTTCAAGGTGTGTTGAACGAGGCCGAACCATATTGGCGATCTGAACTTCGATAAAGGTGCCATCATTCACTTCACTGATTACATGGAGTGATGGAATGCCGCGTCAATTCAGCGGGCTCATGCTCGGCAGCGTGGAGTTGTTTTGCCTGACGGCCGAGCTGCAAGGCTTCACCGCCGCAGCGGCATCGGCCGGCCTCACACCTGCCGCAGTGAGCCGCTCGATCGCCCGGCTGGAGGCGCGCCTGGGCGTGCAGCTCTTCGTGCGCACCACCCGCCAGGTGCGCCTGACCGACAGCGGCCGCAGCTACTACGCGCAGTGCCGCCAGGCGCTCGGCCAGCTGGTCGAGGCCGAGCGTGAGCTCACCGGCGAGCAGCGTGTGGCCACCGGCACGGTGCGCATCAGCCTGCCCACTTCGTATGGCCACTACCGTGTGCTGCCGGTGCTGCCGGCGTTTCGGCGGCGCTACCCCGGGGTCGAGCTCGATGTGCAGTTGAGCAACCGCAACATCGACTTCGCCGCCGATGGTTTTGACCTCGCGGTGCGCGGGCGCACCCCGCCCGACTCGGGCCTGGTGGCCCGCCACCTCGAAAACACTGCGTTGGTGGTGGTGGCCACGCCGCAATACCTGCGGCGGCACGGCACACCGCGCACGCCCGAGGCCTTGATGCAGCACCACGAGTGCATCCAGTTTGTGCGCCCCAGCACCGGGCTGCCGGTGCCCTGGTTGTTTCGCGACAAGAGCGGGCACGAGTTTGAGCTCACGCCCCCTGCCGTCGTGCGCTGCACCGACGACGTGCTGAGCCTGGCCACGCTGGCTCGCCACGGCGCGGGGCTCACACAGACTTTCGGCGCGGCAGTCGAAGACGACATCGCGCAAGGCCGGCTGAAAGAGGTGCTGAAGGAATACGCCGGCGCCACGATGCCGTTTTCGCTGCTCTACCCGGCCAACCGCCACATGCCGCTGCGGGTGCGGGTGTTGATCGACTTTCTGGTCGAGCAGCTCGCGGCGGCGTGACTCAGAGCCTGGGAGTATTTCGAGCGTGACCGAGCAGCGCGCCAAAACGCACCCAATCTAGGCGCAAAGCACAGCCATAGCTCGGGCTATGGCGAGCATTTGCAACGACGAGTGGGG
>JBKJJF010000125.1:0-26971 GCA_046598195.1 Rhizobacter sp. | reverse complement strand
AACAGTGCGGGCAGGCGCCAGCGCAGGCTTCGGTCGTGGCGCAGAAGTTCGGGCCGGTGGTGGCCCGGCCCATCATCAACTGCGGGTTCATCTGTGATTCGTTTAGGCGGGGTTATCGGGTGTGCTGGCAGGGCATCACGCTTGTCAGAGCTGGTGTGGTGATGCGCGCACCCTTCGACAGGCTCAGGGCGAACGGAGCGGGGGGCTCAGGGCGAACGGAGCGGGGGGCTCAGAACGAACGGAGTGGGGAGCGCGGGTTCAGGGCGAGCGAGGTGCAAGTCTCTACGCCACCAGAAAGAAGCTTCAACGCATCAACACATCCAGCCACACCCGCTGCTCGGGTGTCACCCCATCGAGCGGCGTCATCATGGCGCTCGACAAGGCGGTGCGGATCTCGGGCTCGGGCCTCACCGCTGGCTGTGACAGCAGCTGGTTCAACAGCCGCCGCGCGGTGCCCAGGCTCTTGCCATACAGCTCGAAGATGGCCGACACGCTGACGTGGCGCGCGGGGTCTTCCATCCAGCAGTCGTAGTCGGTGACGATACCGACCGTGGCGTAGGCCATCTGCGCTTCACGTGCCAGAAACGCCTCGGGCACGTTGGTCATGCCGACCAGGTGGCAGCCGGCCTGGCGCATGAAGTGGCTCTCGGCGCGGGTGCCCAGGCGCGGGCCTTCAACACACGCGTAGGTGAGGCCGCGGTGCAGCGTGATGCCCAGTGTGTGGGCCGCGCTGCTGGCCGCATCAACCAGCGCTGCGCTGACCGGGTGGGCCGTGGAGATGTGGGCCGCCACACCACCGCCAAAGAAGCTGCGCTCGCGTGAGCCGCGGGTCCAGTCGAAATACTGTTCGGGCATGGCCAGGTCGCCGGGGGCCACGTGTTCGGCCAGGCTGCCCACGGCCGAAAAGCCGAGCACCATGGTGGCGCCGGCGTGTTTGAGTGCAAACAGGTTGGCGCGGTAGTTCACCTCGTGCGGCAGCAGCTTGTGGCCGGCGCCGTGGCGCGCCAGAAAAAGAATCGGCTGCCCGTTGATGCGGCCACGCTGCACCACGCCCGAGGGTTTGCCAAACGGGGTGGTGGTGTCGATGTGTTCTTCGATCTCCATGCCGGCCAGGTCGTACAGGCCGGTGCCGCCAATGATTGCGAGCATGTGATTAGTCCTCCGATGTGATGAGTGCGTCGGCCGGCTCGAAGGCCGGCCCGTGGGCGATGCGCTCCCAGTAGGACGCATGCGCGTCGCTGCCTTCGGGCCACTGCTGCAGGAATTGTGCGCGCCACAACGCCGGGTCGGGCTCAATCGCGATGGCGTCGAAATGGATGCCGTTTTGTTGCCGGCCGAAGCGGCGCTCGGGGCCGTCAAACGGGCGCAGTGCAATGCGGGTGAGCAGGCCTGCCGCGTCACCGCGAAAGTTGGGCATGCCGGCCGCGCCGTTGTTGAGCACCACGGGGGCGAAGCGGCGTGTGGGCAGGGGCAATGTGTGGAACACCGGCAGGCAGGTGTGGCTGCTGGCAAACACATCGACCTGCGCGGCCTCGAACCAGCGGCGTGCGGTGTGGCGGTGGGCGGCCTCTTGCAGGTGCTCTTGGGCAAAGCCCCAGCCGGCGAGCGATTCGGCGTCGCCGTGCACGATGGCGACGCGGCAATCGCCCACGTCCACACGCCGGTGCATCGGCAGGGCGGCCAGGCGGTGGGCGATCTCGGGGCAGTGCGTTGTGGTCTCGCGCAAACGCCGCATGATTTTGTTCGAGCGTTGCACCACCCCTTCGCCGACCCACTCGGGGTAAGCGCAGCCGCAGCCGTTGTCGTCGTCGCTCTGGGTGTCACTCAATTCGGTTTCCACATTGCCGCGCAGCGCATCAAAGGCCAGCACACGTTCGTTGATTCGCTTGAAGATCGCCGGGTCGGTGTTAAACCAGTTGAAGTCGCCGTTGAAGACCAATCGCTTGGGGCCTTGTTCGCGCTCGAACAAGGCCAGCAGCACATCGAGCGCGGGTTCGTTGCCGTACAAGCCGCCGACCACATACAGAACTTCGCAGTGAAACTCGGCGGCCCGCGCAAAGCTGCTGGGCGCGTAGCGGTAGTGCAGCGGGCAGCTGCGGCCGGCGTCGGTGTTCATCAGCGCTCTCTCCCGGCCGCTAGGCGCGACGGCGGCGGATGAATCTCGTCGCGGGCCGGTTCGGTGTGAGCGATCGGCGCGGCACGGGGTGCCGGGTTGCCATAGAGCGCATCAAACGCCTTGGCATCGAGCGTCGCAAGGGGCTGGTCGAACACCAGCCGGCCTTCGCGCAGGCCGATCACACGGTCGGCCAGCCAGGGCAACAGGTCGACGTGGTGCACCACCGTGACCAGCGTGGCCTGGGCCGCGCTGTCGCGCAGCAAGCGGCAAACCTCGCGCGAAGAGGCCGGGTCGAGGCTGGCGGTGGGCTCGTCGGCCAGCACCAGGCGGGGCCGCTGCATCAGCATGCGGGCGATGGCCACACGCTGGCGTTCGCCGCCTGACAAACGGTCGGTGCGCTGCTGCGCGAGCGCGCGCAGGCCCACCGCGTCGAGCGCATGCAGCGCCTCGGCGACATCGGCTTCTTGATAGAGGCGGGCCCAGCTGCGCCAGCCGCTCAAGCGGCCGAGCGCGCCGATCAACACGTTGTCGAGCGCGCTGAGACGCTGCACCAGGTGCAGGCCCTGCAGCACCTGCGCCACCTCGCGGCGCAGGCAGCGCAGCTCATCGTGCCCCATGCCCGGCCCCAGCTCACGGCCGAGCACCTGCACCTGGCCCGCCACCGGCGAGGCAAAGCCGCTGAGGCAACGCAACAGGGTCGACTTGCCCGCGCCGTTGGGGCCGACGATGGCAACACGCTCACCGGCCTGGAGCGAGAGCTGCGCGATGTCAAGCGTGACGCGGCCATCGGCGGCCTCACAGCGCAGGCCTTGAAGGTGGATGGCGTTGCCCACGTTCACAGCAGCGCCTGCCGAATGCGCCGGCTCATGGCGTCGAACACCGTCACCAAGGCAATCACCACCATCAAGAGGGTGGCCAGGCGCCCCCATTGAAAAAGCGATGTGGCCTCTGAAATCAACAGGCCCAGCCCGCCCGCGCCGATGAGACCGAGGATGGTGGAGTCGCGGATGTTGTATTCCCAGATGTAGAGGTGGTTCGACACAAACTGCGGCAACACCGAAGGCCACACCGCGTTGAAAAACACCTGCACCGGGCCCGCGCCGGTGGCACGCACAGCGTCGACCGCCGCCATGTCGAGCGCTTCAACCGACTCGGCGTAAAGCTTGCCGTAGGTGCCCATCGAATGCAGCGCAATCGCGAGAATGCCCGCCATCGGCCCCAGGCCGACGATGCCCACCAGCACCAGGCCGAACACCAGGGTGTGGATGGCGCGGGTCACGTTGAGCAGCCCGCGCGCTGCGGCGGCCAGCCCGCGGGGCGCCGCCAGGTTGTGTGCCGAGAGCAGGCCGAGTGGCAAGGCGAGCACGGCGCCCAGCAACGAGCCGAGCGTGGCGATTTGTACCGTGGTCCAGGTGGCGGCGGCCAGCGCCTTCAAGAACGCCAATTCGACAAGTTGGCGGTTTTCAACGCGCAACACGCTGCCGTCGTCGCTGCGGTATTCCAGGCGCGTGGGGCCGAACCACACATCGAGAAAACTCGGGTACGAAAACTCACCCACCGACTTGAGGAGATTGCGCCACGGGTTGCGGCCAAACGACAACTCGCCCGCGGCCCACAAGCTGCCTGCACACAGCCCCACCAGCGCCGCGTAGAGCAGCACCAGCGCGAAAAAGCGCAGCCGCCCCGGCAACGGCCGGGTGGGCCAGGGCAGCAGTGCGCTCACGAGGTTCATTGCGCCGAAAGTTTGCCGGTGGCGAGACCGGCGTCACGGATGGATTTGTAGAAAGTGTTGTCGGTGGTCACGAAGCCGGTGTAGTGCGCGGGCAGCAGGTTTGATTGTTTCTTGAGTTGTTCGCCCACGCCGGCCAGCGCGGCTTGCAGGCGAGCCACCAAGGCCTTGTCTTTGAACAGTGCCTCGCTCACCGCAAACGCGTCGTTGGGCAGCGGCGCAGATTGCCAGATGATTTTGGAGCGCTCGGCCTTGATCAGCCCCTGCTCGATCATCGCGTTGCGGTTGCGGTTGTAGTCGGCACCCGCGTCGAGCTGGCCCGCGGCCACCTGCGTTTCGATCGCCTGGTGTTTGGTGTAGAGCACCTTGGCGAAATAGGTGTCGGGGTCGATGCCTTGCGTCATGAAGAAGTGCAGCGGGATCAGGTAACCCGAGGTCGAGCCCTTGTCGCCGAAGGCAAAGGTCTTGCCCTTCAAATCGGCCACCGTCTTGATGCCTGAATCGGGGTGCGTGATCATCAACGCAAAGTACTCGGGCTTGCCGTCGTAAAGAATGGTTGACACCACCTGCGCGCGCGCGGCGTGGTGGGCGAGCACATAACCCCAGGGGCCCATCAGCGCGAGGTCGGTCTCACCGTTGGCGAGCGACTTGGCCAGGCCCTCCCAGCTGTCGACGGTGCGCAGCTCGACTTTGCGGCCGAGCTGTGCCTCAAGGTACTGCGCGAGCGGCCGGTAGGTGGCGTCGTTGCGCTCGCGGTCGGGCTGGAACAGGCCCACGCCGAGCTTGAGCGGCGTGGTCTGTGCGGTGGCTGTCAAGGCTGCAAAGCTCAGGCTGAGCACGGTCAGCAAGCGGGTGAACATTTTCATGCGGTGTCTCCGGGCAAAGAAATAGGTGAGGCGGTGGCGTGTGGCCGGTGGGTGAGTACAAAACGCTGCAAAAAAGCGCGGTCGATGTGATCCTTCCAGCGCCACACCCAGCGGCCGGTGGCCGACAGCGGGCCCCACGACGCGATGGCGCGGCCATCGGCGGTGCTCAGCAGCGCAAGGTAGCGGCGCTGCGGCGCATAAGCCCGGCTCTCGCCGGCGGTGAGCGCGGCGCGCAGGTTGCGCGACAACACCGGCCCCATGCGCACGGCAAACACACCGGCCTTGGGCAGGGGGGCAGCCCACTCGGCGCAGTCGCCCACCGCATGCACCTGCGGGTGTGAGAGCGAACGCAAGCGGTCGTCGATGCGGATGAAACCACGTTCACTCACCGCCAGGCCAGCGTCACGCGGCCAGGTGTGGGCTTGCGCGCCGGTGGCCCACAGCAGCAGGTCGGTGGTGCGGGCCACTTCGTCGGTGTAGGTGCTGCCCCACTGCACGCTGACGCCCGCGTTGGTGAGTGCGGCGTGTGCTGCACGCACCGCACCGGCGGCGATGCCGGGCAACAAGCTGTCGCTGCGCGTGAGCAAGCGGCCTTGCACCACACGACCGGGGTGCAGGGCTCGCAGACGGGCGAGCGTGGCAAGCAGCGACTCAACCCCCGCTGCACCACCACCGATGGCCACGACTCGAAGCGGCTTGTCGCCTGCCGTCAGCCACGGGTCACTGAGCAAGGCCTCCCACGCGAGCCGCAACTCGCCGAGCGGGCGCAGTGACAGCACGCGCATGTCACCCCTGGGGGCGGGCGGTGTGAGCGTGGAGCCCACGTTGAGCGAAAGCAAGTCGTAGTCGAGCACCGTGCCGCTGCGCAAGCTCACGCGGCGGCGGTTCGGGTCCAGGCCCACCAGTTCGTCGATGAGCAGTTGTGCACCCGCGGCGGCGGCCAGGGCCTCGAAGTTGATGCAAATCTCGTCGAAGCGGTACTGGCCTGCCAACCAGCCGGGCACCATGCCGGAGTAAGGCGCGAGCGCACTCGGCGACACCACGGTCAGCTCGCAGCCGGGCACGGGCGCGTCGATCCAGTCGCGCAACACCTGGGCGTGGGCGTGGCCGGCGCCGATCAACAGCAGGCGCTTCATGGCAGCCAGCCCGCAGGCAGGTGTTGCAGGTCGGCGGGCTCGTCGATGTCGGCCACCGCGGGCAGCTCGGTGTGGCGCAGGCCGGCGGCGGCGAGGCGCTCGCGGGTCTGTTCCATCACGCGGTGAGTGCTCCAGGTCATGCCGCTGAACAAGCTGGGGGCGGGGCGGCGCAAGCCGATCAAGGCGTAACCACCGTCGAGCGCGGGGATGAACACGGCGTCGGCATCGCTCAGGGCGTGGGCGGCGCGCTGCAGCATGGCGGCGTCGATCGATGGGGCGTCGGTGCCGATCATCAGGGCGGCGCTGTGCTGCGCGAGATGCCGCTCGAAGGCCCGCGCCATGCGCGCACCGAGATCGCCTTCACCTTGCGCTGACAACTCAAGCGCGTGCGCTTTGGCCAGCCGCTGAAAGGCCGGGTGGCTGGCATCGGGCGCACAACACAGGTCAACCGATGAGAAGGCCGCTGCTTGCGCCACGGCCGCATCGAGCAGCCTGGCGGCCAACGCCGCCGCCCCTTCGGCCCCCAGCGCCGGGATGAGCCGCGTCTTGGCAAAGCCGGCCAGCGGTGCCTTGGCCATGACGATCACGTGGGGCTTCATCGGTAAGCCTTGGCCAGCTCTTCGGGCGCCGCGCCGCGCCAGTAGCGCCAGCGCAGCCGCCACATCAGCACGATGGTGGGCCAGGCGCCGCGGTGGTCCCAGCGGCGCCCGGAGGTCACCACACGTGCACGCAGGCAGGCCGGCCGGCCAACCGCGCGCAGGCGGCGCGAGAGTTGAATGTCTTCCATCAGCGGCTGGTCGGCAAAACCGCCGAGCTGGCGGAACAGGTCTCGGCGCACGAACATCGCCTGGTCACCGGTGGCGATGCCGCTCAGGCGCGAACGCAGGTTCATCAGCGCGGCCACCACCGGCAGCCAACGCGAGCGGCCTTCGATGCACACATCGAAGCGGCCCCACACGGCGCCGCGGGCCAGTGCTGCGGCGATGTGTTCGCCGGCACCCGGTGGCAAGCGGGTGTCGGCGTGCAGAAACAGCAGCACCTCGCCTTGGGCGCTGGCAGCGCCCGCATTCATCTGCCGCGCGCGACCACGCGGGCCGTCGATCACCGCGTCGGCCCGCTCGCGGCTCAGCAGCACGGTGTGGTCGTGGCTGCCTCCGTCGACCACGATCAGCTGGTGGCCGGCGGCGCGCAGCGGCGCCAGCGCATCGAGCGTTGCGGCAATGCCGTCGGCCTCGTTGAGCACCGGCACGATGATCGACAAGCTCGGGGTCATCGGGTCGTGTCGTTGAGCGCCCAGTCGTAGGCCAGGTGCGACACCTCCACCCGCGCGCCGCGAATGCGTTCGCGGTCGGCCGGCGCATCGGCAAGCTCGTTCGCAAAGCTCGCGCTGAACACCTGCACCGAGCTGATGCCACGCTGGCCAAGGCGAAAGTCTTCGCCATACCAATCAAAGATCTTCGACAGCTCCAGCCGCTGCGTGGCCACGCTCCAGCGGTTGCGGCTGCGGTCTGACATGAAACGCCGCGCCTGCTCGTCGAGCTGGGCATCGAGCCGCTCGGCCACAAACGCTTCTTCGCGCAACGAGGGGCAGCCGATGGAGGCGCAGTTGACGGCAAAGTGAATGCGCGGGTCGTCGTAGCGGCCGCGTGCGCGCAGCATCTCGTGCTCAATGCCGTCGAGCGACACCGTCTGGCCGAGCAGCGGCACAAACTTCTGCTGCCACGGGCTTTGCAAGAAGCCACCCAGCTCTTTGATCGACGCGAGTTGGGGGTAACGTGTCAACACCAGCTCGACGGTGAACACGTTGTAGGCGTTGATCAAAAAGGCCATTTGCCGCGGCTTGGGCCAGCCCGCGAAGTCTTGCGCGCTGACTGCCGACAGGCTGGCGAGGTAGGCCTTCAGCGCCGCACGGTCAGCGGCCATGCCGGCATAACGCACCTGAGACGCACGCCCGCCATCAACCAGCCGCACCTGCTTTTTCAACAAGGCCGACCACGCCGTGTGAGCGTGGTCAAAACCTTCGGCCTGCGCGGGCGGCGCGAGCACGGATGCCGATGCCGCAGCCGCCAACAACACCGTCCGGCGCGAGAGGTTCATCGGCGCTCCCACGCATGAAAGCGCTCCACCCAGGCCAGCAGCCGCTGCGGCGTGTGGGCCCGCTTCCACTCACCCGCCACGTACTTGTTGGCTTCGGCCAGCGTGGGGTAGGTGTGAATGGTGCCGAGGATCTTGTTCAGCCCCAGGCCATGCTTCATCGCCAGCACGTATTCGGCCAGCAAGTCGCCCGCATGTTCGCCCACGATGGCCACGCCAAGAATTTTGTCTTTGCCCGGCACGGTGAGCACCTTGATGAAGCCGGTGGTGGCGCCATCGGCAATCGCGCGGTCAAGCTCCTTCAGCTCGAAGCGGGCCACTTCGAAGGCGATGCCTTGCTCGGTGGCCTCGGCCTCCGACAAACCCACCCGTGCGACCTCGGGGTCGGTGAAGGTGGCCCAGGGGATCACCGAGTAGTCGGCCTTGAACTTCTTGAAGCGGCCAAAGAGGGAGTTGACCGCCGCGTACCAGGCCTGGTGGGCGGCCACGTGCGTCAGCTGGAAGGGGCCGGCCACGTCGCCCACGGCGTAGATGTTGGGGTAGTTGGTGCGCAGGTAGGCATCAACCGCAATGGTCTTGCGCGGTGTGAGCTCGACGCCGAGTTCTTCGAGCCCGTACCCCGTGACACGCGGGCTGCGGCCCACCGCGCAAAGCAGCTCATCAAACTCGATCGCAATCTCGGTTTCGCCCTGCTTGACGATGAGGCGTTTGACGTCGCCCGCACGCTCGCAGCGCACCGCCTGGTGGCCGGTCAGCAGGCGCACGCCGTCGGCTTGCAGCGCGGCCGTCACCAAGGCGGCCGCATCGGCGTCTTCGCGCAGCATCACGCGCGGGGCCATCTCAACCTGCGTGACCTGTGAGCCCAGGCGCGCAAAACTCTGCGCCAGCTCGCAGCCGATGGGGCCGCCGCCCAGCACCACCAGGCGCGGCGGCAACTCGGTCAAGCCCCAGACGGTGTCGGAGGTGACACAACCCACCTCGGCCAGGCCAGGAATCGGCGGCACAAAGGGCTGCGCGCCAGCGGCGATCACGATGTTGCGGGTGGTCAGCGTGCGGGTGCCTTCGGGGGTGGTGATCGCCACACTCCAGGGCGAGGTGATGCGGGCGTGGCCTTGCACCACGTCAACCCCCAGGCCGGTGTAACGCTCGACCGAGTCGTGCGGCTCGATGTCGGCCACCACCCGCTGCACCCGCGCCATCACGGCAGCGAAGTCGACGGTGCCGTGGGCATCTCGCAGGCCGAGCGAGCCGGCCTTGCGAATTTGCTGCGCGAGCTTGGCCGAGCGGATCAGCGCCTTGCTGGGCACACAGCCGAAGTTGAGGCAATCGCCGCCCATCTTGTGGCCTTCGACCAGCGTGACGCGCGCCTTCACCGCCGCGCCGATGTAAGACGTGACGAGGCCGCCCGCGCCAGCACCGATCACCACGATGTTGCGGTCAAACGCCTTCGGTTTGTGGGGCCAGCGGGCGTAGACCTTGCGCGCCCGCAGCGCGTCGGCAATCGCCTTGCCGATGAGGGGGAACACCCCGAGCAACACAAAGCTGAACAGCAGGCCCGGTGACACCACGTCACGCAGGCTCTGAATGGCCACGAGCTGCGTGCCGGCGTTCACATACACCGCCGTGCCCGCCAGCATGCCGAGTTGGCTGACCCAATAAAAACGCCGCGCGGGCATCGGCGTGAGGCCCATCAGCAGGTTGATCATGAAGAACGGAAACACCGGCACCAGGCGCAGGCTGAGCAGGTACAGCACACCGTCTCGCTCGACCCCTTCGTTGATCGGTGCGAGCTGCTTGCCGAAGCGGCTCTGCACACTCTCGCGCAGCAGGTAGCGCGAAACCAGGAAGGCCAGCGTGGCGCCGAGGCTCGACGCAAACGACACCAGCAGCAGCCCGACCCACAGGCCGAACATCGCACCCGCGGCCAGCGTGAAGATGGTGGCGCCGGGGATCGACAAGGCGGTGGCCACCACGTAGGCCACGAAAAAAACCGCCAGCGTGGCCCACCGGTGCTGCTGGTAGGTCGACAGCAGGCTGTCGCGGCTGGCCTTCAGCGAATCGAGCGTGAGCAGGCTGCCCAGCTCGTAGTGGCGGTAAGCCAGGAAGGCGAGCACGGCCACCAGCGCGGCGGTGACCCACAACCCACGTTTGCCAGACGCGGCCGCCATCACGCGGCGCGCTCAGCCACTGGGGCCAACCCGGCTTCGAGCGCACCACCGCAGCTGCTGCCCTGCCCGGCCGTGCAGCCATAACAGTGGTCAGCCACGCGGATGCGCTCGCCGGTGGCGTCGTGCGCGAGCAGGTCGCGCAGGTGCGGCCGGCCCTGGCCCCCTAGCCGCGCATGCAGGCCCAGCATCTGGTTGAAATCGCAGTCGTACAGGTCACCCTGGTAATCGACGCTGAGCAGGCTGTTGCACATCACCGTGCCCAGGTTCTCGGGGCGGTAGGCGCTCTTGAGCAGCTGCATGTAGCCCTGGAACGTGCCCTTGGACACCAGCGTGCTGCCAAAGCGCTGGATCGGCATGTTGGTCAGCGCAAACAGGTGGTTGAAGCGGATGCCAAAATGTTCGCCGAGCTCACGTTTGTAATCGGCCTCCAGTGCGGCTTGAGCGGGCGGCAGCGATGCGCCTTGTGGGTTGTAGACCAGGTTGAGCGTGAGCCCCGAGCCTTCGATGCCGTAGCCCAGCGCATTCAGGGCCTGCAGCCCGCTGATGCTGCGCTCGAACACACCGTCACCACGCTGGCGGTCGACGTTGGCCACCGAGTAACAAGGCAGTGAGGCCACCACCTCCACCCCCTGCGCGGCCAAAAACTCGGCCAGGCCATCCTGCCCGGGTTCGCTCAAGATGGTGAGGTTGCAGCGGTCGATCACCTTTGCGCCCATGGCCCGCGCCGCCTGCACCAGCCGGCGAAAGTGCTCGTTGAGCTCGGGGGCGCCGCCGGTGAGGTCGAGCGTTTGAATGCTGCGCGCGCGCAGCACGGCGAGCACCAGGTCGATGGTGTCGCCGTCCATCATCTCGGTGCGTTGCGGGCTGGCGTTCACATGGCAGTGCAGGCAACTCTGGTTGCAGCGGTAGCCGAGGTTGACTTGCAGCGTGGTCAAGGCAGCGCGGGCCAAGGCCGGGAAGTCGGTCTTGGCGAGCAGGTGCAGGGTGGGGTGCATCAATGGCGTCTCGGTGGGTTGCGGTGGGTGGGCAGGGCACGGCCCTCCCCTCCGATCATCGTTATGCCTCTTATTCGTGAAGACGACCCCAAAAATTACACCCTGGAGAAAAATGTTTTTGCCCGGTCGAGGGTGGGCGTGCCTTGCGCGCATAAGGCCGGCATTCGCACCTCAACTCGCCGCTTCAACGCCTCAAGCGGGCCGGAAAATCGTCGGCACGGGCGCAACGCCGCCTCAGGAGACCCACAGTGCCCCGAGACATGACCCAGCTTCGAGACCAGATCGTCTTTCTGGAGGTGGTTGACTCGCGGCATGTCGGCATGAACGCCGCGAAGTACCTGGCTGCGGCCCGCATGGCGCGCGAGATCATCGAGCGCGACCTCGGCGCCTTGGCGATGCGGGCCTTTGTCTTCCAGATGTTGCCCACACTTCAAACCACGGCCGAAAACATCTACTTCGACAGCCACCGTCGTTTTGCCGACCTCGACGGAAGCGCCCACGCCAGCCAGGCCCAGCACCTGGCCGACCAGCTGATCCAGCGCGCCCGCGGGTGCTGCGCAGGCGGGCGCAAGGGCCAGCCCTAACGCAGCAGCCCCATCAGCGCAGCGCGAACGGCTGCCGCAGTCTTGTTGGGCGTGCCGAGTTTCAGGCAAGCGTTGCGCATGTGAAAGTTCACAGTCGCCTCCGACACGCCGATGATTTCGGCCGTGTCTGCCGAGGTCTTGCCGTCGCAGGACCAGCGCAGCACCTCCAGCTCACGGTTTGACAGTTCAGATTCGAGGCTATTGCGCAAGGTCGGCCCCCAGTGGCCCAGCATGCTTTCGTGGCAGAGGAATGACAGCCACTGCAGCCGCTCACTCTTGGCTGTCAGTTCCTCTTCGGAAATGGGCGGATCGCTTCTGACGCAGCTCAGCAGGCTCACGATGCCATGCGCGTCGTGCCGCGGTTGTGCCCAGCCATGAACCAGCCCGAACGAACAAGCCTCGGCCCTCATCTGCGGGCAGGCAGCAAACAATTCATCGCTCCACAGAATGACGCCATCGCTGACAAAGGCCAGTGCCACCGTCGGGTCGCAGCGAACGTAATCTTGCTCCTGGTAGCGCTGTTGCCAGCCGATCGGGTAGTTGCTGCGCCACAGCGCGCGCGGGGTGGCCAGTGGCAAGGGCCCTTTCATCCCGAATGAGCAATAACGAAAGCCGAGTTTATTGACCTCGGACAAAACGGTCTCGAACGTGGCTTCGCTGCTCCCCGCGCAACTCACCAGACGCAACTGATCTGACTGCCAATGCTTCATGCTTTCCTCCCGCCGTGCGGCGTCATGTGGCAGGTTGCCGGGCGCTGCTGAAAAATCTTGCGCCAGACAAAAAACACAAGGGCCACTCGCGGGCTGCCGCAACGCAGTCTAGTCAGCGATGCTCCAGGCGCGGCCCCTACCCCTAGGGGGTCAATCAAGGGGGCCCACGCAGCACCAAGAGCGCGCAGCGTTGCCAAGGCAACTGTTCGATCCGCCGAACGACGGCTGCAATGCTAACCACATGCCCTAGGTCGTTGCCGCTCTCGTCAACAATCATGAGGTTGGTGCGAACGGAGTGTCGATTCAGCAACACGTCACCCGAAGGTGTCACCGTCCAGTCCCAACCCGCGGTTATAGGGGGGTCGGACTCCGTGACCCATTCGGAGCAGCCACACAACTCTGAGGCGCTCGCACCCTCTGAATCGCGCGAGGGGTTGGCCTCGCTCGTGAACTCCAGCTCAGACTGAACATGGCGCAACGGCGCGCGCTGGAAGTGCAATTCCCCCGACCTTACGTAAAAGTCGGCGGCTCCCTGTGTTTCATTTGTTTTCATTGGCTGTCATGGTAAAGACGCGCGCAAGAACGGCCGCCTAGCAGTTCTGTCAGTTGTTGTGTGTGAGTTGCTCGGTTGCAATAGCGCCTCTGATTCAACCGACCGCAGGTAGCGCACATGCCCATGCACATCAGCTTCATCGCAGACAGGTTCATGCCGAGCACGACGCGCCTGCTCATTGGCGGATACCGACACCAGGTGTTTGTGCAGGGGCTGCAATGGAAGCTGCCCGCGCAAGGCGGCATCGAGCAAGACGAATTCGACGTCGCCGCGGCCGTGCACGTGTTGGCGCGCGGCGACAGCGGCGCACTGGTCGGCTACGCCCGTCTGCTGCCCACCACGCAAAACTACCTCTTGGCAACGCACTTCCCGCAGTTGATCGAAGGCGGCGAGCCGGTGCGCAGCCCTTTGGTGTGGGAACTCTCGCGCTACGCGGCCAGCGATCTGGCGCGTGGCAATGACCCCCGCAGCCTGCAAGTGCAAACACGCGTGGGCAAGCGGCTGTTGCTGGAGGCCACCCGTTTTGTTGCTTCGCAAGGAGGGCAGCAGATCGTCTTCTGCACCACGGTGCCGATCGAGCGGCTGGCCATGCGCTGGGGGGTGGACATCGAGCGTCTCGGCCCATCGCACTACGACGGCCGCGACTGGCTGGTGGCCGCGCGCATCCACTGCAACCAGCGCACCCACGACGCTCTCGTCGAAACCCACCGCCCCACGCCGGCGCCACACCAAGCTTCAACCCAAGCTCAGCCGGCCCTCGCCTAGACGGCGGCAACAGGGCCAGCCAACCAATCACCTAAGCCCCACACAGCGGAGCGCACGCATGAAGCAACAAACACCCCCCCACGCCGTGATCCTCGACCCCTTCTCCAGTGGCCGTTTTCTGGTGGACGAATTTGCCCGCCGCGGCATACCAAGCGTGGCGGTGCTGAGCAGCAGCATCCCTGCACTCTTCGCTGCATCGTTCGAGCCGGAAAAGTACGCGGCCGTCATCGAGGCCTGCGATGGTGTCGATGCACTTGCCGCCGACCTCGCCGGCTTCAACCCGTGCTGCGTGATGACCGGCCTCGAAACCGGCATCGCGTTGATGGATCAACTTGCGGCCCGTTTTGGCCTGCCAGGCAACGACCCGGCGAGCAGCGCGGTTCGCCGTGACAAGTACCTGATGCAAGAGACCATCCGGGCGCTGGGCCAGCGTGCGGTGGCGCAGTGCATGGTTGAACGCAGCGATGAGGCAGAGGCCTGGCTCGACGCCCGCGATCACTACCCGGTGATCGTGAAGCCCGCGGCCTCGGCCGGCTCCGACAACATCAACCTGTGCGCGAACCGCGAAGAGGCCTTGGCCGCGGTGCGCAAGGTGCTTGAAGCCAACAACCTCTTCGGCGCCCCCAATACGCACGCACTGGTGCAGGAGTACCTGGACGGCCAGGAGTGGGTGGTCGACACCGTTTCTTGCGACGGCGAATGCCTGGTCACCAACGTCACCAAGTACGAGAAGCTGCCCAACGCGCAAGGCAAGACCGTCTACCGGCATTCGGCCTTTCTGACGCCTGACATGGACGCGCATGGCGAACTGATCCGCTACACCAAGAGCGTGATCGAGGCGCTGGGCATCGGCATCGGCGCCGCACATGTCGAGCTGATTGACACGCCGCGCGGCCCCGTGCTGGTTGAAGTCAACGCACGCATGCACGGCGGCGATGCGGTGGCCGTGCTGCGCGACTACGCGCCATTCACCCAACTTGAGCTGTCGGTGGACTCGCACATCGCGCCCGACGAATTCAGTCGCAAAGCGGCGCAATCCGTGGTCTACAGCCGGCACGTCATCGCGCACTTTCTGATCTCGCGCACGGCCGGTGAGGTGCGCCAAGTGATGGGCAAACGGCAACTGGCTCAGATCGCGAGTTATGCCGGCGACCACATGCCCCACCTCGGCGACAAGCTGGTCGTGACGGACTCGCTCACTTCGGCACCCGGCCACATCTGGCTCGCGAACGAGAGCCAGGCCGATCTGCAAGAAGACCAGAACACCTTGGTCGCGTGGGAAGAAAACGGCTTGCTCTATTCGTGATGCGCACAGCTGCATCAGGCGTTGGCGACAAAGGGAACACATGAAGACTGAAGAGATTCAAACCTACGATCTGGTGGGCATCGGGTTCGGGCCGTCCAACCTCGCGCTGGCGGCGGCGATTGAAGAGCGCGACGCTGGCGCGAGCCTGCGCACGCTCTTTCTGGAGCAAAAGCCCGCTTTCGCCTGGCACCCGCACATGCTGCTGGACGACACCGTGATGCAGATCTCCTTCCTCAAGGACCTGGTGACACAGCGCAACCCCGAAAGCCGCTTTACCTTCATCAACTACCTGAAGTCGCATGGCCGCTTGAGCGACTTCATCAACCTCAAAAACTTCTACCCGACGCGTGTGGAGTTCAACCTCTACATGGCCTGGGTCGCCGAGCGGTTGAAGAAGTACGTGCAGTACGGCTGCAGCGTCAACACCGTAAGCGCCCCCGGGCGCCACCCCGGGCAACTGGCCGAAGTCAGCTTCATCAACGCCGCCAGTGGCCAGGCGCACAAGATCCTGGCGCGCAACCTGGTAGTGGCCGTGGGGGGGCAACCCAAGTTTCCTTCGGCGATGCACGTTCGGCACGACAGCGAGCGGGTGTGGCACAGCTCGCAGTACCTGCACAAAATCGCCCGCCTGAGCGAGCCGGCGCCAGGGCATCGGTTTGTGGTGATCGGCCGGGGCCAGAGCGCGGCCGAAATCGCCCACGACATCCACGGCCGCTTCCCGCAGGCATCGGTGACTTGCATGTTTCGCGGCTATGGCCTGAAGCCTTCCGACAGCAGCGAGTTTGTCAACGGCATTTTCGATTCGGCTTTTGTCGACGACATCAGCGCCGCACCGCCCGAGCTGCGCAGCAAACTGTTCGAAGACCACCAAGACACCAACTACTCAGTGGTTGATGCGCCGCTGATCACTCGCCTATACGAGATCCAGTACCGCGAGCGCGTGACCGGCCGGGTGCGCCTGAAGTTCAAAAACTTTTCCAAGGCGCAGCGCATCACCGAAGGCGAACGCGGCGTGCAGATCATCAGCGAAGACGGGCGAACCGGCAGCGAAGAATCGATGGAAGCCGACACCGTGGTCATGGCCACCGGCTACATGTACCCGAACCCGCCCAAGGTCTTGTCGGCCATCGCCCACGATTTCGACCTTGACCTCGACAGCATGCGCCCCAAGGTGAACCGCAACTACCGGGCCGCCATGAAGGACGGCGTCGGCTACGGCGTCTATCTGCAAGGCTGCAACGAGGCCACCCACGGGCTCAGCGACACCTTGCTGTCCAACCTGTCGATCCGCGCGGGCGAGATCTTGGGCGAACTCCTCAGCACGCAGGCCGGCACGCCGCCCCGCGATGCCCGAGTCGCGAGCCGTCACGCTTCGATGTCCACATGAACCACCACCGCATCGTCATCGCGGGCGGCGGCATCATCGGCGCCGCGGTCTTCCAGCGCTTGAGTCGCGCGTGGGGCCGCGAGGTGCTGCTGATCGAAAAATCCAGGCCGGGCTTGGGCGCCACCGCCTTCTCCGGCGGCATCGTCAGGGCCTTCCATCTCGACCCGTTGCTAGCTGAGCAGTGCGTGCAAGGGCTGCACTTCTACCGCAACCTGGCACGCACGAGCGGCGGCGAGTTCAGCATTCAACGCACCGGGTTTCTTCAGCTGATCGACGAAGCGCACTGTGCTCAAGCCCGCGCCGCGCACGCCAGCCTGTCGAATGAAGTCGAGCTGGAGTGGATGACGGCCGAAGCGGCGGCCAGCCGGTTCCATCTTGCGTCCCGACAGGGCTTGTGCGCCGCGGTGTACGAGCCCGAGGCAGGCCACGTGGACCCGCTGTCTCTGGCGCGCTTGCTGACCAGCATGGGCCAGCAAGATGGCGGCGCCGCCATGACAGGCGTCGAACTGCAAGGCATCACCTCCGAAAACGGCACGGTCTGCGGCGTCGAGACCAACATCGGCCGGATTGGGTGCGAGCAGGTCGTGGTGTGCACCGGCGCATGGACTCCCGCGCTCAACCGCCGCCTGGGCGTGTGCGCACCGGCCGTTTTGCGCTCGAAAGCGATCCAGATCAACCTCATGAGCCGCAAGGCCGAAGCGCAGCCCTTGCCGGCCTTTGTCGACCTCAGCACTGAGGCCTACGGGCGCCCACAAGGCGCTGGCGCGGTCTTCATCGGCTGCCCCGTTGACACCTGGGATATCGACCCCGAGATCGTGACGCCGCCCCTCGCGGATGCTCGCGCCGACGCAATCGCCCGCGCAGGCCAGCGCTTCGCCTGGCTCGACGGCAGCGTGGCACTCGGCGGGTACCGCCGCTTTGATGCCTACGACGCCACCGGGCGCGGTGTGGTCGCCTGGGCCGACGCGCCGTCAGGCGTGCTCGTTGCGGCCGGCTTCAGCGGCAACGGCGTCAAGCTGGCGCCAGCCGCGGCGCAAGCCGTGGTGGCCAAGCTGCAAGCCCACGCCGAGCAGGCGCTGCCGGCCTAAGGGCGCAACGATGAAGCACGTTCAACGCATCACCAAACCCGCGGGGCCACGGGTCGGAATCGCTGGCAGCCTCTCGGGCCGCCGGGTGGCGCACGCGCCGTTCTTCCATGCCGCGCTCAACTTCTTGCAGCGGCGCGCGGTGCCCGTGCTGCTGGGTGACGACGTCTCCACGCCCGAACGGGCCCTGGCGCTGGCCCAAGAGTTCGAGCGCGGCGGCGTGCGGCTGGTGATCGGCCATTTCAACAGCGACTGCGCCCGGGTGGTGATGCCGTTCTATCGCACCCACGGCATCGAGCTGTTGCTGCCGGCCGCGAGCGATGCGGGGCTGCAGGTCGGCTCGGGGGTCTACAGGCTGTGCGCCAATGACGCAGCCCAGGCCCGCTCCATCAGTGACTGGCTGCATGCGCGCGCCACGGCGCCACTCGCGGTGGAAGTGCGGGTGGACGGGTCCGCCTATGCCAAACGCCTGCTGCAGCGCTTGCAGGCCGAGTTGGGCCCGGGCATCGTGAGTGTGCTCGACACGGCGAACACGGCCCCGCCAAACGCCCCGCTCTGCGTGGTGCTGGCGGTGGCCCACCAGGCGCTCGATTTCATGCAGCGCTCGCACCCGAACCCGCCGCGCACCGCGACGATCTTTTCGGACGAAGCAGCCGTCTCAGAGTTCAGCGATGCCGCGCGTCGCCTGGGCGCCGGCTGCTCGGTTGTCACACCCGACCCGTCGTACGAAGCGCTGTTGATGCAGGCCTGCGGCCTGGCGGCGCAATGGCACGAAGGCAAACCGCCGGTGGGCGACTTCGCGCGGTGGGTGCGCGCCCAAGGCTGCTTTCTCGCGTCGGGCGAGGCCCGCCACGCGGCCTGGGTCGTGCGTGCCTGCGCACGACCGCACGCCACGCGCAGCCTTTCAGAAACAGCAACGCAATTGCACTAACAAACCTGGAGCAAGCATGGGACTCAGACTCGTCATGATCGGCGGTTGGACCGACATCTATCGCAAGGCAAAAGACCTGGAATTCGACCTGACGGTCGTTCAGCGGAAGGTTGATGTCAAACCCGAAGACCTCGCGCTCATCGACCAACTCGTCACCTCGGCCTTGCCCGACAAGGCCGTGATCGCCATCGTCGAAGCCTTGCACAAGGATCAGCCGTTCGACTCGGTGGTGTCATTTCAGGAGCTCGGCATCTTGAACGCCGCGCTGATCGCAGACCGGCTCGGCATCCGCGGCAACCCCTTGAAGCCGGTGCTGCTGACGCGCGACAAGTGCCTCATGCGCAAGCACCTGCAGGCGGCGGGCATTCCATCCATCCCGTTCATTGAGGTCACCGACAGCCACAGCGTTGTCGACTTCGGCAACGAACACGGCTGGCCCATCATTCTCAAGCCCGCCAATGGGGTGGGCAGCATCCAGGTTCACAAGATCCACAGTGCCGCCGAGGTCGAGGCCGTACATGCCGAAATCGTGGCCGACCCGGTGTTCCGCGAGGTCGCCGGCCTCGATTTCCCCGACCCCAAGCTGATCGCCGAAAAGTTCATCGAGGGCAGGGAAGTCAGCGTCGAGGCGGTGACCTGGGGCGGCATGCACACCGTGGTGGGGGTGACAGACAAGCTGATCATCGGCGGCAGCAACTTCGTTGAAGCCGGCCACACCATGCCGTCCGACTTGCCCGCGCAGACGGTGCTGCGGCTGGAGCAGATGGTCGAGACCTTCCTGGAAAGCATCGGGCATGTGTACGGCCCGTCGCACACCGAGATCATCCTCTCCGAGGCGGGCCCGATCATCGTCGAGTCACACACCCGCACCGGCGGCGACCGCATCTTCGAGATGGCCGAATACGTCTATGGCGTCGACATGATCGGCGAGACCTTGAAAGGCTTCGCTGGCAAGTTTGAGGGCGTCAAGAAAGGCGGCCAAGGCGGCGCGGCCATCCGCTACATGCAAACCTTGGCTGGCACGGTCGTCGGGCTGACTGGCGTCGAAGAGGCCGGCAAGCTCGACGGTGTCGTGCGCGCCGACATCGGCATCAAGCTGGGCGCCACGGTCAAAGAGTCTCGGCATTCCGCTGAGCGGCCGGGCTATGTGCTGGCCATCGGGAACACGCGTCAAGACGCCGTCAGCAATGCTGACCGGGCGCTGCGCAACATCTTGGTCGAGCTCGCATGATCTCGAACCTTGGCCTGGTCTTGCATCAGCGCGAGTACCGCAAATATTTCATCGCGGCGCTGCTGGCAGCGATCGGCAGCGGCATGTACTTCGTGGCCATCTCCTGGTACCTCTTCAAGACCAGCGGGTCGACGATGGCGATCGGGTGGGCATTCATCGCCACCGCCTTGCCCGGCTTGTTGCTGTCGCCGGTGGTCGGTGTGCTGGTCGATCGCTGGAACCCCAAGCATGTGTGCGCCGCAGCCGATCTGCTCCGATTCGCCATCTTGTTGCTACTGGCTGTCGGCATGGCCACGGGCAGCTTGCGGCCACTGCACATCTACGTGGCCAGCTTCTTCATCGCGCTGTGCGACAACTTTTTCCAGCCCGCGATCGGCGCACTGATTCGTGACCTGGTGTCCAAAGAAAAGCTGCTGCCCGCCAACATTGTGGGCAGCATGGCCAGCCAGGTGGGGACTCTGCTCGGCGCCAGCCTCGGTGGGTTTGCCGTCGCTGCCTTGGGTACCGACACCGTGGTGGGTATCAACGCCTGTTCCTTCTTGGCCTCGGCCGGGCTGCTGGTGTGGATCCAAACAGCACACCGGCCCGTGGTGACACCGCTGCAGCCTCGGGCCGCCGACGGCGGCGTGATCGCACAGTTCCGGCGCGCCGTTGAAGAGACACCGCAGCGCGCCTTCTTGCTGATGATCGTCATGCAACAGGTGTTGGCCTATCTCACGGTCTTCGTCTGCAACACCCTGCTGCCCGGCTTCGTGGTGCGAGAGCTCAACGCCGGGGCAGAAGCTTTCGGGTTGATCGACGCCGGCTGGGGCGTGGGTGCGATTGCCGGTGGCCTGCTGCTGAACATGCTGCTCAAGCGCGGCAGCGCGGCGCGGGTGGGCGCGGTCTGCCTGGTGGTGTTCGCCCTGGGTCTGGTCACGCTGGCAGCGGCGCAAACCGCGGTTCACGCCACTCTCGCTTACCTGGTGCTCGGTTGCCTGGGCGTGATGCTGCGAATCAATGGCGACACCGAAATCGCCAAAACCGTGGCCGCCGCCCACTTCGGCAAGATCAAGTCGGGCGTGGTCATGGTCATTTCGTGGGCCAGTCTCGGCGTGTATGGCCTGGTGGGATATCTCGGCGACACCGTGTCCAGCCGCTACATCTATCTGGCCTTGGCCGGCGTCACCCTGAGCTGCGGCCTGCTGATGCTGAGCCGGCCGAGGAAACCAGCGGCTCAGCCAGCACTTTCTTAGACCCCAACCCAAACCCCGCATGGAGCCGCCAACACGGCCCCCGAGGCGGAGCTTTGCCCGAGCACGGAACACAGACATACCCCATGAAAATCGAAACACTGATCCGACGCGGCGCCGAGGCGCAGTACACCCACGAATACGGCGTCAAAACGCGCCGCCTGTTCCCGTGGGGGGGCAAGGTCAACACCAAACGCCGCCTGACCGAGGCCGGTTGCATGTACGTGCTGCTGGAGCCGAACGAGTTCGTTGATGCCCACCAACACGACGAAGAAGAAACCTTCATCGTCTTGACCGGCAGCGCGCTGCTGGCCGTCGAAGGCAAGGAGACCCACATCGGCGAAGGCGACGTGGCCTACATCCCTCGGCACGCCACCCATTCGATACGCAACACCTCATGCAGCGAGCGCTTCCAGATGCTCGACATGTACTGGGACGAACACGGCGCCTCCGACTGCAGCCTCGATTGAGGCCCACCTCCTTTTCCACCTCTTCAGCCACGGAAAGACCCCATGAACCCCAACACGCCCACCGCATTTGTTGTGACCCTGCCGCCGCCCACCCCGAACGGCGGGCTGCACGTTGGCCATCTGAGCGGCCCGTTTCTTTCAGCCGACGCCTTCTCCCGAGCCACGCGCCTGCAAGGCGCCAAGGTCTTCACCAGCTGCTACAGCGACGTGAACCAGTCCTATGTGCGGGTCACCGCGCTGCGCCAGAAGCGCGACCCCCACGAGCTCGCCGACCACTGGACCAACGACATCGTCGCCACGCTCGACGAAGCCTCGATCGAAGTCGACGACTACTTCCCGGTCGACAACGCCAGCCGCGAATCGGTTCAGCGGCTGTTCCATGACCTTTATTCCCGCGGCGTGCTGGTCAAGAAGCCCTTCCCGATCTTTCGCTCACTGCAGACCGGCGAGTTCCTTGACGAAGCCGGTGTGTCGGGGCACTGCCCAAGCTGCCTGTCGCAAAGCAAGTGCGGTATCTGCGAATCGTGCAGCAGCGTCAACGACCCCAGCAGCTTGCTCAACCCGTCGGTCACGTTGACCGGCGAGAAGACGCTCGTCGTCGAGCAGGTCGAGGTGATGGTGCTCGAGCTAGAGCGCTTCAGGCAGAACATCGTGCGTGTGTACGAACGCAACCCGCGGTTTCGGCCGCGCTTTCGTTGGGTGGTCGAAGACGCGCTCAAGCACGGGTTGCCTGACTTCCCGGTCACCATGCCGGGCACATGGGGCTTCCCGGTGGCGCATGCCGATTTCCCCGGGCAGGTGATCAACGCCTGGCCTGAAATCATGGCGCAGCAGATCTACTCGTACAAGCGTGCGCTGGCCCGCAACACCTCGCTCGGCGCACAACCCGCGTTCGTCAATTTCTACGGCTTCGACAACGCCTACTTCTACGCCATCGTGCACACCGCCATGATGTCGCTCATCGATGACGGCCGCTGGCTGCCCCATGGCGCCCTGAACAACGAGTTCTACAACCTCGATCACCAGAAGTTCTCGACCAGCAACAACCATGCGATCTGGTCACGCGACCTGCTCAAACGCCACTCGGTCGACGCCATCCGCTTCTACGCTGCCTGGAACCACCCAGGCTTCGAGAAGGCCAACTTCAACGAAGCCGACATGGTGGGCGTGTTGACCCGTGGGCCACGGCGCCTGTGGAGCGGCATCGCCAGCCAGTACAACGCCCTCATCGACGGCTTCGAGGGGCCCGCGGGCGAGCCGTCTGCCGGAGCGGCGAAGGTTGCTCGCGCTGCCCTCTCGCGCATCTTCGACAGCTACTCGCTGGAGCGCTTTCATCTGCGCCAAGCCGCGGAAGACATCCTGCACTTGATGGAGTACATCAACGCCAGGCTGCGCGATGGCGAGGTCTACCTCGGCGACGTGGCGCACCTTCTGCGCTGTCTGGCGGTCGCGCTGTCGCCGATTGCCCCCGTCGCCGGGGATGCACTCCATCGCAGCCTGACCGGGGTGCCCGCGGCGGGCATCGACGAGCAGAACGCGCTTTTCCTGCACAAGCTCCCGCCCGCCTTGTTCGGCGAGCAGCTCGCGTCATGAGCCGCACCATGGAAGAAGCTGACATCTTGCTCATCGGGGCGGGCCCCTCGAACATCGCCTTCGCGGTCGCCATGGAAGAGTTCGGCCGCCCGCCCGGCACCAAGAAGGTTGTGATGCTGGAGGCCGGCGCGGGCATCTCTTGGCACCCCGGCATGCTTTTCCCGCAGGCCCAGTCTCAGGTGTCGTTTTTGAAAGATCTGGCCACCCTCAGAAACCCGACCAGCCCGTTCACCTTCTTGAACTTCTTGCACAAGACGGGGCGTCTCGAAGACTTCGTGAACCTGCAAACGTTCTTTCCGTACCGCCGCGAAATCTCCGCCTACTTGCGCTGGTGTGTGGAGCAGCTGCACACGGTCGAGGTGCGGTTTTCATCGGCGGTGGACACGATCCAACCGCAACTCGACGAACACGGGCGTGTGCAACGCTGGCGGGTCGTGTGCCGCGACGGGCGCGAGTACAGGGCACGCCGGCTCGTCTATGGCGCTGGAAGGCAAGCCCACGTGCCCGAACCGTTTTGCGGCCTGAGCAGCCCGAGGCTGTTGCACGCATCGCGGTTTCTGGAGCGGCTGGCGCAGCTTGACGTCGATCAAGTGCACTCGATCGCCGTGGTGGGGGGCGCACAGAGCAGTGCCGAGGTGTATGAGGAATGCGTGCGTCGCTTCCCGGCAGCGCGGGTGCGGCTCTTGATGCGTTCGGTCGGGCTGGTTCCCTATGGCGGCAGCAAGTTCACCAACGCGCTCTACAGCAACGACTTCGTCGACTCGTTCTACGACGCGCCCGAAGAAACACGAGGCCAGGTGCTCGCGGCCATGCGCGACTCCAACTATGCAGGCGCAACACCGTCAACACTGGAGTCGCTGTTCAGATTTCATTACCTGCAGCGCATGGACGGCCAGAACCGCGCCCAGATTCATACGCAGTGCCGCCTCCTGCGGGCCGAATTGCTGGGCGAACGCATCGCGATTCACTGGACCCGCGGCCATGACAACCAACCCGCCCACGACACCTTCGATTTGGTGGTGCTGGGCACTGGCTACAAGAACGAGGTGCCTGCGCTGCTGGGCGGTGCGATGCGCTCTCTTGCCATCGACGAACTGGGGGTGAGCCGCAACTACCGCGCCAGCGTGCCCTGCGCACCCGGCGCATCGCTGCACGTGCTGGGTATCAACGAGGCCACGCACGGAATCTCGGACACGCTGCTGAGCGTGGTCGGCTTTCGCGCCAAGTGTGTGCTCGACGACATGCGCACTGAGCCACGCCCACCAGCGCGCTCGCCGACCCATCAACTTGCCAGCCCGACCCCGGCGCTCGCCGCTGCCCCTGCAACCGTGACCACGTGAAGCATTTTTCACCTCAACTTCGAAAGGAAAACACACCATGAAAAAACTACCCACTCTTGTCACCGGCCTCGCGCTGGCCGCTTGTGTCAGCAGCCCATCCGCGGCGCAGCCGGACACCCGAGCAACCTCTGGAAACTGCCTGACAGCCAACTCAGGGCCCGACCATGACGGCACCCGCGACTACGACTTCATCTCCGGGCGCAGCTGGACGATCAAAGGGCGCAAACGTGTCGGCCGCTTCGTTGGCTCTACCAAATGGGAAGAGATGGAGGGGTTCGAGAACTCACGCCGTGTCGGTGACATGGGCATGATCGAAGAGATCGTCTTCCCGAAGTGGCGTCCCAACTACAAGCTGGTGATCCTGCGCCTCTATGACCCGATGACCCGCCGCTGGTCGATCTACGACGCCCACGACCCGAAATCCATCTCGCCACCTTTGCATGGCAGGTTTCACCAGGGCCTGGGGGTCTTCGTCGGAGACGACGAACTCGACAACAAGCCGGTGAAGGTGCGCTACACCTGGACCTGCGACTGGGTGCACCCGCGCTTCCAGCAAGAGTTCTCCAACGACGGCGGCAAGACCTGGGAGATCGACTGGCTCATGGAATTCACCGAAGCCAAATGAAGCAGCCCACCACACCCAGCGTGGCGGCAATCATCGGCTGCATGCTTGCACTGACGGCCTCGGCCGTGCATGCAGCCGAGCCGGCGCCCGCGCCTGCGCAGTCGCAACCCGCGGCCATTCCGGGGCGGCTCGACCTGCTGCTCAGAACTTACGTGGAAGACCTTCGCATCGTCAACGGGGCGCGCCGTCACGGCGCAGTGCAGAGTGGTCGGCTGGTGTTTCAGTCCGACTACTTCGGGCCGACACCTGGCGGCCCTGGGGTCGGGTTCGACGCCGGCCTGTACGGCGCGGTGCGTCTCGACGGCGACAGCGACTCGCGCAACATGGTGCACTACCGTGAAGACGGCAGCGGTGTACACGACACCGCCTGGGGCTACCTTGGCGAATACGCCTTGAAGGCCAAGGCCGGTGACACCACTCTGAAGTATGGTCTGCAGACGGTCAACAACCCCTACCTGCAGCCCTACGACATTCGTGCGCTGCCACCCACATTCCGCGGGCTCTCGCTTGTCAGCGGCGACCTGAAAGACATCACCCTCGCGGCCGGCAGCTTCGACGGCGTGATCCCGCGTGGCGACGACAGGCTGCGCGGGCTGTCAACCGCCTACGCCGGCCTGCCCTTCGATCGCATCAGCTACGCAGGCGCTGCCGCACAGTTTGAATCTTCATCGTTTGCGCTTTACGCCAGCCAGTACCGCGACTTGTGGAACCAGTACTACCTCTCGGCCAGCAAGAAGCTGCAGTTCGATGACAGCTTTCGTCTTACCGCACAGTTCGACAGCTACATCACCCGCGCATCGGGCGCGGCCCGTGCGGGGCCGGTTCACAACAACGCTTACGCCGCCGCGTTGACGGCCCAAAAGGGCGCCTCGTCATTGGTGCTGGGCTACCAGCTGATCGACGGCGACGAGTTCATGGACTACACACAAGAGACCGCAGGCATCTACCTGAGCAACGCCATGGGCGTCGACTACAACGCCCCACACGAGCGCTCGGTTCAACTGCGCTACGTTTTTGACGGCAACCGCGCCGGCATCCCCGGCTGGACCTTGATGGCGTGGATGGTTCAAGGCTTCGGCGTGGATGGCTCAGCATCGGCCGCCGCTCACCCCGACCCCAGCGACCCCTTGCACTCCCTGTATTGGAAGAATGGCGAATACGTGCGAGGCGGCCACAGGGAATGGGCCGTGAAAACGGCCTACGTGGTTCAGGATGGTTCACTCAAGGGCGCCAAAATCGCCTTCTATGTCTACCGCACCCGGGTCGACACACAGTACCCAAGCAAGTCATTCAATGACGTGCAGTTGATGATCAACTACCCGATCCGCGTATTCTGACTCTGGCGCCACGAGCAGGCTCGTGTGCGTATTTCGTGCAACTACTTCAGAAAGCAAACCCATGTCCGCAGCTTCCGATTTCAATTTTTTCATCGGCGATTGGCGCGTCGAGCACCGCCGCTTGAAAGACCGCCTTGTCGGATGCACCGACTGGGACGTGTTCGCCGGCACCACCTCCACCCGCAAGACGCTGGGCGGCATGGGCAACTGCGACGACAACTACCTGGAGCTTCCGGGCGACCCTTACTACGCGATGACGGTGCGCACTTTCGACCCCACCAGCCGCAAGTGGTCGATCTGGTGGCTCGATGGCCGCCAGCCGGGCACGCTCGACGCGCCCATGAACGGCGAGTTCACCGACGGCGTGGGCACCTTCTTCGCCAAAGACACGTACAAAAGCACACCTATCGTCGTGCGCTTCCTCTGGCAAGTGAAACCCGACGGCACACCACGCTGGGAACAGGCCTTCTCCGCAGATGACGGCAAGAGCTGGGAGACCAACTGGACCATGGAGTTCAGCGAGGCCAGCTGAGAGCGGCTCGCCGATGGAGACTTCAGCTAAAACACCCCAGGCTCAGAGCTTGGGGCCGCGGGGCAAACCGGCCTCGTCGTAGTCTCTGCGGTGCACGTACCAGAGCCAAGCCCAGGCCAGCAGCGGCAAGGTCACGAGCGCAAGAATCCATCGCCAGTGGCGCACCAGGAAGCCAGCGCCTCGGGG
>JBKJJF010000108.1:0-5030 GCA_046598195.1 Rhizobacter sp. | reverse complement strand
TCTAGAAGTCTACAAGAAAGATGCCCTTCTTTCAATGCTGAGTGACTTGAATGCTTCCGACAGAAAAGTATCAAAGAACAAGAACACCATTCTCATATTCGCCGACGGAAAGGCACTGGAAGTAAAGACATACCGCGACGCTACGGACGCACTCCGCGCGCTATTCGACCTCGAGAATCAGTTTCCTGAGCGAGACATAGTGCTTGTTCGCGCGGATACAAGCGAAGAGGTTCGGCTCGCTTTCAAGAACTACTTCTCTGATGCCGGAGACTTCATTCGTCTACTTGAAGAAGGCTGCGCAAAGCTCACGAAGGCAAAAAGAATCCTGGACGTCTATGGTCTAACGCGTAAGAAGGCTACGAAGCAACGTTGACGTCGACCCATTCAACCTAGCGGACATGCCCCCGCAAGCCGGGTTACGCCTTTCATCTCAAACCATGGGAGCGCAGATGCCCGGCTACACCCTCTACGGCGCGCAAGGTTCAGGCTCGTCCTCGGTCGAGCTGGCCCTCGCGCGCATCGGCCTGCCCTACCGCTCGGTGCGTGCCGCCACCTGGGAAAGTGACTCGGCACAGGCCGAGCTGCGTGCCGTGAACCCGCTGGGGCAGATCCCCACACTGGTGTTCCCCGACGGCAGCGTGATGACCGAGAGTGCCGCCATCCTGATCCACCTCGGCTTGAGCCACCCCGAAGCGGCGCTGCTGCCCACCGGTGCGGCGAAGCGGGCGCAGGCCATTCGCGGCTTGGTGTTCATCGCCGCCAATTGTTACTCGAACGTCAGCCTCTGCGACTACCCCGAGCGCTGGATCAGCGAGTGCGCGGAAGACGACCCACTGCGCGAACGTGTGCGGCTCGGCGCGCGGGCGCAGTTGCACCGCAGCTGGGAGATCTTTGCCGACAGCTTCCACGCCGAGCCGTTTTTCAACGGCGAAGCGCCGGGCGCGCTGGACTACCTGGCCGCCGTGGTGTCGAAATGGTCGGGCACACGTGCCCACATCAAGCAACACCGCCCGGAGTTTCTTGAAACGGTGTTGCGCATCGAGCAGCATCCGCAGGTGGCGCCGGTGTTCGCTCGCCACTGGCCGGCCACCTGACGAAAAAAATACCGACCCACCTTGCGGCAAGTCGGTAATCAAGGTGGCGCGGTCTACTGCGCCACGGCCGCAAAGCGTGTGTTTTGTGGGTTCAGTTCCAGGTGGTGGTGACCGTCTGCGAGGCACCGGGCGCCGGTGTCGTGAGGCTGCGGTTGGCGCCGCTCTCCCACACCACGTTGCCGCTGCCGTCTTTCTTGATGAACTTGTATTCGATGGCCGTGCTCGCGGGCAGCGTGACCTGCCGAGTCCACAGGCTGCCCGACACCAGGGTGAGCGGCACAGCGCTGGCAGGCGCCCAGCTGCCGAGCGCCGGCAGGCTGCCCACCAGGTAGACGCTTTGCCCCGCCACGGTGCTGGCGGTCTGGTTGAAGGTGACGGTCGAGGTGCTGCCGCCCGTGCTGCAGGCGGCCGTGCTGTTGAACACACCGCAGGCGCTGGCCGTGCCGCTGGCCGGTGTGGTGAGGCTGCGGTTGCCGCCGCCCTCCCAGGTGACGCTGGTGCAGCTGCTGTACTTGATGAACTTGTATTGCACGTTGGTCGAGGCCGGCAGGCTGACCGTGCCTGCATGGCCGGTTGATGCGGCCGGCAACGCCAGCGCCTGGCACGGGTTCCACGCGCCGAGCGCGGCCACGCTGCCCACCACGTAAACCTGCTGGCCCGAGGCCGGCGCAGCACTCTGCACCGTGAAGGCCGTGCTCACGCCTGGCTGCGTGCCGCCCAGCTTGGCGTTGACGTGCAAGGCCGCCGCCGAGTTGGCCGCCACGTTGAGGGTGGCCAGGCCCGAGCCATCGACGGTCACCACCGTGCCGCTGCACACGCCGGCTGCAAAGTCGCCGCTGATCACGTCGCAGTAGCTGCCTGCGGCCAGGCCGGTCTGGAAGCTGCGCGACAAGGCGCTGCCCTCTTTGTTGATGACCACAAAGGCCTTGTCACCGCGGCTGAAGGCGATTCTGTTGTTGCCGTTGTCCCACCAGTTGTTGACCGACCAGCTGCTCGCGCTGGCGTTGCGAAAGCCCACCATGTTGGCGATCGGGCGGAAGCGGTGTTCACACACCCAGCCGCCGCGTGTCTGGCTGAAGCAGGCCGGAGCGCTGGCGCCGTCGGCCCAGGGGCCGCGGGTCGAGCCGTCGTTGTTGTTGTAGGGCGGGCCGAAGCTGGTGTCGTAGTCGTTGACCTTCTGGAAGGCATAACTCGACATCACCACCGGGTAGCCATAAGGCCAGGCCAGCATAAAAACGTTGGCCAGGTCGTAGGTGGCGCCGTTGTGGTACGTGAGGTAGTTGCCGCCGCCGCCGTGGCCACGCTGCTTGTCGTGGTTGTCGGTGAAGGCCACCGCCTTGCTGCTGCCCATCAGGCCCCAGGTTTCGCCGAAGGTTTTCAGGTTGGCCAGCTTGCCACCGTCGGCAAACTGTCCGTAGAGCTGCGGGCCATAAGCAAACTCGGTGATGGTCGCCTGCCCGCCACTCAGGTTGAAGTACTGGCTGGGCTGCACCGCCTCACCCGCCGCACCGATCACCTCAAGAAACCAGAACGGGCGTGTGGCCACGCGCGAGTTCACGCTGTCGATGATGGCGCCGAGGTCACCCGGGTGAATGTGTTTGGCCGCATCGACACGAAAGCCCTTCACGCCCATGTTGGCCAGGCCGACCAGGTAGTCGGTGATCTTGCGGCGCACGTCGGGGCTGCCGGTGTTCAGGTCTTGCAGGCCCGAGAGCTCGCAGTTCTGCACGTTGTTGGCATCGTTGTAATTGGTGATGCCACACACCGGCGAGTGGAAGTCGGGCGGGCCGTAGAGGCCTGGGTAGTTGTGGTGCGACCAGCTGCGCCCGGCGCTCGACGTGCCGCCGGTGCCGCCCGACATGTGGTTGATCACCGCGTCGACATAAATGCCCACGCCCACGGCGCTGCAGCGGTTCACCATGTCTTGAAACTGCGCGTGTGTGCCACTGCGGCTGCGGTCGAGGTTGTAGCTCACGGTCTGGTAGCGCATCCACCACGGGAAGGGTGCGCCGTCGCCGCTGGCGATCCAGTTGTGTTCAGTGGGTGGTGACACCTGCACGGCGGCGAAGCCCTTGGGGCCGAGGTGCGTTTCACACTCGCGGGCGATATCGGTCCAGCGCCATTCAAAAAGCTGCACGAAGGCGGTGCGGGTGGTGGTCTGTGCGTGGCTGAGAGCCGTGGCGCCGAGCAAGGCGGCCAAGGCCAACCCGCGCACGGCGGATGAGAGCGAATGCATGTGTGTCTCCTGTGGGTGGTGCGGCCACGGGCATATTTTTCAGTGACGTCTTCGCGTCACGGAGGCGTAATGTAAGTACGCCATGCCGGGCTTGCCTACCCAGAGAAGACCTGAATCGCCGAACTAGACGTGTCGGTTTAATTCTTCTATCTCGTTGTTTTATATGGGTAAAGTTTAACTTTTTGCGTTCACGACAAATCGAATATGAAACATTCAGTTTCAACTTTGATTCATCGACGCTAGAGTTGTTTGACTACATATCTGTACTACGTCGCTCACATGTGGCGGAACCCGTGCACGAAGCTGCGGCTGCCCGGCAGCACGGCCTTTCAGGCGAACCTCGGCCGCCTCGTTCGGGCCGCGGTCGCCCTGGCTCACCTGGTGCAGGTTGACGCTCGCCGAGCGGGGCACCTGCGCAAGACGCTCCCGGTCGAGCTCGTCGGCCAGCTCGCGGATGCTCTTGCGGATGAGCGCCTCGCCGCCCTCCCACACCACGAGCGTGTACTTCTCGTCGGAGCGCAGGTAGGCCACCTGCTCCACGGGGATGAGGCGCACGCGGTTGCCCACCGAAACCTTGATCACGGCAACCAAGCACTCGCGCCCACACGGCGGGGCAGCTCGGCCGACATCTTCTCGATCACCGCATCAAGGCTGTCAGCGGCGGGTTCGGGCGTGCGGGCCAGCCTGGCGCGCAAACGCTCCACCGTATCGGCCAATCGCGCTTTGTCAAACGGCTTCACTGCGTAATCGAGCGCGCGACCTCCTCGCCGTTGAGCCCTGGCATGTGCAGGTCGAGAAACACCACCTGAGGCGCGTGTTCGTCAAACAGCACCACCGCCTCGCGGCCGTTGCGCGCCCGGGCCACGATCTGGGGCTCGGGCCACAGCCGCGCCAGGCCTTGTGCGCAAGTGGCTCAAGGCGGGTGTCCTGGGCGATGGGGAATGGAGCGTCAGTGCCGAGGGGGACGCCTCAGGGCGCGGTGATCTCACCGCTGCTCGCCTACGTCTACCTGCATTACGTCTCCGACCTCTGGGCCAAGCAATGGCAAGGGCGAGAGGCCACCGGCAACGTGATCTGACTTCGACGTGCGCTTTCCCCAGATGCCCGACGAAGATGATCCCAACCTCAAGCCCTGGAGACAGAAGATCTCCTCTGAGCTTGCTCGTTTGCCGGGGCCGCCAATCCTGGTGGCCCACTCTGTGGGCGGCTCCATTCTGCTGAGCCTCCTGTCGGAAGAGCGGACTGAGAAGCCGATCGCAGGCGTCTTCGTGCTCGCAGCCCCCTCATGGGATGCGGCCCGTTGGAACTATGCCGACTTGAAGCTGCGGAGCAACATCGCCGAGAGGCTTGCGGCCATCCCGCAAATCTTCGTCTATCACTGCCGCGATGACGACATTGTTCCGTTCAAGCACCTCGCGCTCCACAGCGCCAGAATCCCGCAGGCCACTGTGCGATCCTTTGATAGTGGTGGGCATCAGTTCAACAACAGCCTAACAAGCGTTGCAACGGACATTCGGCACAGCGTTGCCGCATAACGTTTGAGATGAGAGGCAAACAACGGCGGCTGCGCGTTGGCAAAAGCGCTCAGGCTTGACCCGCCGTTGTTTGTCCTCTCCATTGAAGGGTTAGGCCTCGCGCTGCGGCACGCTGACTTGCTCGAAGACGCTCGGCACTCGCCCCTTGATTGCATGGCCGCAGCG
>JBKJJF010000165.1:0-17642 GCA_046598195.1 Rhizobacter sp. | reverse complement strand
CCGGGCCAGGCGGTCATGGCGCTGGCTGACTTTGAGCGTGTGCAGCAGGTGTTGCGCGACACGCTGCCGCCGCAGGTGCAGGCTTATGCATTGGCGTGGACGCTGCCTTACCGCGTCGACTGCATGTCGGTGACGAGCGCGTTTGCGTTCGGTCATGACCCTGCGTACTGCGCCAGCGGCTGCCAGGTGACCAAGCTGTCGCCCTATTTCGACAGCGCCAGCAACGCCCCGCACCGAGACCACGGGCTGCGCCCCGCGATGCTGCTCGCCGGGCACGATGTGGCCGGTGTGAAGGCGTTGATCGACCGCGGCCTGCGTGCTGACAACCAGTGGCCCGCCGGCACCGGCTACCTGCTCAACACCACCGACAAACGGCGCAACGTGCGCGCTGAAAGTTTCGACCGCACCCGCCGCAAGCTGATCGGCGGCTACCGTGTGGAGCGTGTGGATGCCGACGCCTTGGAAGGCAAACCCGATGTGATGTTTCTCTTCACCGGAACGCAGCACGTGAGGGGCCTGCACAACAACCGCTACCTCGACGGTGCGGTGGCCGACCACCTCACCTCGCTGGGCGGCATGCTCACCGACAGCCCGCAGACCAGCGCACTGGAGTGGCTGGCCGCTGGCGCAACCGGCAGCTATGGCAACACCGTCGAGCCTTGCAACTACCTTGCCAAGTTTCCCGACGTGGCGGTGGTGATGGGCCGCTACCTCGGTGGTGAAACGCTGATCGAGGCCTATTGGAAAAGTGTGCGCATGCCCGGCCAGGGTGTGTTTGTGGGCGACCCGCTGGCGCGGCCCTTCGGTGGTGTGCGCTTTGCGCGCAAGGGGCGCCAGCAACTGGTGCAGACGCATTTGTTGCGCCCGGGCCGCTATCTGTTGCAAGCGGCGAGCACTAGCATCGGCCCGTTTCGCACCGTGGGTCAGCTGCGGGTACTGGGGTATGGCGCTTACGACCTCGGGCTGCCGGGTGACCCGCGCGTGTTCTACAGGGTGGTCGCTTTTCACTGAGCCCGGGTCGAGCTGAGCAAATACATGTGCTGACCGACGCGCCCGAGCGGCGCTGTCTCCCACTCGGCAGGCATGCCCGACACCGACACGGCCAACAGCTCGGCCATGCATTCGCGCGCGAACACCACCTCCTCGCGAAGCAGGCCGTCTGGCGCCAAGCCCAGTCGCAAGAGTCGATCGACCCGATGCAAGTCGCTGAGGTGCGAGGGGCAGCACCCGAACTCGTTGTCATTCGATCGGCGCTGACCGCGCACCACCGTCCAGTGGCTGGGCCCGTTGAACACGCGCGCCTGCCGGCGCGAAATCTCGATCAGCCCCTGCACCGTCAACTGGTGGCAGACCTCGGGCAGCGGGCCGAAGAAGATCTGGAAGCAGCTGCGTTGGCGGTGGTCGAACGAGATGACGACGGTGGGCCACGCCGCCCCCACCCTGCGTTGCAGCGGGATCTCACCCGCGCGGCAATCGGCCAGCTCGCCGAACTCGCGGGTGGTGCCCGCCCACTCGAAGCCTTGTTCAAACAAGGGCGGCAGCAGCAGCTCGACCACCTGATCGACCAGCAGCGCCGTGCGGTGGCTCAATGACTTGCGCCAGCGGGCGAACTGCTTCTTGCTGTCATCTGCCAAACCAGTTCCTCCATTGATCAGCCGCCACCCGGGCGACGATTTGATCAGTAGCCTTGCGAGCCCGCATAAGGCGCCACCGGTGCCACCGATTTGCCAGGCAGCCCACCCACCGTGTAACCGCCGCTGCCATCCGAGATGCCGCCGCCGAACATGGCCGAGATGATGCCGGAGATGGTGTCGTAGTCCCAGCGGTGGAGGGTGAGGTTGGTGCCTTCGAGGTCGCGCGCCAGGCGCTGGATGGACGATAGGTCGGCGGTGCCGAACTTCGACTCGATGAAGTTGCGAAAGCCCTCCAGCTGGAAATCGAAGGTCGATTTGCCAACCCCGTTGCTGGCCTGTTCGGTGAAATCCTTGCCCGATGCGATGAGGCCCAGGCGCGTGAGCGCTTCGCCGATGTCGCCCTTGGTCCCGGTCGAGACAAACTCCTTGAAGATGTAGGGCACCGCCGCGTCGGCCACCTTGCCGCCCACCGCCCCGAGGGCGGTGTCGATCACCAGGCTGGAAGCGCTCACGCTGTCGCCGTTGAGCAGGGCGTTGATGGCCTGCGTGGTGGCGTTGCCCGCCGCCCCGGCGGCGGCACCTGCGCACATGGGGCCGCAGGTCACGGCCGCCGCGCCGCCGACCGCACCCCCCACCAAGGCGCCGGCATAGTCGCCCAGCGAACTCATCTTGCCGCTGGCCAGGTCCATGCCGGCCTGGAAGAGCAAGCCGCCGATGCCACCGACGATGGCCGCTCCCACGTGCATGGGCGTGTTGCCCGATGGGTCGGTGGCGTTTTGCGGGCTGTTGCCCACGTAGGCATAGGCGTGCAGGCCACCGTTGAGCCCGATCGGGTCGCGCTGTGTGAAGCGGCCGAGCGAGGGGTCTTCATAACGGGCGCGGTGGTAGATGAGGCCGGTTTCGTCGGTCTCGCGGCCGGTGAAACCATAACGGGGCACGAGCCCGCTGCTGGCGATGCGCTGGCCCCAGGCGTCGAAGCGCTGGCTGGCATCGGTGCCACCCGCCGCGTTGGTCACGGCGACCACGCTCATCAGGCCGTCTTGGTGCAGGTACTGGCTGCTGCCGCTGGCCGGGATGCGGATCAGGTTGCTGTCGATGACCTCGCCATGCACGTACTGCGCGGCCGGTGCACCCCAGCCCGCGCCGTACTCGGCCACGACGTGCAGCCCGTCGTAGAGGAACTGCGTGCTGCTGCCGCCCACCGTCTTGCTCACACGGCGACCCTGGTCGTCGTAGCTGTACTGCGAAACCTGGCCCCCCAGCGTGGCCTGGTTCAGCCGGTTGAGGGCGTCGTAGGCGAGGTTGAGGCCGGTGTCACTGCGCGACACCAGGTTGCCGGCATCGTCGTAGCCCAGGCTGGCCAGCAGCGGGCCGGTGGTCGAGCCGCTGTGCAGCTCGGTGAGCTGATTGGCCGCGTCATACAGCGCGTGGGTGGCGGCGGCCGAGCCGGTCTGGCGGCGCGTGCGGTTGCCCAGCGGGTCGTAGCCGAAGCTCTCCAACTGCGCTGCCGTGCCGTTGTCGACCGAGGTCAGGCGGTTCAGCGCGTCATGGCCGTAGCTGTAGTTGACGGTGGTGGCGCCGATGCGCTCGGCATGGGTGCTGCGGTTGCCCAGCGTGTCGTAGCCGTAGGCGTGGCTGCTGATGACGGCGGCGCCAACTTGGTTGCTGAGGCTGGCCAGGGTGTTGTCGGCGTAGTAGCCATACCGAGCGCTGACCAGGCCACCGGCTGCGCCGGCAAGCCACTTGTCGGTCATGCGGCCACCGGCGTCGTAGGCGAAGCTGGCGTAGTCGCCGTTGGGTGCCCACAGGCCGGCTAGGCGGCCGTTGGCGTCGTAGTCGTAGTCGGTGCGGTTGCCGTCGCTGTCGACCATCGAGTTGAGCAGGCCGCCCGGGCTGCGGGTGTAGGTCAGTGTCTTGCCAGCGCGCGAGTCGGTGACACGGCGCAGCCGGTGGGCGGCGTCGTACACGTAGGTGTAGGTGACCGCGGGTGACTGCGTGAGCGTCACCTGCCCCAGCGCGTTGCGGGTGTACAGGGTTTGGTTGCCGGCGTGGTCGAGCACGCTGTCGAGTTGGTGGCCGTGGCGCCAGGTGTAGGTGGTGCCCTGGCCGCGTGGGTCGAGCGAGGTGACGGGGTTGTTCTGGCCGTTGTAGCTGTAGACCCAGGCGCGGTTCAGGCCGTCGGCGTCGCGCACCTTGCGGCCGAAGTCGTCGTGCACAAACGTGTTTTGCACCGCCACCACGTCAAGTGCGAGGCTCTGGCCCGACAGGTCGGTGGTGCGGCCGGCGGCCAGCTGCGTCAGGCGGCCGAGGTTGTCGTAGGTGTAGCGGATGACCGGGCGGATGTTGCCGAGCGCAGCGTCGAGGTAGCCTGGGCCCACCACGCGGGTGGGGCGGTTCAGCTCATCGTAGAAGGTGAGCGTGTTGCGGGTGGTGATGCCACCGGAGCCGACCACGGTGCTGCTGGTCACGTTGCCGTTGGCGTCGAAGGCCAGATCGCTGCGCCGGCCCAGCGGGTCGATCACGCTCTTGAGGCGGCCGTCTTGCAGCGCGTCGTGGTACTCGTAGCGGCCCACGCTCTGGTTGGCGTTGCTGATGCTGCGCGGGCGGCCGCGGGCGTCGAGCGTGCGGGTGATGGCGTTGAACTCGGGGTCGAACTTGCGCAGCAGCCGGTTGGCCGGGTCGTACTCGAAGCTGTGCAGCTGCAGGTCGGGCGTGGTGAGTTGCACCACGTTGCCGGCCGCGTCGTAGTCGAGCCGCGAGATGTTGCCGCCAGCATCCACCTGCGTCAGCCGGCGGTCGTTGAGGTCGTAGCTCGACGAGCGGCTGTCTTCCAGCACGCTGTTCACGTCGAGCCGTTCGCCCAGCAGGTTGTTGTTGTCGTCGTAGCGCAGCGTGCGCAGGCGGCCGGTGGCGTCGCTGCGCTGGGTCATGCGGTCGGCGTCGTCGTAGGCGTACTGAGTGGGTTGCCAGTCGGCGTCGATGCCCGCACGCACACGGCCCAGGGTGTCGAAGACCACACTTGCGCTTTGTGTGCTCGGGCTGGCGTCGCTGTTCTTGCGCCCGGTGCGCGAGCTGCTCACCGGGTAGAGGCCGCTGGCGTCGTAGCTGAGCGCCACGATCGGGCCGGTGGTGCTGAGCGCGGTGTTGCTGGCCACCTGGGCCGCAAAGTCGCGCACGTGCTTGCGTGAGCTGATGTTGCCGTGGGTGTCGTAGCCCATCACGCGCCAGGCGATCAGGTCGCCCGCTGTCGGGTTGTAGGCCACCGGGTCGAGCGTGGCGCAATCGTTGGCCAGGCAATAACTTCTGCGCAGGCGAATTTCGTGCACCAGGTTGCCGCGCGTGTCGTACTTCATCACCGCGTAGTTGCCGTTGGCATCTTTCACCTTGGCCGGCAGGTTGAAGGCGGTGTGGTGCGAGTACAGCTCGGTGCTGCCCGAGGCGTTGACGACCTGGGTCACGTTGCCATTGCCATCAAAAGCGTAGGCGGTGACGAACCCGAGTGGGTCTTGTTTGCTGACACGGTTGTGCACGTTGGTGGGCACCGCCGTGTCGTAGCCAAACACATGCGTGGCGCCGTTTTCTTCGACGATCTGCACGGTGTTGCCGAAGGGGTCGACGTCGTAGCGGCGGGTGTGGCCGCGCTCGTCGATCTGTACCGTCTCGCGGCGGAAATCGTTGTAGGTGTAGGTGCGGGTGTGGCCCATGCCATCGGTGCGGCGGAAGAGGCGCCCGGTGGCGTAGTACTCGTAGCGCAGGCCGTTGCCACGCGGGAGTTTCATTTCCTTCAGCACGTGGTTCAGGTTGGGGCCGTCGGCTGCGCCGTAGTAGGCGTAGGTGGTGGGCTGCTGCAGGCCGGCGACGGCGCGCGGGTTCGAGTACGAGCTCAGGTGGCCGTCGGTGTAGGCGTAGCGGAAGCTGCGGCTGGCCCAGTCGGTCATCTGCGTGATGCGGCCATCGCTGTCGTAGCCGAGCGTCACCGCACGTCCAACCGGGTCGGTCACCGTGCACAAGCGCTGGCCGCAGGCGGCGCTGTAGCCGAGGCTCAGCGTGTTGCCGTTGCGGTCTTGTATCGACAGCAGGCGGGCGCGGGTGGCGGTGGTGCCGGCCAGGCTCTCGAAGCGGTAGACCAGGCCGTTTTTCTCGCGCACGGTGTAGCTGCCGTCGGCATTGCGTTGCATCGTGGCAAAGCTGCCCGGCATGCGCACGAAGCTGCTGCCGATGGCCACGCCGGCGGCCGTGCCCGACACACCGAAAAGCTTTTCACCGCCGGTGCCATCGGTCCAGCCGACGCTGGAGGTGAGGCCGTCGCTGTCACCCGCGTCGGTGGCGCCGTTGCCGTTGTCGTCTTTGAAACTCAGGAACTGGTTGAAGCTGTGCGTCCAGCCGTAACCGAAGGGCCCGGGCTGCGGGTTGCGCGAGTTGTAGGCACGCTCAAAAACCAGCGGCAGGCCACCCCGGCCCTTGGCGCTGAAATCGCGCTCGGTGCGAAACACGTTGCCGGTGGCCACGTTCACGTCGCCGTCGATCACGGTGTGGCGAGCGTCGAAACCGTTGTTGAGCCCGGCGCTGTTGACCGGCTGAGGCCGGCTCGGGTCGGGCGTGTTGTAGCCGGCACCTGAACCGGGGTTGTAGGTGTTGAGCGGCGCTGCGGCGTTGTCGACCGTGTAGCCCCCCGAGCCGCCATTGATGATGAAGCCGGCCACACTTTCCAGCCCGGTGGTGCTGGCCGTGTTGTCGAGCGCGGTCACGTAGACACTGCCGCGCCAGCCGCCATATTGAATGAGCGAGCGGGGCAGCGTGACGGTGAAACCCTGGTCGATGTAGTTGGTCTTGATCGAGTCGAGCCAGCACTGCGGGTAGTTGAGGTTGCTCATCGACAGCGAGCAGCCCGGGTTGGTGGCGATGGTGGCGGCAATCGCTGCCCAGTTGGCGCTGCTGGCCGTGAGCAGCGGGATGCCGGCTTCGCTTGCGAACTGCATGCCGCGGGTGGTTGACACCGCGTCCATGCGCACGTTTTCTTGCCACACGTAGTACTCGAAGGCCGAGCTGCTGTAGCCGCTGAGCAAGAAGGTCTTCCACACCAGGTCGCCCGACACCAGGTCAACGTTGCGCGAGCGCCCGCCGGGCACGTCGATCAGGAAACCGGTGCGTGCCACCGCATACGGCACGTCGAACAGGTACAGCACCTTCATCTGGCTGGCCGTCAGCCCGAGGTGGTTGCCAACATCACCCGAACCGCCATCGAGCTGGCCGATGCGGCGCGACGAGTCGGAGATGTAGCGCATGTACTTCAGGCCGACCAGGTGCAAGAACTCGCCTTCGGTTTCATCGAGTGCGGTGTTGGGCGAGCCGATGTTGCGCACGCTGGCGAGCAGCGTGCTCGCACGCTCGCCCAGCAGCCGGTCTGATGCCTGGTAGGCATACGCCTGCAGCGCGTGGTAGTTGGCGGCGTGGATGTTGTTGTACGAGGCGCTGTTGAGCGTGGGGTTGGCCAGCTCGGCCATCGTCACGCTCAGGGTCAGCCGGTTGTTGTTGCTGCACACG
Source organism: Rhizobacter sp. (assembly GCA_046598195.1). GTDB lineage: Bacteria > Pseudomonadota > Gammaproteobacteria > Burkholderiales > Burkholderiaceae_C > Rhizobacter. The sequence continues at coordinate 10,464 of JBKJJF010000165.1, read as the reverse complement.
CCGAGCGGGCTGGTGGTGGGCCCTGCGGCCAGCTCCACCCCTTCGGTGCCGGCTTGGCCACCCCGCAGCACGGGCACCACGTTGACGGCGCAGGGCAGCGGTGTGCTCAGCGAGCCGTCGTTTTGCCAGCTGCTGAAGGCGCTCTGGTCCGATGGGGTGGCACCGCGGAACGAAAGGGTCAGCCGGTTGAGCGCCGTCTGTGGCAATGACAGTGTGCGGCTCAGAAGCGGCGCGCCGGCCGCGCTGGCCACCGCCACGTTGAGCTTGAGCCGGTGGCTGTCGGGCAGCTCGGCCACTTCGGGCGAGCTGCCGCCGTCCCACGCAAGAAAGTTGTTCACCTCGAACGGCGTGCTGGCCGGCAGCACATCGATCAACAACGGGTTGACACGGCCGGTGTAGGCCACGTCGGCGAGGGCCGAGTTGCTGTTGCTCGCGCGAATCGACTGCTGCACCTGCTGCGCAAAATATTCGTCGGGCAGCAGGTGGGTGCGGCGGGCCAGGAAGCCGGCGTAGTCGAAGCTCACGTTGAGGGCCATGCCGGCCTGGTAACTTGCGTCCTTGAAGCTCGGCTCCAGCGGGATCCAGCGTGCGCCGGCGGTGCTGTGCTGCATGCCGCGGTAGTGGCTGTAGGGCACGCAGGCCTCGGCCCAGACGTGGGTGAACGACACACCCACCGCTTGTGCGCTGGCGTTGTTGATGGTGACGACCGAGGGGTTCTGGCCCTGGCCCAACATCGCGGCGGCACCGGCATACGACTTGGCGCCCAGCCAGCGTGCCATGCGGCCGCCCAGTGGGTCGGGTGAGGGGTCGGTGATGCTGACCTGGGCCTTGACGTAGCGCGCCGGAATGTTCGACGCACGCAGCAAGGCGATGAGCAACGAAGCCTGGTCGGTGGCGCCGCCCGCGCCGGCCACCAGCGTGCCGACCGAACCTTTGAGCGAGCCGTAGTAGGGCTCGAAGGCAATGTGCTCGTAGACGTGGCGCAGGATCTTGGCGGGCGAATAACCCAGGCGCTCGGCCAGCGCGCGGATCTCGGGCGTGATGCGCACGTCTTGTGTTTCAGCCAGCGACGCGGCCAGCTCGGCGGGTGAGCCGCAGTTGGTGGCGCTGCCGGGCAGCGCAGGCGGGGCCGCGGCCAGCATGGTGTTGCCGTCGAAGGCGTAGAGCCGGTCGCTGGCTTCGTAGCTCAGGTAGCTGGGCAGGCGGGGCGAGAGCCGCAACGCGGTGGCCGGCTGCGCTTTCTGGCTGCGCCAGTTGGGCTGCGTCACCGGCATCTCGGTGCGCTCACCTTCGGCCGCGGCCCGCTGCAAGGTGTTGAGTTCGGCGAGTGCCTGGGCGGCACTCTGGCGCGCTTGGGCCGGCCCGGCCGCGCGCACCGCATCAAGCGCACGGCGCATGCCATCGAAGCGCTGTTCGACACGCGCGCTGAGCGTGTCCCACTCGGCCAGCTTGTCGGTCAGGCCGAGCGACTGCAGCCGCTCGCGTGAGGCGGCCAGGCGCAGGCGCGCTTCGCCGCGCAAGGATTCAATTTGTTGTGCCACGGCCGCCACGCGGGCACGGCGCGCGCCTGCGTCGTCAGCTTCGCGGTGCACGATCTCGCGCAGCAGCACGCCCGACTCATCGAGCCGGCGCTGCAGCAGCTGCGGCAAGGCGTCGGGTGTGCCCACACGCTGGCGCACCAGGCGCTGCACCACTTCTTGGTTGACCGGCGCGGGGTCGACCCGCGTCGGTTGTGCCGACGCACCGGTGCATGCTCCGCTCAACACCAGCCCAGACAAAACCGTCAGCCACACGGCACCCCAGCGCCGACCGCTCGTTGACCTCATATCAGCTCCCTGTATTTATGCGTCGTTGCGACGGCGGTTTTTCAGCAGCCCACCGCGCGCCACCAAGAAGGCGGCGAGCAGGCCCAGCGCCCAGGCGGGCAAGGGCACGTCGCCCTCGGCCAGCGGGGCGGCGGTGATGTCGATGCGCGCTGCCAATGCCCGCTCGGGCTGGCTGGCGGCGCTGACGATGAGCTGGAAGTTGAAAACGCCCGCCGTCACCGGCGTGCCCGCGAGCTGGCCGGTGGCGGCGTTGAGCGCCAGGCCATCGGGCAGCTGGCCCGAGTCGATGCGCCACGCGGGTGTGCCGGTGATGTCGAGGCTGGGCAGGGTGATACCGAAGGCCTGGTGCTGCAGGCCCGAGGCGAGCAGTTGTGAAACGGTGCTGCCGGTCACGCTGCGCCCGTTGTCGTCGGCAGGGCTGCGGTTGGGGGTGTTGGGGTCGTTGCCGAGGCGGGCTTCCACCACATCGGGCAGGCCGTTGAGGTTGCTGTCGGCCAGCGTGCCCACGTTCAGCTTGGGCAGCGCCTGCAATGCCAGCGCGGTGGCAAAAGGGTCGCCGCCCCAGCTGCCATCGGCCGACTGCTGCGTCACCAGAAAGCGCAGCGCTTCACCCACCGGCGCGGCGTAGGTGGTGGGCTGGATGTGGCGCAAGGCCAGCGTGGCGATGGCGGTTTCCAGCACGTCGCTGCTGCCGTCGTCGCTGAAGCCGCCGTCGGTGGCGTTCTGCCGCGCGAGCAGCCAGCTGGCGGCGTTGGTCACGCGTGTGGCGAGCACATGCGAGGTGGGGCAGCTGAGGCTGCTGTAGCCGAGCGTGGTGCGCACACTGTGCAAGGCCATTGCCGCGTAAGCGGTGGGCACCAGTGCGCCGCCTGCAGTGGAGCCGGGCAGGTAGGTGAAGCTGTGGTCGGGTTTGAGTGCGTCGAGCAGGCCGCGGCACAGCGTGGTTGTCACGGTGGGCACGTTGACGGTGCCGGCGCGCAGCTGCGCGCTCAGGGCCAGCGGCGTGTCGGGCAGGCTGCTGCCGTAGCCGGGGTAAGCGCCCCAAGCCGAGTTGCCGTTTTTCAGCTCGCTCAAGCGCGCCATCAAGGGCGTGACCGGGGTGCCCGCGGCGTGCAGCGTGGCGGCCTGGCGGGCCAGTGCATCCACACTGGCCGAGGGCGCGTTTTGCAGGTAGCTCAGGCCACTCATGTACGGAAAGCCGCGCACGATGCCGGCGTTGGCCAGCGCGTCGAGGGTGGCGCTGGTCGACTGCACCGAGGCGCTGCCCGCGAGCGTCCAGCTGCCGTCGCGCTCCTGGTGGGTCATCAACCACGCCAGGCCACCGATGCGGGCGGCGTCGATCTGCGCCGTGGTGGGCGGCGCCGCGTGCGGCGCAGACGACCCGGTTGCCGCGCACAGAACCAGCCCCTTGGCGGCCAAAGTGAACCATTTGCGAACCATGCTGATGCCCTCCCCCCGGTCTTGTTGCAGGCGAGTGTGGGCAGCGTGGGCGGCGGCGGCGTGACGGTGAATGGGGGTGCGCTAGTCCGTTCGGCGCAGGCCAGTCGGGTGAGCGGGCGGTGCAGGGCGACCAGCGTGCAGGGGAGCTGGCCCTATCGGATCATTCATTCGACCGCGCCCCGATGGCGGGCTGACATGCAACCCCAGCACGATGCACACAATGAATGGCGCCGCGCGCAAGCGCAAGCAGCGCTGACACCCAGGGGGCAGGTGATGACCAGCATGGAAGAGTTTTCGTTCATCGCGGCTCAGTTGGAGTGGCTGCAAGGGCACTTGCGCTCGCAGGCCCCGGCGGCCGACGCTGGCCGCATGGAAAGCGCGCTGAACGCCCTGGCCTGCGCGCACGCGGTCATTGTCGAGTTGGGCCACATCGGCGCTTGCGCCGAACGCACTGCGGGCGTGTCCGCGGTCTGATCCACATGGCGTGGCCGTTCCCGCTTTGGGGGAATGACGAACCCACCCAGGACTAGTACTTCCAGGCCATGGGCCGCAGCGCGGCACCCACCCAGCCTGTCACGGCGGCTCGCGAGACTCCTTGTTAATCCAACAGACGCAACAAGGAGCGCCCCATCATGCAAGAAGTCAACCGCCGCAGCTTTCTGGCCTTCATCGGCAGCACCGGGGCCACGGCTGCCGTGGGGGGGGCCGGCAGTCTGCTGGCCAGCAACGCAGCCTACGCGCTGCCGGTGCCGGTGAGTTTCACGCCCTTGCGTGTGCCGTTTCCACTGCCCATCTTCACCACCAACAACAACTGGCTGCCCACCGGCCTGAACGGTGTGGGCATGACCATCGCTTCAGTTGAGACCGGCGGCCCGGCAGCCGAGCTGCCCAGCTACACCGTGATCGATGACGTGGTGGTGCCGCCTGAGTACGAGCGTTACGTCATCAGCGCCTGGGGCGACCGCCCGTTTGCCGATGCCAACCAGTACGTGGGCTTCAACGCCGACTACACCGGCTACATCCCGCTGTCGGGCACCAACGAAGGCCTGCTGTGGACCAACCACGAGTACGTGTCGTACCCGTTCTCCGAGATCTGCCCCGAGTCGGCCATCAACACGCCGCCTGGCAACAACGTGTTCCAGCGTGTGATCGGCTTCCCGCTGCCCACCACCAAGACTGCGGCGTACATGGGTGAGTGTTTGTACAACGTGGGCGGCTCCCTGCTGCGCATTCGCCGCGTCACGCGGGGTGGGCGTTTTGGTGTGGTCAACGGCCACGCCGACAACCGCCGCCTGCATGGCCTGTCGGGCCTGGGAATCAACAGCACCCGCCTTGATGCCTTCTACACCGCCGGTCGAGCGACCACGCAGTACGCAAGCGTCACCGCATGGGGCGCACTGCCGCACCAGGTCGGCGACACCAACTACCTCGAAGGCACCGGCCCGGCTGCGGTGCAAGTGTTCCCGTTGAGCAGCGACACGCTGGGCAACAAGATCATCGGCACGCTCGGCAACTGCTCGGGTGGCACCACCGCCTGGGGCACGATCTTGTCGTGCGAAGAAAACTTCCAGGCCGACGCCAGCCTGTTCTACCTGGGTGTGACCGAAGCGGTCCGGCCCGATGGCACCCAGACCGGCTACGGCTTCAGCGGCACCCAGACCGAAACCGGCAACCGCACCGCCGGCGCTGAGTTTGGCCTGGTCGGTGAAAAGTACGGGTGGGTGGTCGAGGTCGACGTGAAGAACCCCGCCGTGCGCGCCAAGAAGCACACCGCGCTCGGCCGCTTCCGCCATGAAAACGTGGCCTTGCGTGCGGACGCCGGCCAACGCCTGGCGGCCTACATGGGCGACGACCGCCGTGGTGGCCATGTGTGGAAGTTTGTCAGCGATGGCGTGGTGAACAACGTCACCAGCCCGTCGAACAGCAGCCTGTTCGAGAGCGGCACCTTGTACGTGGCGCAGTTCAATGCCAACGGCACCGGCACCTGGATCCCGCTGCTGATGAGCACGCCGACCCACCCGAACTCGCCCAGCGCCATTTCATCGGCCCAGTTTGCGGCCGAGGGTGTGCGTGATCGCAACGGCCTGGTCAACTTGCCGCGCCGCAATGGCGTGGCCGGCCAGACGGTGGATGGCGGCTTTTTCGCCTGCACCGCGCTCAACGAAGCCACGGCGCTGCCCGGCTACCAGGGCCGCACGCTGGCCGACTTCTACACCAGCCAAGGCGCGGTGCTGTGTGACGCATTCGCAGCAGCCAACCTCGTGGGCGGCACGCCGTCTGCACGCCCTGAAGACGTGGAAGTGCACCCCAAGACGAAGGAGGTGTTGATCGCCTTCACCGACGGCGCTGCCGGCAGCGACGGGTATGCCGATTCGCGCATCTTCACGGTCAGCAAGTACAACACCGGCCTTGCCACCGAGCAGCAAAGCGGCGGCCTCTACAAGATCTTGGAATCGGGCAACGATGGCGCTGCCACCACCTTCACCTGGACGCGCTTCCTGCAAGGGGGTGAAGCGGGTGCTGCCAACGGCACGGGTTTCGCCAACCTCGACAACCTCGCCTTCGACGCCCGCGCCAACGTGTGGGGCGTGATGGACATGTCGACCGGCCTGCACAACGGTCTCGGCCTCGGCCTGGCTGCCGCACCGACCACCATCAACCACGCACTGGTGGGCTCGAGCGCGGCGTCGAACCTGGTGGGTGTGTACGGCAACAACTGGATGTTCTGCATCCCGACAGAAGGGCCCGATGCAGGCAAGCAGCTGCCCTTTGCCATCGGCCCGGTGCGCGCTGAAATGACCGGCCCGACCTTCGTTGGCGATCACCTGATCCTGGCCATCCAGCACCCGGGCGAAAACGCGCCGATCGACGCGCAAAACACCGGCCCGCGCACCCGCTCGATCGAGATGCTGTCGCTCGACGGCACGAGCCTGTTCAACCAGACGCGCACCGTGCCCTTTGGCAGCCAGTGGCCGAGCAACACGATTGCCGGCAACACCTCGGGCATTCCGAAGCCAGCCGTGATCGGCATTCGCCGCAAGAACGGCGGCTCGTTCCTCTGAGCCTGCGCGTTGCCACCCATCTACCTAGGAGAGATTCAATGAAAAATCGCATTGCAGCCGCCGCCTTGCTGCTGGCCATGACGGGTGCGGCGCAAGCCGCCATGGTCACCCTGACCAACGAGTACCGCGTTGACTTCGCCAGCAACACCGTCGACTACGCCACCGGCTTGCCCACCGGCTCGTCGTTCTTCGTGAGCACCACTTTCGACGATGCCAACCTCGTCAACAACGAGCTGAGCATTGCCCCGGGTTCGCCGACCGACAGCTTCACGCTGAACTTTGGCAACTACAGCTTCAACGCCGCCAGCGACAACTTCGGGGGGCCGCTGATTCAGGCCAGCGCTTCGCCGTCGGGCCTGGTGTGGTCGGGCCTGCAGTTCGAGACCCTGTTCAACATTGCCACCGGCCCGGGCACGGGCGAGTACCTGCTGAGCTTCTCGGGCAACAGCTTCCAGCTCACGCCCTCGGGCAACACCATCGACTTCGTGAGCAGTGGCGCCGTGCAAGTGGTGCCGCTGCCTGCGGTGCTGCCCCTGCTGCTGGCGGGCCTGGGCTTCTTCGGTGTGATCGGCCGGCGCAAGCAGCGTTGAGGAACCTGCGCGTCATTCCCGCTTTCGCGGGAATGACGCGCGCAATTTCAAACCCGGGGAACAGCATGACAAATCGGTGGCAAACAGGGTGTGCGGCGCTGCTGGCGGCGCTGGGTTGCATGGTGAGTGGTTCTGCTGCTGCCTCTGCCTCGGGTGTCGTGATCAGCCAGGTCTACGGCGGTGGCGGCAATGCCACCGCGCCGTACCTGAACGACTTTGTCGAGTTGTACAACGCCGGTGCAGCACCGGTGTCGATTGCCGGCTGGTCGGTGCAATACACCTCGGCCACCGGCACCAGCTGGGGCAGCCAGAAAGTCAACCTGACCGGCTCGATCTCGCCGGGCCAGTACCTGCTGGTCCAGCTGGGCAGTGGCGGTGCGGTGGGCGCGGCCCTGCCCACGGCCGACTTCAGCGGCACGTTCAACATGAGCGCCAGCGCCGGCAAGGTGGCCCTGGTGAGCAGCACCACGTCGTTGACGGCGGCCACCTGCCCGACAGACGCCACCATCGTCGACCTCGTCGGCTTTGGCAGCACCGCCAATTGCTCCGAGGCCGCCGTCACGCCCGCGCCATCGAACACCAACGCGGTGCTGCGCGCAGCCGGCGGTTGCACCGACGCCAACAACAACAGCACCGATTTCGCCACCGGCGCGCCAACCCCGCGCAATGCCGCGTCGCCGCTGGGCACCTGTGGCGCCGTGGCGCAGCCTGTCGTGCCGTCGTGTCCCGCCACGCTGAACGTGGCCACCGGTGCGGCGCTCGATTTCGGCTTGTCGGCAAGCGACGCCGACAGCATCGTCAACGCTGCTGCCTTCCAGAGTGGCAATGCGCCCGGCATGAGCCTCGCCAACTTCAACGCGGCCAGTGGCAACGGCGGCAGCGCCAGCGTGCGGCTGAGCCTGGCCAACACGGTCGCGGCCGGCAGCTACCCGGTGGTCGTGAACTTCAGCAACAACGCCAGCCAGGCGGCCACCTGCACCATCAACGTGAGCGTGGCCGCGCTGTCGCCCAGCTTCACGCCGATCTACAGCATTCAAGGCTCAGGTGCGACCAGCAGCCTGCTGGGCACACGCATCACACGCGGCGTGGTCACCCAGGTCAACAACAACGGCTACTACATCCAAGACGCGGTGGGCGACGGCAACGCCGCCACCTCGGACGGTGTGTTCGTGTTCACCGGCTCGGCGCCCTTCGTCTCGCCCGGCCAGCTGGTGCAGATCACCGGCACCGTGACCGAGTTCAACACGGGCGCTGCGACCAACACACTCACCACCGCCAACCCGGTGACCGAGTTCACCAACCTCACCAGCACCGTGTTCGCCGGCAGCGGCAGCATCACGCCCACGGTCATCACCTTGCCGGTTGCCACGCAGGGTGACCTGGAGCGCTACGAGGGCATGCTGGTGCAGATCACCACGCCCCTCACGGCCTCACAAAACTTCTTCCAGGGGCGTTATGGCCAGGTCACGCTGTCGGCCAACGGGCGCTTGATCAAGCCGACCAATCTCTACCGCCCCGGCACCGCCCTGGCTATCAGCCAGCAAGACCTGAATGCCCGCAGCAGCCTGATGCTCGATGACGGCAGCAGCCTGCAAAACGTCAACCCCACGCCCTACATCGGAGCCGACAACACACTGCGCGCGGGCGACACCTTGCCGGCCGGCCTCACCGGCGTGATCGACTACGGCCTCGCGACCAGCAGCAACACGGGCCTGGCGATGTACCGCATCCATCCGGCCACGCCGCCTGTGTTCACACGCAGCAACCCGCGCACCGCCGCGCCGCCCGCCGTGGGTGGCAACGTGAAAGTGGCGAGCTTCAACGTGCTCAACTTTTTCACCACCTTCACCAACGGCAACACCGCTGGCGGGTTGACCGGCCAGGTCTGCACCCAGGGCAGCGACACGCCCAGCGCCAGCTTGTGCCGCGGCGCCAACAACCTGGCCGAGTTCAACCGCCAGCGCGCCAAGATCGTGCAAGCCATGGCCGCCATCAACGCCGATGTGTTCGGCCTGATGGAGATCCAGAACAACGGCACCGTGGCGGCGCAGAACCTGGCCGACGCACTCAATGCCGTGGTGGGCGCCAACACTTACGCGGTGGTGCCCACCCCGCCGACCACCGGCACCGACGCGATCCGCGTGGCCATGTTTTACAAGCCCGGCACGCTCAGCCTGTCGGGTGGGTCCATGAGCGACAGCAGTGCGGTGCACAACCGGCCGCCGTTTGCACAAACCTTTGCGGCGGTGAGCAACGGCCAGAAATTCAGCGTGGTGGTGAACCACTTCAAGTCAAAGGGCAGCTGCCCGAGCGGCGGTGGCGTGGACGCCGACCAGGGTGATGGCCAAGGCTGCTGGAACGAGCTGCGCAAACAGCAGTCGACCGCCTTGCTGGCGTTCATCGGCACGGTGCAGGCGGCCGCTGCCGACAACGACGTGATCGTGCTCGGCGACCTCAACGCCTACGGTGTCGAAGACCCGATCGATGTGCTGACCACCGCCGGCCTGGTGAACCAGATTTCGGTGGCCGACCCGTCGAGCTACTCGTATGTGTTCGACGGCGAAGCCGGCTACCTGGACCATGCCCTGGCCACGCCCAGCCTGTCGTCGCAGGTGGCGGGCACGGTGCACTGGCATATCAATGCCGATGAGCCATCGATCATCGACTACAACGAAGAGTTCAAGCAGCCCGTGTGCCCCACCTGTGGGCCCGACTACTACAGCGCCAGCCCCTACCGCGCCTCTGACCACGACCCGGTGATCGTCGGGCTCAACCTGGCCGGTGCCGCAGCGCAGACCATCAGCTTTGCCACGCCGGCCAACCGCGCGCTGAACTCGGGCAACTTTGTCGTCACGGCCAGCGCCAGCTCGGGCCTGGTGGTGAGCTTCAGCTCGGCCACGCCGGCGGCCTGCACCGTCACCACCAGCGGCACGGTCAGCCTGCTGGCCACCGGCACCTGCACCCTGAACGCCAACCAGGCGGGCAACGCGAGCTACGCGGCTGCACCGACCGTCGCGCGCAGCTTCACCGTCACGGCTGCGCTGCCGGCGCAGACCCTCAGCTTCGCGCCCTTGCCCGAGCGGGCGCTCGATGGCGGCAGCTTCACGCTGGCAGCCACGGCCAGCTCGGGCCTGAGCGTGAGTTTCAGCAGCCTCACGCTGGCGGTGTGCACGGTGGCGGGCAACAGCGTCACGCTGGTGGCCGTTGGCACCTGCACGCTGGCGGCAGACCAAAGTGGTGTGCCGGGCTACCAGTCTGCACCGCAGGTCACGCAGTCGTTCACGGTCTCCGTGGCCGGCCCCGGCGGTGGTGAAGGCGACGTGCCCACGCTGCCCGAGTGGGCGGCGATGCTGATGGCCACGGTGTTGCTCGGCGTGGGTGCGGTGCGCAAGAACAAAAGCCGCTGAAGGCGTGCCGTGCCGGGCTGGCTCAGCCGCTGCGGCCAACAGCGCCGAGTGGCAGCACGCGGCGCAAACCGCGCCACAGCAGCACGCCGGCGAGCATCAACACGCCCCACTCGGGCAGCGTGGGCACGTCGGCATTGCC
>JBKJJF010000121.1:0-17696 GCA_046598195.1 Rhizobacter sp. | reverse complement strand
TGGCCCCATTGGAAGGTCTTGGTGACTTTGTTGAACATGCTCATGTGTCTCTCCTTTGAGTGTCAGCGCCTGTAGGGCGGCGCCTTGAAACCCGGAGCTGCAGCATCCTGGCGCGATGCCATTCCAGCGAAGCTTCTTGTCGAAACGGCGTTGGAATGACACATCGTCATCATTGGGTGCTTGGCTCCAAATGCAAAGAGCCTGTGCTGGTTGAGTCCAGACAGGCTCTTCACTATTGCGCGCTGCTTACTTGCGCAGACCCAGCTTCTGGATCAGTGCGGTGTAGCGGTCGGCATCCGTGCTCTTCAGGTAGGCCAACAGGCTCTTGCGGGTGTTGACCATCTTCAGCAGACCCCGGCGACCGTGGTGGTCTTTCAGGTGGGTCTTGAAGTGGGGGGTGAGGTCGTTGATGCGAGCGGTCAGCAGTGACACTTGCACTTCGGGCGAGCCCGTGTCGTTCGCACTGCGTGCGTTGGACTTGACGATTTCAGACTTGAGTTCAGCGAAAGACATGTCAGTTTCCTGGTATCCGGCCGCAGGCACTGACATTTTTGTCAAGCTTCATTGCGGTTTCCGGGGTTGCGACTTGCGGTAGCGGGAGAAACCTTCCCGCGCCGTGCTTGGATTCTGGCAGCCGACCTGCACAGAGCCCGCGAGTATAGCCCCAGGAGCGCAACTCGAACGTACTGCAACTTGGGCCAACTTGAATGCCGGGGTGCGCGCATGCCATCGCCCAATTTCAAGCCCCTTGAAAACAAATTTGCCGCTCCTAGCTTGGGTGTCATGGTTGCGGCACGGTGCAGCGACCAAGGTTGATTCCACGGAGATGCCCACCATGTTTGTATTCCCCACTGCCACCCATCGCGTCGCCCCCGTCACGCTGTCGCGCGCCATCGATCACCTGTTCAATGACCGCGCGCTGGCCGACGAGCCGCGTGTGCCTGCGCTCGACGTGACCGAGAGCGACACCGCCTACACGCTGTCGTTCGACCTGCCCGGCCTCAGCAAGGATCAGTTGAAGGTGACCGTGCAAGGCCGTCGCGTGAGCCTCGAAGCCAGCGCCGCTGCTGCGAACGAAACCAAGGAAGGCGAACGCGTGATCTACCGCGAGCGCAGCACGGTGCACTACGCGCGCACCGTGAGCCTGCCCGCCGAAGTGGATCAAGCCACGTCAACGGCGAAGGTCGAGAACGGGGTGCTGACCTTGACGCTGGCCAAGCGCGTGCCCACCGGCGCCACGCAGATCAGCATCACTTGATGCCGGCTCAGGCGGCCGCGAGATCCCAGCGCGGCCGCACATCGAAGGCATAGTCACGGCCCGCCGTAGCGATGCCGCGCTGCAGCCGCATCGCCGCGGCCAGCGCGATCATGGCGCCGTTGTCGGTGCACAGCGCCAGTTCGGGGTAATGCACCCTGCACTGGCGCTTGGCACATTCGGCGTTGAGCACTTCGCGCAGTCGCGCATTTGCACCCACACCGCCCGCCACCACCAGGCGCTTCAAGCCGGTGGCTTTCAGCGCGGCCAAAGATTTCTTGACCAGCACCTCAACGATGGCCTGCTGCGTTGAGGCAGCCAAGTGCGCCTTGTCCTGCTCACACACATTGCTGCCCATCTTGAGCAGCTGCGTGCGCACCGCCGTCTTCAAGCCCGCAAACGAGAAGTCGAGGTTGCCGCTGTGCAAAAGAGGCCGCGGCAGAACAAAAGTCGCAGCGTCACCAAACTCGGCCAGCCGCGCCAGCGCGGGCCCGCCCGGGTAACCCAGGCCCATCATCTTGGCCGACTTGTCAAAGGCCTCGCCGGCTGCGTCGTCGATGGTCTCGCCCAGCAACTCGTATTGGCCCACATCGCCCACCCGCATCAACTGGGTGTGGCCGCCTGACACAAGCAAGGCGACAAACGGAAACTCGGGGGGGTCACTCGCGAGAAACGGCGACAACAGGTGCCCCTCAAGGTGGTGTACCCCCATCACCGGCTTGTTCAACGCGGCCCCCAGCGCACAGGCGACCCCCGCTCCCACCAGCAAGGCGCCGGCAAGGCCGGGGCCACGCGTATAGGCCACCACGTCAATGTCTGGCAAGCCACATGCCGCCTCGCTCAGCACCTGCTTGGCCAAGGGCAGCACACGCCGGATGTGGTCGCGCGAAGCCAGTTCAGGCACCACGCCGCCATAGGCCTGGTGCATGTCGATCTGGCTGTGCAGGGCATGCGCCAGCAGACGCGGCACGCCGCTTGCCTCGGCTTCGACCAGCGCCACGCCGGTCTCGTCACACGATGACTCCACACCCAGAACTTTCATCCGGTCGAGTGTACCGAGCGCAACACAGCACCCAGGAAAACCTGTGATTTCCCACAGCTTCGCATCGGTGTTTTCCCGAAACCGCTCTCGAACCCTCTTCACAGCACCAAGTCGGCGCACTACTGTGCACTTCCGAGCAGTCACCTTTGATGTGATTGCCAACAATGAACGTCGTTGGGGAACTCCATGAAGGAATACCGTCTTGTTGCCTGGGCCGACCTGCCAGCGCCGTTTCACCGCACGGTTTACCGGCGCATGCTGACTGACATGTCGCACCGACACATGTCAGTCGCCCAGTTGGCCGCTGGCAGCGGGGTGCGCCGCAAAGAGGTGCAGCTGTTCATAGAGATGCTCGAAAGCCAAGGCCTGCTCGCCGAGCGCGACCTGTTCGCCCCTGATTCCGTCTTCGACTCGCTGCGCCCCCTGGGCGGCTGGTTGCGCAAGGCACTCAACGTACAAGCCAACGGCCGCTGAACAGCCAACTCCTTCACGAAGCCCGCCATTTGGCGGGCTTTTTTGTTTCTGGCGTGGATGTTGCTGCTCCATGCACCATGAATGTGCCGCGACCCAGCCAAACCCCCGCCTTGCGCATCGTGATCGTGGCGCCCGATCTAGCGCCAGACAGCACCGACCCCGAGGCCGGCACCGAAGCGGAACGCTCGCGGCTGTTGCGCATCGGCCTGCTAGAGAACGGCTACAACATCGTCGCGGTGCTGCCGGTCGATGTGTTTTTGCCTGATCGCATTGCGCAGATCGCGCCCGACATGATCATCGTCGACGCTGAAAGCCAGGCCCGCGACACGCTGGAGCATGTGGTGATGGCCACGCGCGATGCGCGCCGGCCGATCGTCTTGTTCACCGAAGACGAAGACACCACGCACGTGCCGGCGGCCATCGCAGCCGGCGTCACCGCGTACGTGGTGGCCGGGTTGGGCACCGACCGCGTCAAGCCGGTTCTCGACGTGGCCATGGCGCGCTTCAAGCACGAAGAAAGCCTGCGCCGCGAGCTGGCCGACGCGCGCACCGAGTTGTCTGACCGCAAGCTGATCGATCGCGCCAAGGGCCTGCTGATCAGCCGCCACGGCCTGAGCGAAGAAGACGCCTATGCACGCCTGCGCAAGACCGCCATGGACAAAGGCCTCAAGCTCGTCGACGTGGCCCAGCGCCTCATCGACGTGAGTGATCTGCTCAGTTGAAGTGCATGAAGCCCCGTATTAACCCTGCTTTGGTGCAACGCAACACCGAAACATCACAAACCACCCTGGCACACCGCTTGCGTTACTAGACGCAGAAGATCAACGGCGATTTTCTGGAGACATCGGCTGGCGCCAAAGACGGCGCCGTGCTGGTGGGACGACGGCGTCCCCACGAGTTCGGGTTTTAACCCGGCAACGTGCGGATGCCTTTTTGTTTTTGTCTTTTCCTTTTTCACGCACCGAGAAACAAGCCATGACCCACCCATCCACCAGAAAGCCAAACCTCATGAGCCGCCGAACCTTGATCAAGTGCGCTGCCGCCGGCAGCGCCGCGGGTCTTGTGCCCGGCTTGAACACGGCCGTGTATGCCGCCGGCTCCGACAAGCCCGAAAAAGAAGAGGTGCGCATCGGCTTCATCCCCCTCACCGATTGCGCCTCGGTGGTGATGGCCTCGGTGCTGGGCTTTGACAAAAAGTACGGCGTGAAGATCATCCCGACCAAGGAAGCCTCGTGGGCCGGCGTGCGCGACAAGCTCGTCAACGGCGAGCTCGACATGGCGCACGTGCTCTACGGCCTGATCTACGGCGTGCACCTCGGTGTGAGCGGCCCCAAGAAAGACATGGCCGTGCTGCTGAACCTCAACAACAACGGACAGGCCATCACGCTGTCGAAGACGCTGGCCGACAAGGGTGCCGTCGACGGCCCGTCACTCGCCAAGCTGATGGCGAAAGAGAAGCGTGAATACACCTTCGCCGCCACCTTCCCGACCGGCACCCACGCGATGTGGATCCACTACTGGCTGGCCGCCGCCGGCATCAACCCGCTGTCTGGCGCCAAGCTGATCACCGTGCCGCCGCCGCAGATGGTGGCCAACATGCGCGTGGGCAACATGGACGGCTTCTGCGTGGGCGAGCCCTGGAACCACCGCGCCATCATGGACGGCATCGGCATCACCGCCAACACCACGCAAGACATCTGGAAAGACCACCCCGAGAAGACGCTCGGCACGACGGCCGACTTCGTCAAGAAGCACCCCAACACCTGCCGCGCCGTGATGATGGCCGTGCTCGAAGCCGGCCGCTGGATCGACGCCAGCTTGCAAAACAAGATGAAGATGGCCGAGACGGTGGCCGACAAGAGCTACGTCAACACCAGCGTCGACGCGATCAACCAGCGCATCTTGGGCCGCTATCAAAACGGCCTGGGCAAGACCTGGGACGACCCCAACCACATGAAGTTCTTCAACGACGGCGCGGTCAACTTCCCCTACCTGTCTGATGGCATGTGGTTCCTCACGCAACACAAGCGTTGGGGCTTGCTGAAAGAGCACCCCGACTACCTGGCAGTGGCCAAGCAGATCAACCAGATCGACCTCTACAAACAAGCGGCGAGCGCCTTGAACATCAATGTGCCCAAGGACGTGATGCGCACCAGCAAGTTGATCGATGGCGTGGTCTGGGATGGCAAAGATCCCAAGAAGTACGCCGAAGGTTTTGCCATCAAGGCCTGACAGCCTTTCCCCCAAGGAGAACACCATGGTCAGTGCAGTTTTTCACTCCCCGATGGACGCCGCCAACAAGGCCCGCGCGGCCGCCAAGGCAGCGCCCGTGGCCGCCGTGCCCAAAGCCGTGCCGGTCAAGCCGGCCAAGCAGCCTTTCGATTGGTCAGGCCTGTGGATGAAGGTCTTGCCGCCGATCGTCGGCATCGCCTTGCTGGTGGGCATCTGGGCGCTGCTCACGATGAAAAGCACAACCTTCCCCACCCCCGCGGCGACGTTCGTCGAGGCGGTGAAAGTGTTCTCCGACCCGTTCTACAGCAAGGGGCCCAATGACCAGGGCATCGGCTGGAACATCTTGTTCTCGTTGCAGCGTGTGGCGGTGGGCTTTGGCCTGGCTGCCCTGGTGGGCATCCCGCTCGGTTTCATGATCGGGCGCTTCACCTTTCTGAACAACATGCTGTCGCCGCTGATCAGCCTGCTGCGCCCGGTGTCACCGCTGGCCTGGCTGCCGATTGGCCTGTTGGTGTTCAAGGCTGCCAACCCGGCCGCCATCTGGACGATCTTCATCTGCTCGATCTGGCCCATGATCATCAACACTGCGGTGGGTGTGCAACGTGTTCCTGCTGACTACCTTAACGTGGCACGCGTGCTCAATCTCTCCGAGTGGAAGATCGTCACCAAGATCCTCTTCCCCGCCGTGCTGCCCTACATGCTGACGGGCGTGCGCCTCTCGGTGGGCACAGCCTGGCTGGTGATCGTGGCGGCCGAAATGCTGACCGGCGGTGTGGGCATCGGCTTTTGGGTGTGGGACGAGTGGAACAACCTCAACGTCACGCACATCCTGATCGCGATCTTTGTGATCGGCGTGGTCGGCATGGCACTCGAATGGGCGCTGATCTCGATTGCCAAGCGTTTCACCTACGACGAAGTCTGATACCCACCCAAGAGCACAACATCATGAAAAACTTCATTGAAGTGCAAAACGCCGAGATGGTGTTCAACACCAAGAAGGGCTCGTTCCACGCCCTGCACGAGATCAACCTCTCGGTGGCCAAGGGCGAGTTCGTCACGCTGATCGGCCACTCGGGCTGCGGCAAGTCGACCTTGCTCAACCTGATCGCCGGCCTCACGCTGCCCACAAGCGGCGTGCTGCTGTGCGACAACCGCGAAATCGCCGCGCCCGGCCCCGAGCGCGCTGTGGTGTTCCAGAACCACTCGCTGCTGCCCTGGCTCACCTGTTTTGAGAACGTGCACCTGGCAGTGGAGCGTGTGTTCGGCAAGACCGACACGAGCGCCCGCCTCAAAGAGCGCACGCTGGCCGCGCTGGAGCTGGTCAACATGGGCCACGCCGCCTACAAGCGCCCGCATGAAATCTCGGGCGGCATGAAGCAGCGGGTGGGCATTGCCCGCGCGCTGGCGATGGAACCCAAGGTGCTGCTGATGGACGAGCCCTTCGGCGCGCTCGATGCGCTGACCCGCGCCCATCTGCAAGACGAGCTGTTGAAGATCGTGGCGCGCACACACAGCACGGTGGTGATGGTCACGCACGATGTGGACGAAGCGGTGCTCTTGTCCGACCGAATCGTGATGATGACCAACGGCCCGGCCGCCACCATCGGCGAAATCTTGTCCATCGAATTGCCGCGCCCGCGTAACCGTGTGGAGCTGGCCGAAGAACCGCTCTACGTGCACTACCGCCGGTGCGTGCTCGACTTCCTCTACACCCGCCACGGGCACGTGGAAAAAGTGGCTGCTTGAGTTTGAGTGTGAGTGAGGGAACGCCGCTGGCCTGAGGGGGCTGGCGGCACACAGGCCAGGGCGAAAACATCGCCCTGGCCCTTGTTATCAAAAAAATGTCGGAGGGAACCCATGCCTGCATCTGGTGCGACCAGCCTTGCCTTGCCTTCAGCCACGGCGGGCCCGAGCCGCCCACCCGCGAGCGCGCTGGCGCGGCTGAACCACTCGCTGGGCAAATACCGCGAGATCATCATCGCGGTGGCCTTCTTCCTGTTGTTCGATCTGGCCGTGCTGGTGTTGAACTTCTACGTGTCGTTCCAGATCGCCGAAGACGCGGTTTCCATCAACCTCGCAGGCCGCCAGCGTATGCTGACGCAGCGCCTCTCGAAGGCCTTGTATGCCTCCGAGCTGGCCGTATCGAGCGGCCCGCTGCCCGCGGCACTGCAAGACGAGCTGCTGCTCGCCAGCCGTTTGTTCGACAACACGCTGCAGGGCTTTCGCCAAGGTGCGCAGGTGACGGGCGGTGACGGCCGCTCGGTGTTTTTGCCTGCGGCGGCTGGCCCCAAGAGCGCCGACATTCTGGTGCGCGCCGTGGCCGTGTGGGAACCTTGGCGCCGCGCACTCGACCCGCTGCGCGAAGCCGGCACCTCGGCCCAACCCGCCTATGTGAAAGTGGCAGCCGACTACGCTCGCAGCAACAACCTGGCCCTGCTGGGCCTGATGAACGAGCTGACCACCGACCTGGAAAGCGCCGCCTCACAGCGCGCCTCGACGCTGCGCATGGTGCAGACCGGCGGCATCGTGTTGGCCCTGCTGAATTTCATCTTCATCCTGTTCAAATTTCTCGGTCGCCTGCGCCAGTCAGATGCCGCCGTCGAACAAGCCAGCGAAGAAACCCGCGAGATCCTGTCGGTGGTGCGCGAAGGCCTGTTCCTGCTCACACCCGAGATGACGCTGGGCACGCAGATCTCGCACTCGGCCGGTGGCATGTTTGGCCGCACGGTGCAGCCGGGTGACAACTTCCTGAACATGCTGGCGCCCATGGTGTCGGCCAAGACCCTGGAAGACGCACGCGGCTACATGGAGCTGCTGTTCACGCCCCACGTCAAAGAAGACCTGGTGCAAAGCATCAACCCGTTGACCGACGTGGAGCTCTCGTTGGTTGATGCGCTGGGGCAGCGCCGCCCACGCTACCTCTCGCTGCAATTCAGCCGCGTGCTCGAAGGGCGCGAGGTCAAGCACCTGCTCGTCACCGTGCAAGACGTGTCAACCCGCGTCGAGCTGGAGAAGAAGCTCGAAGGCGAACAACGCCGCGCCCAGCGCGAGTTCGACCTGCTGGTGCGTGCCTTCGAAACCGATCCGGCCTCCTTGCGCAGCTTCGTCGACCGGGCCGAATCGTCGCTGCTGGAGGTGAACGACTTGCTGCGCCAAATCGATGCCAGCAGCAACCCCAAACAGACGCGCCACACCGTCAACACCATCTACCGCCATGTGCACGCCATCAAAGGCGAGGCCTCGATGTTGTCGCTGGAGTTGCTGTCAGGCACGGCGCACGAGTTCGAGACGCTGCTGCAAAGCGTGCGCGAGTCGCCTAGCATCAGCGGTGACGCCCTGCTCTCGTTGCCGCTGCCACTCGAGGAGCTACTGACCCGGCTGCAAGCGCTCAAGCGCTCGGTGCTGCGCGAGCGTGGCGGCTCGCCCACCGAAGCCCCTGCCTCGCAGGTTCACATCGACCAACTGGGCGAACAGCTTACGTCGCTGGTGGCACGCATTGCCGAAAGCACCGCCAAACCGGCGCGCCTAAATGCCCGGCTTGATGCCCTGGCCCACGTGCCCGCCAAGACCCGCGACTCGCTGACCCAGATCGCCCTGCAGCTGGTGCGAAATGCCGCGGTGCATGGGGTGGAAGACGCCACCACACGCGCCGCCCGCGGCAAACCAGCCGAGGCCCGCATCGAGGTCGAGTTCGAGCGCGACGAGGCCGATCAGCTGCAACTGCTGGTGCGCGACGATGGCGCCGGCCTCAACGCCGAGCGTGTGCGCGCGCAGCTGCTGGCGCTGGGCTGGTTCAACGAAGCACAACTCGCCGACATGAGCACCTCGCAGATCGTGGCCCAGGTGTTCAAGCCTGGTTTTTCCACTGCCGACAAAACCGACGAACACGCCGGCCGAGGGGTGGGGCTGGACATCGTCGCCAACGAAGTGCGGCGCCTGGGTGCGCGCTTGCTGGTCTCCAGCCGTGCCCAGCAGGGCACGACCTTCCGCATCAAGCTGGCGCCATGAAATTGCTGGTCGTGGACGACTCGAACATCGTGCGATCGCGCATTGCGCGGGTGGTGCAAAGCGGCGTGCTGGGTGACGTGACGCTCATCGGCCTGGCCCGCAACGGCGAAGAGGCCTTGCGCGCCGCCCGCCACGCCGCACCCGATGTGGTCACCATGGACCTCACCATGCCCGAGATGGACGGCCTGGCCTGCATCCCGGCGCTGCTGACCCTGCACCCCAAGACACGCATCCTCGTCATCAGTGCGCTCGACGACAAATCGACCGCCATCCGCGCGCTGCGCCTGGGGGCCCACGGCTTCTTGCCCAAGCCCTTCTCCGACGACAGCCTGCGTCTCGCCCTCGCGGGCCTCCTCGAACACCAACGCTGAACCATGGCCGCCTTGAAAGAATCCGAGCTGCGCTTGTTCGTCGACTCCATCAGCCGCTACTTCGACGTGACGAGCCGCATCGCCCCCGAGATCACCTCGGCCTTCTTGGGTGTAGGCACCCTGCCCGGCCACGACTTCAACGGCATCGTGAGCTTCTCGGGGCGCTTCATCGGGCATGTGATCGTGTCGCTGCCGGCGGCGGCGCTCAAAGAGCTGCTGCTGATCCAGCGCGAGACCGACTTGTCGCGCGCCAACCTGCTCGACGCAGTAGGCGAGATCGCCAACACCCTGGCCGGCAATGCGCGCAAGGCCTTCGGCAAAGACCTGGAGATTTCAGTCCCCACGGTGGTGCACGGGCGTTCGGGGAGTGAAACGCGCACGCGCAAACACCCCTACGTGATCACCTTCCGCTGGAACACCTACCCCGGCATGGTGTGTGTGGACTTGGCCGAAGTCGGCTGAAGGCAGGCACGCTGCTTGCTGATAGACCTGCGGCAAAAGCAATGC
The DNA here is from genome assembly GCA_046598195.1 of Rhizobacter sp. Taxonomy (GTDB): domain Bacteria; phylum Pseudomonadota; class Gammaproteobacteria; order Burkholderiales; family Burkholderiaceae_C; genus Rhizobacter. The sequence goes on along the minus strand of JBKJJF010000121.1, from coordinate 7,807 downwards.
GATGCGATTGCCGACTGTCTCCTCAGTAGGGCTCCCGCCCTTTCATACAACCTCCTGACTTGATCGTCAGGAGGTCTTTTTTTATCAGTTTTCTCAGTGCTTCTCTTTGGCGTGATTGATCGAGTACTTCGGAATCTCGATGGTCACGTCTTCCTGCGCCAGGATCGCCTGGCACGACAGGCGTGAGCTGGGCTCCAGGCCCCAAGCGCGATCCAACAAGTCTTCTTCGACCTCATCAAGCTCACCCAGCGACTTGAAGCCTTCGCGCACCACCACGTGGCAGGTGGTGCAAGCCGCGCTCATCTCGCAAGCGTGCTCGATCTCGATGTTGTGCTCGAGCATGGCCTCACAGAGCGACGTGCCGGGAGTGGCTTCGATCTGCGCACCGTTGGGGCAGTACTCGGGGTGGGGAAGGATTTTGATGATGGGCATGGTTCAGACTTCTTCGACGCGCCGGCCGGCGAGCGCTTGGCGGATGCCACGGTTCATGCGTTCGGCGGCAAAGGCTTCGGTGCCTTTGGCCAGAGCTTCAACCGCCGTGTCGATCGCAGCGTGGTCTTCGCTCAGTTGAATGGTTTCGAGTGAAGCCAGCAAGGCTTGAATGCTCATCCGCTCATCAGCACTCAGCAGGTCACCGTCGGCCACCAGCGCAGCGCGTGTGGCCAAGAGCATGCGCTCGGCCTCGACACGCGACTCGCGCAGGCTGCGCGCGCGCATGTCGACTTCAGCGGTCGTGAAACTTTCGGTCAACATGCGCGCCACTTCGTCGTCTGACAGCCCGTAGCTGGGCTTCACGGTGATCGCGGCCTGCACACCCGAGCCTTCTTCGCGTGCGCTCACGGCCAGCAGGCCATCGGCGTCGACCTGAAAGCTGACGCGAATGCGCGCCGCGCCGGCCACCATCGGCGGAATGCCGCGCAGCTCGAAGCGCGCCAGCGAACGGCAGTCGCTCACCAGCTCACGTTCGCCCTGCACCACGTGGATGGCGATCGCCGTCTGGCCGTCTTTGAAGGTGGTGAAGTCTTGCGCACGCGCCGTGGGGATGGTGCTGTTGCGCGGGATGATGCGCTCGACCAGGCCGCCCATGGTCTCAAGCCCCAGCGACAAGGGGATCACGTCGAGCAGCAGCAACTCGTCGGCGCCCGCGTTGCCCGCCAGCGCATTGGCCTGAATGGCGGCGCCCAGCGCGACCACTTCATCGGGGTTCAGGTTGGTCAGCGGCGTCTTGCCGAAAAACTCACCCACGGCCGCTTGCACCTGCGGCATGCGGGTCGAACCACCGACCATCACCACACCTTGCACGTCGTCTTTGGCCACCTTGGCATCGCGCAGCACCTTGCGCAGAGCGCCCAGGGTGCGTTGGATCAGCTCGTGCGTGAGCGACTCGAACTCTGCACGCGTCACACGCACCGACAACTCCCCGCTGGCGAGCGGGCAAGCCAAGGTGGCATGGTCGGTGGCGGAGAGCTTTTCTTTCGCCGCCCGCGCAGCCACCAGCACTGCGCGCTTGTCTTGCGGCGTGGTGGCTTCTTCGCCACTTTGGCCCAAGGCCCAATCGGCCAACAAGCGGTCGAAGTCGTCACCGCCGAGTGCCGAGTCACCACCGGTGGCCACCACCTCGAACACACCCTGGCTCAGGCGCAGCAGCGAAATGTCGAAGGTGCCGCCGCCGAGGTCGTACACCGCGTACAGGCCTTCGGAGCCGTTCTCTAGACCGTAGGCAATCGCTGCGGCGGTGGGCTCGTTGATCAGGCGCAGCACGTTGAGGCCGGCGAGTTGCGCCGCGTCCTTGGTGGCCTGGCGCTGTGCGTCGTCGAAGTAGGCCGGCACCGTGATCACCGCACCGAACAGGTCGTCGGCAAAGCTGTCTTCAGCACGGTAGCGCAAGGTGGCCAGAATCTCGGCCGACACTTCAACCGGTGACTTGACGCCATCAACCGTGCGCAGCTGCACCATGCCCGGCGCATCGACAAAGTCGTAAGGCAGCTTCTCGCGCTGCGCAATGTCGGCCAGCCCACGTCCCATGAAGCGCTTGACCGACACGATGGTGTTGCGTGGGTCGGTGGCCGCTTCCATCAGGGCGTCGTGCCCGATCTGGCGGCGGCCTTGTTCAAGGTAGCGCACCGCCGAAGGCAGGATCACGTGGCCACTGGCATCGGGCAGGCACTCGGCCACACCGCTGCGCACGGCAGCCACCAGCGAGTGGGTGGTGCCAAGGTCGATGCCGACGGCAATGCGGCGCTGGTGCGGGTCGGGGCTACCGCCGGGTTCTGAAATCTGAAGCAAGGCCATGGTGTTGTCTATTGTCCCAGCGCTTCCAGGCGCCGATCGACGTCGTCGGCAAAGCGCTCAACGAACATGAGAGCTCGGACCTGCTGCGAAGCGGCGCAGTAGTCGCGCTGATCATCCAAGGTGAGCTGAAGTTGCTCCAGCGCCTGCCGGCGGTGCATGGTCACGGCATCGGCCAGTGCTTCGATGTCGCTCAGCAGGGTCGCCTCGTCCAAGGCCTCGCGCCACTCCATCTGCTGCACCAGAAAACCCGTCGGCATGGTGGTGTTGCTCTCGGAGTTGATCGGAGCACCGTTCAGCTCGCACAGGTAGGCCGCGCGGTTGAGCGGGTCTTTCATGCGCTGGTAGGCCTCGTTGACCCGCACGGCCCACTGCATGGCGATGCGCTGCGACGCGGCACCGTCCGCGGCAAACCGATCCGGGTGAACCTGGGCCTGCAGCTCACGCCAGCGCGTGTCGACCAAAGAGCGATCTTGTGCAAAACGCCGGGGCAGGCCCAGCAGGGTGAAGTCGTCGTCGTCCAGCTTCACGACACGCTCGATTCGTAGAAAAACAAAGGCGCGACCGGAGCCGCGCCTGCAAGAGACAGCCCGAGCTCAGAGGGTGAGAGTTTTTTGATTTCCCTCTCCGTTCGCCCTGAGCGTGTCGAAGAGTGCGCCGTGCACAGGCGCTGGCTTCGACAGGCTCAGCCCGAACGGAAGTCAAAAAACTCTCACCCTCTCAGACCCGGAACGATTCACCACACCCGCAGCGGTCTTTTTCGCGCGGGTTGTGGAACTTGAAGCCTTCGTTCAAGCCTTCGCGCACGAAGTCGAGCTCGGTGCCGTCGAGGTAAGGCAGGCTCTTGGGGTCGATCAACACCTTCACGCCATGGCCTTCGAAGACCACGTCTTCAGGGGCGACGTCGTCTGCGTACTCAAGCTTGTAGGCCAGGCCCGAGCAGCCGGTGGTCTTGACACCCAAGCGCACCCCCACGCCCTTGCCGCGCTTGGTGATGTAGCGAGACACATGGCGTGCCGCAGCTTCTGTCAGCGTGACCGACATGTCTTCAATGCGCCAGTGATTGGGCAGAGAGCGCGTTCGCGCTCTTGGCCTTGTAGTCGTTCACGGCCGCCTTGATGGCATCTTCAGCCAGGATCGAGCAGTGAATCTTCACCGGCGGCAGTGCCAGCTCTTCGGCAATGTGCGTGTTCTTGATGGTCAGCGCTTCATCGAGCGACTTGCCCTTGACCCACTCGGTGACGAGCGAGCTCGATGCAATCGCCGAGCCGCAGCCGTAGGTTTTGAACTTGGCGTCTTCGATCAGCCCCGTGACCGGGTTCACCTTGATCTGCAGCTTCATCACGTCGCCGCAGGCCGGTGCGCCGACCATGCCGGTGCCCACCGTGTCATCACCCTTTTCGAACGAACCCACGTTGCGCGGGTTCTCGTAATGCTCAACCACTTTTTCGCTGTAAGCCATGTCAGTTCTCCAAAATCTGGTTCAGTGCGCCGACCATTGAATCGTGCTGATGTCGATGCCGTCTTGGTGCATCTCCCACAGCGGCGACAACTCGCGCAGCTTGCCCACGCGGTCTTTCAGCGTGGTGATCACGTAGTCGATTTCTTCCACGGTCGTGAAGCGGCCGATGGTCATGCGCAAAGACGAGTGCGCCAGTTCATCGCTGCGGCCGAGCGCTCGCAACACATAACTCGGCTCCAGGCTGGCCGAGGTGCAGGCCGAACCCGAAGACACGGCAATGCCCTTGATGCCCATGATCAGCGACTCGCCCTCGACAAAGTTGAACGACATGTTCACGTTGTGGGGCACGCGCTGAGTCGGGTGGCCGTTCAGGAAGGTCTGCTCGATGCCGGACAGGCCTGCGATCAGCCGTTGCTGCAGCATGCGGATGCGCTCGCTCTCGGCACCCATCTCTTCGTGGGCGATGCGGAAGGCCTCGCCCATGCCGATGATCTGGTGCGTGGCCAGCGTGCCCGAGCGCATGCCGCGCTCATGGCCACCACCGTGCATCTGCGCCTCGATACGCACCCGCGGCTTGCGGCGCACATACAGCGCACCAATGCCCTTGGGGCCGTAGGTCTTGTGCGAGGCCAGGCTCATCAGGTCGACCGGCAACGTGGCCAGATCGATTGCCACCTTGCCGGTAGCCTGGGCGGCGTCGACGTGAAAGATGATGCCGCGCTCGCGGCACATGGCGCCGATGGCCGTGATGTCTTGAATGACACCGATCTCGTTGTTGACGAAGAGCACCGACACCAAGATCGTGTCGGGGCGCAGCGCCGACTTCAGCTTCTCCAGATCAACCAAGCCGTCTTCCTGCACGTCGAGGTACGTCACCTCGAAGCCCTGGCGCTCTAGCTCGCGCATGGAGTCAAGCACGGCCTTGTGCTCGGTCTTCAGCGTGATGAGGTGCTTGCCGCGAGTCTTGTAGAACTGCGCTGCGCCCTTGAGTGCGAGGTTGATCGACTCGGTAGCGCCCGACGTCCAGACGATTTCGCGCGGGTCGGCGTTGACCAGGCCTGCGACCTGTTCACGCGCCTTCTCGACAGCGGCCTCGGCTTCCCAACCCCAGGCATGGCTGCGTGACGCCGGGTTGCCGAAATGTTCGCGCAACCACGGAATCATCGCGTCCACCACGCGCTGGTCGACCGGCGTGGTGGCGCCATAGTCCATGTAAATCGGGAAGTGCGGGCTCATGTCCATGGCGATACGACGGGAAACAGTTACTTGGTGAACGCGGAACCACCCAGAGCGAAGACCGAATTGGGGGCGGTGATCTTGATGGGCTTGACGACCGGCTGGGTCGAGATGGCACGCTTGACGGGATGCTCTTCGATCGAGACGCCCTTGGCCAGCTGCTCTTCAACCAGCTTGCGAAGCGAGATTGAATCGAGGTACTCGATCATCTTGGAGTTGAGGCTGGCCCACAGGTCGTGCGTCATGCAACGACCCGAGTCTTCGCCCATGCAGTTTTCCTTGCCGCCACAGCCGGTGGCGTCAATGGGTTCGTCGACGGCGACGATGATGTCGGCGACGGTGATTTCTTCAGACTTGCGGCCGAGCGAATAGCCACCGCCCGGGCCACGGGTGCTCTCGACCAGCTCGTGCCGGCGCAGCTTGCCGAACAGCTGCTCCAGGTAAGACAGCGAGATTTGCTGGCGCGCGCTGATGGCAGCCAGCGCAACGGGGCCCGTGTTCTCGCGCAGGGCGAGATCGATCATGGCGGTAACGGCAAAACGGCCTTTGGTGGTCAGACGCATGAAATCCTCCTGGTGCCGGTGACGACACAAAATCAATGAAAGCGATCAATGGTGGTTTCGCGCTTATCGAGCCCCGCCGATGAAGCGGGATAACCCTCGGTCTTATCCCGACAGGTTTACTCAAGTATAGCTGAGACCCACTGATTCGGTCGGCATTGGCTCAGGAAGTTCCCCCACGCTGAACAAGCTTTTCTCGCAGGAGAAGGGCCACGAAGCCGTCACATGCGTCCTCAACAAGGTCGAGCACCTGCTCAAAGCCTGCTGCGCCGCCTTGGTAGGGGTCGGGAACCACGTCGGCCTGGTGCTGGCGGCAATGATCAGTCAAGCGCCCCAACTTGGGGCGATATTGCAGTGGGCACTGCTTTCCTAAAAGGGACAGGTTGTCCCAATCCATGGCCAGGATGAAGTCGAATCGCTCGAAGTCGGCCGGGCTCACTGCGCGCGCCCGCAAAGTGCTCAGGTCGTAGCCGCGCCGCTTTGCGTGTGCCGCCGAGCGCAAATCGGGCGGCGACCCGGCGTGCCAAGCGTGGGTGCCGGCGGAGTCGACCGTGACCTTTTCACCCAGGCCGGCCGCGGCCAGTTTGTGCCGCAACACCGCTTCGGCCGTGGGCGACCGGCAAATGTTGCCCATGCACACCATCAACACCTTCACTTGCCCGCCCCCTGGATCGGCACGATGTTGTCTGCGCCCGCCGCGCCGAAAGCCTGCTCCCGCAGCATCGCCAGCTGGTCGCGCACGCGGGCCGCCTTTTCGAATTCGAGGTTGCGTGCGTGTTCGAGCATCTGCTTTTCGAGCTGCTTGATGCGTTTGCCCAAATCCTTCTCGGACAGCACCTCAACCGCCGCCGCGGCCAGGTCTCGTTGTTCGCCCTTGGTCTTCTCGGAATAAACGCCATCAATCAGGTCGCGCACCTGCTTCTGGATGCTGCGCGGCGTGATGCCGTGTTCGGTGTTGTGAATGATCTGCCGCGCGCGGCGGCGCTCGGTTTCGCCCAAGGCGGCGCGCATCGAGTCAGTGACTTTGTCGGCATAGAGGATGGCCTTGCCGTTCAGGTTACGTGCCGCGCGGCCGATGGTCTGGATCAGCGAGCGCTCGGAGCGCAGAAACCCTTCCTTGTCGGCGTCGAGGATGGCCACAAGCGACACCTCAGGGATGTCGAGCCCCTCGCGCAGCAGGTTGATGCCTACCAGCACGTCGAAGGTGCCCAGGCGCAGGTCACGCAAAATCTCGACACGTTCCACCGTGTCAATGTCGCTGTGCAGGTAACGCACCTTGACGCCGTTGTCGGCCAGGTAATCGGTGAGCTGCTCCGACATGCGCTTGGTCAGCGTGGTGATCAGCACCCGCTCTCTTTTGTCGACCCGGTCGCGGATCTCTTGCAGCACGTCGTCCACCTGATGGGTGGCAGGCCGCACTTCGACCAAGGGGTCGACCAAGCCCGTCGGCCGCACCAGTTGCTCGACCACCTGGCCGGAGTTCTCTTTCTCGAAATTTGCCGGCGTGGCCGAAACGAACATCACCTGGCGCATCTTCTTCTGGAACTCTTCGAACTTGAGCGGCCGGTTGTCCAGCGCCGACGGCAGGCGGAAGCCATATTCGACAAGCGTGGTCTTGCGGGCGCGGTCGCCGTTGTACATGCCGCCGAGCTGGCCGATCAGCACGTGCGATTCGTCAAGGAACATCAGCGCGTCTTTCGGCAGGTAGTCCACCAGCGTCGACGGCGGCTCGCCCGGCGCCGCGCCCGACAAGTGCCGCGTGTAGTTTTCGATGCCCTTGCAGTGGCCGATCTCCTGCAGCATCTCCAGGTCAAAACGAGTGCGCTGCTCCAGGCGCTGCGCTTCAACCAGCTTGCCGCCCTTCACCAGCTCGTCGAGCCGCTCGCGCAGCTCTTGTTTGATGGTGTCGATGGCCGCCACCACACGGTCGCGCGGCGTCACATAGTGGCTCGACGGGTAAACCGTGAAACGCGGGATCTTCTGGCGGATCTTGCCGGTGAGCGGGTCGAACAGCTGCAGCGACTCCACTTCGTCGTCAAACAGCTCGATGCGGATGGCCAGCTCCGAATGTTCGGCCGGGAACACGTCGATGGTGTCGCCACGCACACGGAAGGTGCCGCGTGAAAAATCCATCTCGTTGCGCTGGTACTGCATGCGGATGAGTTGGGCGATCACGTCGCGCTGGCCCATTTTGTCGCCATTGCGCAGCGTCATCACCATGCGGTGGTAGTCACTCGGGTTGCCGATGCCGTAAATGGCC
>JBKJJF010000226.1:0-25951 GCA_046598195.1 Rhizobacter sp. | reverse complement strand
GCGAAAGCTCAGCAGCTGCGCGCCGTGAACTGGCCCTTGAGGTAAGCCCGGCGCACGGTGCCGGCAGCAATCGCGGCAGCCACGTCCCGGCTGTAGCGCTCGGCGCCAGTCAGCTTGCGCACCCACTTGCGATAAGGCATCACACCCTCGGCCGCACCGCGCACCGCACCCACCGCTTCGTCGCTTGCGAGCGTGACGCCGCGTTCGATGAGGCCGGGGTTGGCGGCCGTAGAGGGGGCGTCGAGGTCAGGGCCCAGCACCTCGTCGAGCGATTTCACTTCGGCGGCGAGTGCGCCGCAGGTGGTGTCTTGGGGCACGGCATAGGGGCGTTTCTGGGCGTCGGTCAAAACCGGTGGGATGGACGCGCGCACCAGGTTGAGGTCGCTCAACGGCGTGGTTGCGGCCTCGGTCACGGGCGCCACCACCGGCGAAGCGCAAGCGCTCAACAAGAGGGCCAGGGTCAACGCGGGGAAGGTGTGTTTGTTCATGGGGTACAGGTTAGCAGGCAGGCGCTTGGCGAAAACCCTCACGAGCGGGCTCCAAAGCGCTCGACCAATCTTGCGCGGGCGCGGGCTTGTGAATCGCGGTGCCCATACGGGACAGGCGGCGCGATTACCGTCTTCATGCCATCGGGAACTCGGGTGCGCCGGCACATGACAAAGGTAATCCGTCACCTTTCTCGTCTCGCGGGCACCACCGCATGACTTTCGTTGATTGCCATTCGTCACCCCGAGCGGGATAAAGGCAACTCTGGCAAGCCACGCCTTCTTGAACCGGTCAAAGAAGACCAGCCCGCCACTGGAGCCCCCATGAATCTTGTGATTCGCGCCCACACACTGAAAAGCGAAACCCTGTCCCAGGCCATCACTGGGCACTTTGACGAGCGCGGCGGCACCATCGGTCGCTCTGACACCAACACCCTGACCCTGCCCGACCCCGAGCGCCACATCTCGCGCCTGCAGGCCGAGGTGTGGTTCAGCAATGGCAGCTTTTCCATCCGCAACGTAGGCAGTGCCAACGCGATCACGGTGAACGGCCGCCCGGTCAACCCCGGCGAAGGTGCCACGCTGGCCCATGGCGACGAGATCATGGTCGGTGGCTACGGCATGCGCGCCGCCGTGGCCGAACACGCCGAGCCCGCCACCCAGGCGCCGGTCGATGCACGCACCGTGATCAAGGCCTCGGCCGGCGAGAGCAAGACCAAGCCGCCCAACCTGCGGGTGCCGCCCACCGTTGCGTCCGTGACTACCAGCGCCGGCAACCCGTTTGCCGACCTGCTGGGCAGCGCCGCCAGCCCCGCTGCCAGCGACCCCTTTGCCGGCCTGATGGGCGGCCAACCGGCCAACCCGCCGACCACCGCCGTGCATGTGCGCGCGCCGATGTCACCCCCCCCCGCGCCCAGGCCCCCGGCGCCGCCCGCCGTGGCCACCCGCCTGCCCGACGACTTCGACCCCTTCGCCGACCTGGCCCCGCCACCCGGCAAACCAGCGGATGCCGCCCTGGCCTCGTTCATGGGCAGCAGCCCGGCTCAGCCGCCCGCGAGCCTGCCCGCCGACCTCGGCCTGGGCGACCTGCTCGGCAGCCCGGCTTCCGCCCCCGGCAACAGCCTCGACGCCATGTTCGGCCTGAACGCCCCGGCCGCACCGGGCAGCGACCCGCTGGCCGCGTTCCTCTCGGCGCCCAAGCCCGGCACCGCCCCCGGCAGCAGCGCCGAAAGCAAAGACCCGCTGGCCATGTTTGCCGCTCCCACCCCAACCAATCCACCTGCGGCCCTGCCGGCGAGCTTCGACCACACGCCCGAGATGAAGGCGGCCTACGTGCCGCCGGCCGTGCAGCCGGCCAAGAAGCCCGCGGCCAAACCGCCGGTGGTGGCGAGCCCGCCACCCGCAGCCACAGTGATCATGCCGCCGGCCCCGCGCCCGGCCCCGCCGCCACCCGTGAGGCCCTTGCCCCAAGACATCACACCCACGGGCACGGTGCCCGGCGTCAAGCCATCGCGCTTGGTATTCGACTCGGCGCCAGCACCGTTTGACGCCATCCCGAGCGCCAGTGCACCCAGCGCACCGAGCGCTCCGCCCGACGCGCTGTGGGCTGCCTTCTGCGAAGGTGCCGGCGTCAACATCAAGCTGCCACAAGGCCTCACGCCCGAGCTGATGAAGGTGCTGGGCCAGGTGCTGCACCACTCGATCGACGGCACCATCAAGCTGGTGGCCGTGCGCGCCGCTGCCAAACAAGAGTTGAAGGCCGACGTCACCACCATCCAGGCGCGCAACAACAACCCGCTCAAGTTTTCGCCCGACGCGGGCGCGGCCATCGAGCAGCTGCTGCAGCCGCCGATGCGCGGTTTCATGATGGGCCCGGTGGCCGTGAATGACGTGATGGACGACCTGCTCGGCCACGCCATCGGCACCATGGCCGGCATGCGCGCCGCGCTCACCGGCGTGCTCGACAAGTTCGAGCCCGGCAAGCTCGAAGGCAAGCTCGCCGGCAACAGCGTGCTCGACAGCGTGTTGCCGATGAACCGCCGCGCCAAGCTGTGGGAGCTGTACTTGCAGCACTTCAAGCGCATCCGCGACGATGCGCAAGACGACTTCCACGACCTCTTCGGCAAGGCCTTCATCGAAGCCTATGAAGAGCAGCTCGACAGGCTCGACGCATCCCGCCACCCTACTCTCTGAACAGAGCATGCTCCAGGTTCAAATCGCCTCGCGCTGCGAGGTGGGCGCACGCAGCCACAACGAAGACGATCTGCGCCACGGGCAAAGCGGCTCCTTCTGGTACGCCGTGCTGTCCGACGGCGCGGGCGGCCACCGCGGCGGGGCCATCGCATCTGACATCGTGGTGCGCATGACCGTGCTGGGCCTGCAGTCGGCCACACAAGCCTCGCCCGACTACCTCACCCAACTGGTGTGCGAGGCCAACGAAGCCCTGGCGCAAAAGCAGGACAAACACAGCCGCGACCGCATGCACGCCACCCTGGTGGCACTCTGGATCGACGCCCGCCGCGAAGAAGCGCTGTGGACGCACGTGGGCGACTCGCGCCTGTACATGCTGCGCCACGGCCGCGTGCTGCACATGACGCAAGACGACAGCGTGGTGCAGCGCATGGTCGACGCCGGCTACCTGACCCCCGAAGAAGCGCTGACCCACCCCAAGAAGAACCAGCTGCTGGCCGCCATGGGCGCCGAAGGTGGCATCGACCCCAACACCGTCGACAGCCACATGGCGGTGGAAGACGGTGACGCGTTTTTGCTCTGCTCAGACGGTTGGTGGGACCACTTCGACCCACGGGCCATCGAATCGGTATTTGCCGACTCGAAAACCCCGCAAGACTGGCTCGACCGCATGGCCGCCCAAATTCACCAGGCCGCCGCGCCGCGCCAAGACAACTACAGCGCCGTGGCGGTGTGGGTCGGCGACCCGGCTGAAACCACGCGCATGTCCAGCCTGTGGGGCGACACCGTGCCGGGGCCACTTCTGCCCAAATAGATCGACCTGAAACCCCATGGCACGCCCGGGTGACCTTGGTCGCTTTCCCTGCGCGCCACAATCGTCCACCATGCGACCAGCTTGACCCCAGGAGTACCCCATGCGTTCCACCTTCACCTCTGCCCCCAAGATCGTTGCCACGCTGTTGCTGCTGGCCGGCGCGTGCGCCACCACCTGGGCGCAAGACACCACCTTGCTCAAGGGCAACAAGGTCACCGAGTCCAACCTGCTCGACGCGCTGACCCCCGCACCCGAACCCGTGCTGACGCGCAGCCTCAAGGTGAGCCGCAGCACCGACGCCGTGTTGGCAGCCCCCAAGAAAAAGGCCAGCGCCTCACTGCTGATCACCTTCGAGACCAACTCGGCCGAGCTCACCGCCCCCGCCAAGCAGCAGCTCGACGTGGTGGCCGCTGCGCTCAAGAACGACCGCCTGGCCGAGTACAGCTTCAACGTGGAAGGCCACGCCGACCCGCGCGGCTTGGCCGAAGCCAACCGGGTGCTGTCACAACAGCGCGCCGAAAGCGTGCGCGCCTACCTGGTGTCGTCACACAACATCGCCGCCGAGCGCCTCAAGGCCGAGGGCAAGGGCGACACCGACCTGCTCAACCGCAAGGTGCCGGCCGCACCCGAGAACCGCCGCGTCACGATCGTGACCAACACGCAGTAAGCAACTCGGGCGGCATCATCGGCGCTCAAAGGGCGCTCATTGAGCAGTCTTCATGCGCAGCTGCTTGGCCGACTCTTCAGCACGCGCGTCATCAATCTCGCGCATCACGCTGGCCAGGTCGACCGCGCCGGTCTGGTGTTCGTAGCGGCCGGTGAGCGGCGTGTCCACGCTCAACATGCCACGCTGGTACAGCGACCAGATTTCGGCGCCGTATTGCGTGGCCAGCAGTTCGGGCGCCCAGCGGCCGAAGAACCCACGCAGGTTGGCCACGTCGCGCAGCAGCATGCGGCTGGCGTGGTTGTTGCCCGCGGCATCCACGGCCTGCGGCAGGTCGATGATCACGGGCCCATCGGCCGCCAGCAAAATGTTGAACTCCGACAAGTCGCCGTGCACAACCCCCGCGCACAACATGCGCACCACCTCGGTCAGCAGCGTGGCGTGGTGGGCCAGCGCCTGCTGGTGGGTGAACACCACGTCGTTGAGGCGCGGGGCCGCGTCACCGCCTTCGTCGGCCACCAGCTCCATCAACAGCACACCGTCGTAGAAGTTGTGCGGCTTGGGCACACGCACACCGGCTGCGGCCAGGCGGTAGAGCGCGTCGACCTCGGCGCTTTGCCAGGCGGCTTCTTGGGCCTCGCGCCCGAAGCGCGTGCCCTTGGCCATGGCACGTGCCTGGCGTGAGTTCTTGACCTTGCGGTTTTCGGTGTAGTCGACGGCCTGGCGAAAGCTGCGGTGGGTGGCTTCTTTGTAAACCTTGGCGCAGAGCGTGTGGCCGCCGCTGCGCACCACGAAGACCATGGCTTCCTTGCCGCTCATCAGCTGGCGCACCACCGTGTCGATGAGGCCTTCTTCAATCAGGGATTGCAATCGTGCGGGTGCTTTCATGCCGCATTTTGCCTGCCGCCGCACAAAGCCCTTGCGCAGCGATCGTGCAACTCAGCCCACATCGAGCTCCGGGTAGCGGCGAAAGATGCCCTGCTCGTTGAAGGCAATGCGCCGCTCGCTGCGCAGATAGGCCGCCACACGCGGCAGCGTGGCCACCCGTTCGTGCAGGTCGACGATGAGGGGCGTTTTTGCCAACACCTGCGCCGCCGCCTTGGGGAACGCATACCTCACGCCCTCGATCAGCTGAAACAGCGACAGGTCGGCATAACTCAGCTTGCCCCCCACCAGGTAGCGTGGCCCACCCGTGTTGCGCGCCACGATGGTTTCGAACCACTGCAAAAACTTGGGCATGCGCTCGCGGCAAAACGCCTCGGCGCGGCGGCGCGCTTCGGGTTTCTGATCTTCGTAGTGGAGGCCGCTGCTGATGGGGTGATGGGTGTCGTGCGCCTCGGTCACCATGTCGGCCATGGTGAGCTGGATCTGCTGCGTCCACGCCCTCGCCTGCTCGCTGCGGGCCACCAGCTTCAACGTTGGCCCGAGGTAGTGCAGGATGGCGGCCGTTTGCCCCACGAGCACCGGGCCGTCTTTCAAGAAGGGTGGTGCAAACGGCGGGTGCACTTCGGTGCGGTCTTCCATATAGCGCAGCATGGCGGGTACACCCAGCCCGGGCTTGCCCACGCCGCGGGCCACGTCGATGTAAGGCGCGCCCGCGGCCTCAAGCGCCAGCCGCACAAATTCGCCGCGGCCTTGGATGGTGGGCCAGTAATGCAGTTCGTAGCTCATGGGCGCGACTGTAGTCTGCCGGGCCGCACGGCTCACGGGGTGCAGACCACCGCCACCCGCCTGCTCGCCAGATGCCGAGCCACCCAGCGTATCCTGCCGGATGACATTTGCACTCTGGCTCACCTTGGGCGGCGCGCTCCTGGTGGTGATGGCACTCGGCGGCTCGATGCTGTCGCGCATGCCCGTCAGCACCTCGATGCTTTACCTGCTGGCCGGCCTTGCGCTCGGCCCCTTGGGCCTGGCGCTGGCCGCGCCCAACCCCGTTGACGACGGCAAGCTACTCGAACACCTGACCGAAATCATCGTGCTGCTCTCGCTCTTCACCGCTGGGTTGAAGATGAGCGTGGGGTTTGGCGACAAGCGGTGGTTTTCACCGCTGCGCCTGGCGCTGGTGTCGATGCTGGCGACGGTCGCGCTGATTGCGGCTGCCGGCTACTGGCTGCTCGGGCTGCCGCTGGGGGTGGCGGTGTTGCTGGGCGGCATCCTCGCCCCGACTGACCCGGTGCTTGCCACCGAGGTGCAGGTCAGCGACCCGGCCGACCGCGACCAGGTGCGCTTTGCGCTGACCGGCGAAGGCGGGCTCAACGATGGCACGGCGTTTCCGGTGGTGATGCTCGGGCTGGGGTTGCTCGGGGCACACGAGATGGGTGAGCTGGGCTGGCGCTGGGTGGCGGTGGACGTGCTCTGGGCCTGCGGCGCCGGCCTCGCCATCGGTGCCGCGTGGGGCACTGGCCTGGGCCGGCTCGTGCTGTACCTTCGCCGCCACCACCAAGAGGCGGTGGGTTACGAGAACTTTCTTGCGCTGGGTCTCATCGGGCTGGCCTATGGGTGCGCCGTGCTGGCCACGGCCTATGGCTTCCTCGCCGTGTTCGCCGCCGGCTTGGCGCTGCGCCACACCGCGCAGGCCGGCACCGCCGCCGCGGCTTCGTCGTTGGGAGTGGCGCCTGTGGCCGACTTGGCAGCATCCAATGCCCTGGTTGAACAAGCGCATCACAACCCTCAGACCGGGGTGGCCACCCAGATCGCCACCGACCCCCAACATGCGCCAGCCTACCTGGCGCATGCGGTTCTGAGCTTCAACGATCAGCTCGACCGCATTGGCGAGATGGTCGGTGTGGTGATGTTGGGCATGCTGCTGTGGGCGGTGCCATGGGTGCCCGCCGCGTGGTGGTTTGTGCCCCTGGTGCTGCTGCTGGTGCGCCCGCTGTCGGTGGCCCTGGGTTTGGCGGGCTCGCGCCGCATCTCAACGGGCCAGCGGCGGCTCATCGGATGGTTTGGCATCCGCGGGATCGGCTCGCTCTACTACCTGGCCTACGCACTCAACCACGGTTTGCCAGATGAACACACACAAACCCTGGTCGGGTTGACGGTCGCCGTGGTCGTGAGCTCGATCGTCGTGCACGGCATCTCGGTGACACCGCTGATGGCACGGTACCGCCGACGCCGCCGCCAAGCCGGTGGCGGCTAGACAGCGCAAGCTCCGTTCGGGCTGAGCTTGTCGAAGCCAGCGTGCGCATCGGCGCAGGCACTTCGACGAGCTCAGTGTGAACGGAAAGGGAGTTGTCGCGAATCAAGAGAGATCAACAGGTCAACTCGCTGCCCTCTCAATCGCCGTGCGGCAACCCACTGCCGCACGGCTTTCACGCTATCGGTAAACGTCTTGGGCGCGGCTGGTCGTCCAGGTGTTGTTGATGTATTCCGCGTCGTCATCATTGCGGGGGCGGAAGCCCATCAGGATGCCGCCCTTGCGCAGGCCTTCGTCGTAGCGCTTCACGCGCTCTTCGGGCATGCCCCAACCCACCAGCGCGCCCACCAGGCCGCCGGTGGCAGCGCCAGCGCCAGCGCCCGCAATGGCCGCCGCGAGCGGGCCGGCAATCACCAGCCCCAAGCCAGGGATGGCAATGCTGGTGCCTACGGCCGCCACGGCCGCCGCAATGGCGCCCAGGGTGCCGCCGATGGCACCACCCACCCCAGCGCCTTCGGCCGCCTTGTTGCCGAGTTCGGTCTCAGTGCCGGCCGCGGCGAAATGGCGCTTCTTGGTGTCGTCAGACATCACGAGGTTGACGTCTTTCGACGAGTAGCCGCGTTCCGACAAGGCGTTGTAGCCACGTTCAGCGCTTTCGCGGTCAGGGAACAGGCCGGTCATCAAAGGTGTTTCGTTCATGTGAATCTCCTGCTTGAAGAAAATGGCTGCGGACGGTGCCGAAGCCTGCTGCTCGTGCGAATTTGACGAGTGGGATGACTGTCGACTCTTGCCATTTGGTGCGCTGTCAGCCGCGGCCCTCACGTGGTTTAGAAAAATTGCTGAACCGGCGTCAGGCTGCTCCTACATGCCGTTGCACAACGGTTTGGCGCGCATTAGTGCTTCATATCTGCAGCCTGGTTGAGGCTGACCGGTGCCAGACTGGCTCACCTCCGCTCACGATGCCGCCATGACCGCCAAACCGCAGTTGTTCCGTCTTTATGGCGTCGGGCTCGCCTGCATGTTTGTGGGGGCCTGGCTCACCGAGCTGTCGGGCTCTTTGCTGCCGATGGCTCTGGGCGCCTCGGTGACGCTCATGTGCACGTTTCAGGTCGTGAAATCAATCCGCGCCAAGCGCGCCCCGCAAAACGGCTCGCGCTAGTTTTCCGGTCTCACGCTCGAACTGCTTGGCCGCAAAGGCCCAAGCCATGCGCGAGGCATCGGGGCCCTGGGCGTCACTGAAGGGCTGCTTGGCAGCACCTCCACTCCACGCGTGTCCCAGGCGATCGACTTCGACCAATGTGGCCACCGTGTTGCGCAGCTGCTTGTAGTCGGTCACCGTCATGGGGTAACGGTTGCCTCGTTGCAGGCTGCGCTCGGTGTGGGCGTGTGCCCCAGCCGCATGGGCCCAGTGTTGAGCGGCTGCCGGGCCATTGCTGGCCACCACCACCGCGTCGGCGCGGCCTTGTATCACCATCAGCGGTGGCCATGAGGTGGTTTTGAGCGCCACAGCGACCGGGGGCCGTCGGCGGCTTCGGTGGCCGTGCATAGCGCCGATCGCCGACAAACCCGAATGGGCCGCGCCAGGCGCAATGCCCGAGTGCATCACCACCGCCTTGAAGCGCGAGGGGTAACGCGTGGCCAGCATGGCCGCCATGCTGGCCCCCGAAGACAGCCCGGCCACGGCCACACGGCTGCGGTCTGCGGGGTACAGCAGGCACACCTGATCGACCGCCTGCATGATCAGCGCGGCCTCGCCGTAAGCGCGGCCGGAGTCGGTGTCAAACCAGTTCCAGCAGCCGTGCAGATTGGAGATGCGGTCTTGCTCGGGGTAGAGCACCAGAAAGCGCTCGCGCGCGGCCACCCCGTTCATGCGTGTGCTGTGGGCAAAACTTTTGGCGTCTTGGCCGCAGCCATGCAGCATCACGAGCAGCGGCAGGCGCTCGCCCAACACGATGCCCGACGGGCGAAACAGCTTGAAGCTGCGCGCGCCCGCCGGGCCCATGACCATGCCGCTGAGCCAGTCGCCGGCACCGGGGGGTGGGCGAGACTTTGCCTTGGCCTTTGCCTTGGCCCGCGCCAGTGCCGGCCGCAGCGTCTGCTTGACCGACCGGGTGCCAGCCCCCAGGGCTTGGCGCGTGATCGCATTGAAGCTGCGCTGCCAAGATTTGGCCCAGGCTGCACTCAGCCCGCGTTTGCTCATGCGCTCAATCGCGAGTCAGCGTCGATCAGTCAGCGCGCTCGCTTGGTGCGCGCCGTGGTGGCATCGATCACATTGCTGCCAGCCTCTTGTGTGCGCCGCACCATCTCGGCCTGCCCCATCGCCAGCGCGGCCATGCCACTCTGGCTCAGCTCGGTCACGAACTCGGTGTAGTTCTTCATGATGCCCTGGGTGAGCTGGGCAAACGCGTTCGATTGCGCCAGGCCGGTGGCAGATTTCTGGCCCTGTTGCAGCATGTTCTGGGCGCTGGCCATCGATTGCGCGATCACCTCGGGAGAGGTAGAAAATTGCGTCAGCAGCTCCATGTTGGCTTGGGTCAACTTGAGCAGCGGCTGCATCGCCGCTTGCAGGGCTTGGTTGGTTTGTTCCATGACGGTTCCTTGGTGAAAAAAAGGATGAATCGGGTCAGGCGCGCTCGGCGAGCAGCTCGGCCTTGCGTGCGGCCATCTCTGCGCCCAACGCCTTCAGATCCAGCGCACTGGTCTTGGCCTTGGGAAACATCTCGCCCTGCTCTTCTTTGACGTGGTGTTTGACGAACTCGGACAAGACCTTGATCTTGGCGTCGAACATTTCGCCATCAGGCTCGACACCTTCGACCTGCGCGATCAATGCCTTCAGGCTGTCGTGCTCCACCGTCGCTTCGGGCACCAGCACCTTGTCCTTGAGTGCCTTCTTGACGGCGGGGTAGAAGATCTCTTCTTCCACCTGGGCATGCACCGTCAGCTCGGTGCAAATCTCGGCAACGAGGCGTTTTTTCTTCGCGACCGAGTCGGTCGCTTCGTAGTCTGCAAACAGCTCGCTCACGCGCTTGTGGTCGGCCCGCAGCAGCGCTGTCGCTTCGGTCGGGGCGGGTGTGGCTTTCTTCTTTGTCGTTTGGGTGGTTGGCATGTTGGGCTCCATTGGTGGTCAGAAAAGTTCTAGAGGAACAGGGCGATCAAATTGATGATCGGGACGGGGATACAGAGAAACAGCAGCAGCAATGAACGCGTGCGATCGTTGTCAGGCGAGCGTTCTGACGCCGGGTTCGCGATCCCACTGGCGTGTCTTGGCGGCCTGGATGAAGGCGGCCGTGTCTGCCGCGGCGAGCACGCCAGGGTCAGGCACCACACCGGCTTTTTGCAGCAAGGCTTGCCCACCTTGGTCGATGCTGATGGCCTTGAGGTGGCCAAACGCATCACGCACGAAGTCGATGGCTGCTGCCTCGCGAAACAGCGCTTCGGCGCCGGTGTGCGAGAGCAGCACGGCAACGGCGTCGAACACCAACGAAGGTGTGCCGGCCAGTTGGCCGTCGACCGGAATGTGGCTGTTGTCTGAGAGTGCAACTTCGCCGATTCGCGGCGCGACGATCTTCACGGCAGCACCCGCCTTGATCGCGGCCGTCTTGATCGCCTGAATGGCCTTGGCGTCGGAGCCCTCGTTGACCAAAATCCCGATGCAGCGACCTTCGAGCGTGTCTTTCATCTTGCCGATGATTTGCAGCGCGGGCGACTTGTCCATGTCAAGAATCGGCGCAGCCGAGCGCGGCGCCGGCGGCAGGGCGCTCATGCCCAGGCCCGTGGCCACACGCTGGGCCAGGTCGGCTTCGATGTTGCGCAGGTGGCCCACCATCGCCGCGCGCACATGCGGCGTTTCAACCTTGGACAGCTCGAACACCAGGGCCGACGCGATGTGGGCTCTTTCGTGCACTGTCTGGCTGCGAAAAAACAAGCGCGCCTGGCTGTAGTGGTCGGCAAAGCTTTCTGCGCGAACGCGCCCGCGCTCGCCCGATTCAACCGCTGCAAACGATCGAAATCCCTGCGGCGTTTCGCGCGGTGAGGCGGGCGCCAGCGAGTTGGGCTCATAGGCCACCCGGCCCAACGGCCGCTGCATGGTCATGTGGCCGTCGCGCTGGTGATTGGCAAACGGGCACTTGGGGGCGTTGATCGGCAGCTGGTGGAAGTTGGGCGAGCCCAAACGCGACAGCTGCGTATCGAGGTAAGAGAACAACCGGCCTTGCAACAACGGGTCGTTCGAGAAGTCGATGCCGGGCACCAGGTGCGAAGGGCAAAACGCCACTTGCTCCGTTTCGGCAAAGAAGTTGTCAGGCCAGCGGTCGAGCACCATGCGGCCGATGACCTTGAGCGGCACCAGTTCCTCGGGGATCAGCTTGGTCGCATCGAGGTGGTCAAACGGGAAGGAAGCGGCCTCTTCCTCGGTGAAGAGCTGCACCGCAAACTCCCACTCCGGGAAGGCACCCGACTGAATGGCTTCAAACAGGTCGCGGCGGTGAAAGTCGGGGTCGGCTCCGGCGAGCTTGACGGTCTCGTCCCACACGGTTGACTGCAGGCCCAGCTTGGGCCGCCAGTGAAACTTGACGAAGGTGGAGTCACCCGCGGCGTTCACCAGCCGGAAGCTGTGCACGCCGAAGCCTTCGATCATGCGCAGCGAGCGCGGCAAGGTGCGGTCAGACATGATCCACATCACCATGTGCATCGACTCTGGCGTCAAGGAGATGTAGTCCCAGAAGGTGTCGTGTGCGCTGGCCGATTGTGGGAAGCCACGGTCGGGCTCCATCTTCACGGCGTGAATCAGATCGGGGAACTTGATCGCGTCCTGGATGAAGAACACCGGCACGTTGTTGCCGACCAGATCCCAGTTGCCTTGTTTGCTGTAGAACTTGACCGCGAAGCCACGCACGTCGCGCGGCGTGTCGACCGAGCCGGCGCCCCCGGCCACCGTGGAGATGCGCGTGAACACCGGCGTGCGTTCACCGACCTCGGTGAGGATCTGGGCCGTGGTGTAGTCGGCCAGAGACTCGGTCAACTCAAAGAACCCGTGCGCCGCCGAGCCACGCGCATGCACGATGCGCTCGGGGATGCGCTCATGGTCGAAATGGGTGATCTTCTCGCGCAGGATGAAGTCTTCCAGCAGCGTGGGGCCCTTGGGATGCGAGCGCAGCGAGTTCTGGTTGTCAGAAATCGGCGTGCCCTGGTTGGTCGTCAAGGCTGGTTCGTCACCGGCCGCGGTCTGGTGCAATTCGCCACCTGCACCGATTTGTTCGTGCCTTGCGGCAGAAGCGCCGGTGTCACGGGTGGTGACTGGCGCGTGTTTTTTCTTGCTCGTCATGTGAGGGCTCCAACGGGGTTGCGTCTTGGCCGCCCATGGTGCGCAAACGAGAAGACCCAGGCTGCGGGAACATTGACCACATTTGCGTAGGAAAAACACTCGTCTTCCGTCGCGGCCCGTCGGGCGCAGCGTCGCAGTGCCTGCGCACTGTTAAGGTGCCTTGGCCTCATGTCGCTTTGCCGGGCTCGCCAACCCGATGTTGTAGCCCCTACGAACCCGAGAGCCCATGTACCTGTGGTTGAAAAATCTGCTGACGAGGCAGAAGACAAACAGCACCGTTTCAGACCGGCAGCATGCCCTCAACCTGATCGCCGCTGTCGATGCGGGTGGCATACCGTTGAACGCGGCGCGGGTCAATCACCTCGCGCGAGCCTTGGGCCTGGAGGTGTCTCGGCATGCGCGGGTGGAAGACACGATCGCGCGCATGCGGGCGGTGCTGACGGAATGCCCGATGCAGCGATGAACCGCCGAGCCCGCTGCAGCGTCAGTTGCAGTTGAGTTTGGCCAGCGCCTTGCCCGCACCGGCCACGGCGGGCAACCTCTGCTTCACACAGCTCGGGTCTTGCACCGTATGGGCATAGGGGATGCCGATGGGAAAGGTGCCGGTGCTGACCCAATCTGTGGCGTCGCGCGTCGGAGACGAGCTGCTCGCCGACCAGGTGATGCCGAAGCGGCTGAAGTCGGCCGGCGATCTGACGTTGTTGCCACGCAGTTCCCAATAGCCGATGGAGGAGCTGTCGCGCGAGGTGACCGGGTTCTGCACGTTTTCGAAGTAGTTGCCTTCGATCAGCGAGAACCCGCCCATGCGGATGTTGGCACCCGAGGTCAGCACGCCGCTGTACAGGTTGTTGTAGAGGTGCGTGTAGCCACCGCGTTGTAGCGGCAGGCGCGATTTGACGTGCTCGTAGACGTTGTGGTGGAAAGTGACGAAGCGATCGCCGGAATCGGTGTCGCTGGAGCCGATCAGCCCGACCTTCTGATGGTCGTGGATGTGGTTGTACGAGTAGGTGATGTGGTGAGCGCCGGCCTTGTTGTCGATCAGACCGTCGAATTCGAGGTCGCCTGCGCCGGGGCACTCTTTTGCGCTGCTGAACAAGGAGTTGTGGTCGATCCAGATGTAGCCGGGGAACCTTCCGCTCTGCCCTTCGATGCCGATGGCATCGATCGAACCGGGCAACAGGCCGATCGTCATGTTGCGCACGATGACATTGGTGGAGGCGCCCTTGATCGCCAGACCAAAATTAGCGGCCGAGCCGTCGGTGCCCTCGATGGTGATGTTGCCCTTGTCCTTGATCTCCACAATGTCGCCCGGAGCCTTCTGCCACTGCTCACAAGAGTCGTTGATGGAGGCGAAGTTGAATCGTCCGGTGTAGCGCAGCACCAGGCCGCGGTTGCCCGAGTAGGCATTGATGGCAGCTTGCATCTGCGCCGCGGTCGAGACGGTCACCGGCGCAACACTGCCGCCACCCGTCACCGAACCGGCAAAACCGCCTGACAGGGCGCTCGGTGCTGGTGCTGGTGCTGGTGCTGGTGCTGGTGCTGGTGCCGCAGGCGTGCGGACTTCACACCGCTTGACGGTGCCACGAGCCGGGTCGCCGAAAACGCTGTTGTGGCATTGCACGGTTCCCGACACGGTTCGTTCAACCCATTGCGCGCCCGCGCCATAACGCACAAGTTGTGAACCCGTCACCGTGAAGCTGCCCCCCTCGTCAGCCACCTTGACCCAGCTGTATGCAGGTGCAGGTGCAGGTGCAGCGACCGGCCCGACGGCACACTTCTCTTCGCGGCCCAGATTCGGGTTGGCGTTGTCGAACGTTGCGCCCGTGCAGGCAACGGTACCGAACAGCGTCTTCACGACCCACTTGTCCCGCACACCGAAAGACACGCGGCGCGGCGTGTCACCCACGGTGCAGCTCTCGCCTTCGTCGGCGCACTTGGAGTACCCGGACGGCCAGTCCACGGCGAGCGCTGGCGTTGCCGCAGTGCACGCCAGAGCGATCAGGGTCAGTTGCAGAGGAGTCGCTATCGTCTTCATGCGGAGGCTTCCGTCGTGGGTTTGAAATGGGGTTGGGTCCGGACAGTCCGGCGTCGAAGAAATTCTTCGCAGCCGTTGGCGTTTTGCGCCACTGACCAGCGAAGCTCGCGGCAAATGGCGACACGAGGCCGGTGTGCATCCTGCAGGGCCGCGCAGCGTACTTGGTGTTTGTAAAAACGACCAGCGTTCCGAATACCTCGAAACAATCTTTTCCAGATGGAACCCCCGGCCCGCCGTCGCAGGGACCATTCCAAACCAACTGCGCCTCAATGGGCGGGCCTGGCCCAATACCGTTCGCGCAACTCCGTTCGGCCTGAGGTATCGAAGGCCAGCGCTGGGCTTCGATACCTCAGCCCGAACGGAGGATGGGGACGATTTGGTGCTCAAGCGAACAGCATTGGGGCCTGGCCCTCATTTGGCAGGGACGGCTTGCAGCGCTTCGCTGAATCTTTCGGTTGCTCTTCCTGGCGACGGCGATCCCGGGTTTCAGCGAGATGGGATTGGTGGCGCCTCTCATGCTCCAGTCGGGCGGCATCGCGTGCAGGAACTTGGACACCTTTGTGGTCACGAACCTCTGACCGAAGCCGCTCATGGGATCACTGGAGTACCAGCGTGCCCTCAATGCCGCCGCATCCCCGTTCGCACCTGCGCCAGCGGCCGCTTGCCCTTCAACTGCCGCTCGATCCCATCGTTGAGCAAGCTGCGCAACTCGATCACTGCGTCCAAGTGGCCATAGACACCCGGGAAGCGCAGATCGAGCCAGAGCCACAGCGTGCATGAGCGCAGTGCCTGCTCCATGCGGTCGAGGCGGCTGTGGCTGTCGACCGCGTCCAGGAACCAGGGCTTGCCAGCCTTGCCGGTGAGCGCGTGGCTGCTGCTCCAGTCGAGGTACTCCTGCACTTGGGACTCGGTGCGGGTGTCGACGGGTGCTTGTGCGTAGATGAAGCGCTCTTTCAGTGTGAGCTTGCCCGCGCTCTTGTCGAGCTGCTCGGCCAACAGCAGCATCTGCTCCAACTCGGCCACGGCGAAGTGCGCGTCGTCGAGCTTCAATTGCTCCATGAACACACCCAGCACCTCACGCAGCTGGGTCATGTGCAGGCGCGACGAGATGGTGTCGACGTGCCAGCCGTTGGGCGCCACCGGGGCCTTGAAGTCGCGCGGGGCGCGGGGCGTCTTGGGCAGCAGCTCTTTCAGCATCTTTGCCGCCGAAGGTTCGGCTTCTTTCAGCACGCCCACAAAACCTTCGTCGTGCATGCCGAAGCGCCCTGCCCGGCCGGCGATCTGGTGCACTTCAGACTCGTTCAGCGTGCGGTCGCCCTGCCCGTCAAACTTGGTCATGGTGCTGAACAGCACCCGTTGAATCGGCAGGTTGAGGCCCATGCCAATGGCATCGGTGGCCACCAACACATGCGACTCGCCGGTGGCAAAACGTTCGGCTTCGCGGCGGCGCACCTCGGGCGGCAGCGCACCGTAGATCACCGAGACGGGGTGGCCGTTGGCGGCAATCTGGTCGCGCAACATCAGCACGTCGCGGCGGCTGAAGGCCACCACCGCGTCACCCAGCTTGAGCGCGCTGATGGGCACCGGGTGGGGCAGCAACTGCACGTGTTGCTTGCGCTCGAAGTGCTTCACCTCGCAGCGCTCGCCGCACAGGCCCAGCAGGTTTTCGATGGCGGCCACGGCGTAGGCCGAGCAGATGATGATCACCTCGTTGGCGGGCACCGCCACGATGGCCTGCGTCCAGGCCCAGCCGCGGTAGGGGTCGAAGATCATCTGCGCTTCGTCGATCACCGCCACGTCGATGGGCTTGTTGGTGGCGACCATCTCGATGGTGCTCGACACCACACGCGCGTGGTCGGCCGGCACGTTTTCTTCACCCGTCAGCAGCGAGCAGGCCACACCTCGGCCCACCAGCCGGTCGCGGCCTTCGAGCGCCAGCAGGCGCAGCGGGGCAAGGTAGGCGCCGTCGTGCGCTTGCGCCAGGCGCTCGAAGGCGGCGTGGGTCTTGCCGCTGTTGGGTGGGCCGACGTAGAGCGTCACCGTGCGCTGCAGGTGGCGCGCTTTTGCAAAGGTGTCGGGGTAGCCTTGAAACGCCAGCTCGCTGTTCAAGCCTTCGAGCGTTTCGAGTTCTGTGACGCGGTGCTCCCAGCGGTCTTGCGCGCGGGTGCAGGCGGCTTTCAGCTCGGTGATGTGGGTGGCGGTCAGTGGCGTGGCGCACTCCGATTGCAGGCGTGGCAACAACGATTCGATGTGCTTGGGCTTGTGCGCACGGCTGCGCGCGACCAGCACATCCAGATGGGCCAACAGCTCGGCGGCGTGGGGGTACTGGGGCGGTGAGCCCAACGCGGTCAACAAGGCGGCCTTGTCGCCGCTGCGATAAAACGCCCACACCGACGCCGCATCAACTGGCACGCGAAACAGCACTGGCGCACGCCAGCCCGCCTCGGCCAGCTGCAAGGTGTGGCTGATCAGGCGCGACCATTGCCCGGCATCGCGCGACACGCCCAGCGCTTCAAGCGCGGCGGTGCGCTCCTGCATCAAGGGGCGCACGTCGGGGCCGGTGCCCACGACGTCGAGGTGCGCAATCGCGCTGTCAATCAGGTCGGGTGCGATCCAGCGGCTGGGGCGGGCGCCGGCCACCGCTTTTTGCAGCAGCACCAGGCCGAGTTTGTCGAGGTGTTCTTCAAAGCCGGCGGTGCGCTCGGCGAGGTAGTCGCCGGGTTTGACCACCTGCGGCAGCACGTAGGCGGCTTGCCGCACGCGCGCGAACTGCTCTTTGTTGATGTGGGCCGGCACACGCTTGGCGTGGCGCGGGTTGGGCAGGTTCAGGGTTTCAGCAGGGCTGTGGGTCGTATTCAAGGGCATGGAGGACTCTAACCGCAGCCGATAATCGCGCATGAGCACTCAGCCTTCCTTCAGCACCCTCCCCCTGCCCCCGGCCACGCTGGCCAACCTCGAACAACTGGGCTACACGGGCATGACGCCCATCCAGGCCGCCGCCTTGCCACTCGCCCTGGCCGGCCACGACCTGATCGCCCAGGCCAAGACCGGCAGCGGCAAAACCGCCACGTTTGCACTCGCCCTGCTGGCCAACCTCAACGTGCGGCGTTTTGCGGTGCAGGCGCTGGTGCTGTGCCCCACACGCGAGCTGGCCGACCAGGTCACGCTGGAAGTGCGCCGCCTGGCGCGCGCCGAAGACCACATCAAGGTGCTCACACTGTGCGGCGGCGCCGTGCTGCGCACGCAGACGGCCAGCCTGGAACATGGCGCCCACATCGTGGTGGGCACGCCGGGCCGCATCATGGACCACCTGGAACGTGGCACCCTCAAGCTCGACGCGCTCAACACCCTGGTGCTCGATGAAGCCGACCGCATGCTCGACATGGGATTTTTCGACGACATCGCGACCGTCGCCAAACAGTGCCCCAAACAGCGCCAGACGCTGCTGTTTTCAGCCACCTACCCGGAAGGCATCACCAAGCTGAGCGCCGCCTTCATGCGCGAGCCCAAAGAGGTGAAGCTGACGCAGCAGCACGCGGCCACCAAGATCCGCCAGCGCTTCCATGAGGTGAAAGAGAGCGAGCGGCTGCATGCCGTGTCGCTGCTGCTCAACCACCACCGGCCGGTGAGCACGCTCGCGTTTTGCAACACCAAGCAGCAGTGCCGTGACCTGGTACAGGTGCTGCGAGGGCAAGGTTTTGCCGCACTCGAATTGCACGGCGACCTCGATCAACGCGAGCGCGACCAGGTGATGGTGCGTTTTGCCAACCGCAGCTGCAGCGTGCTGGTGGCAACCGACATTGCCGCGCGCGGGCTTGACATTGCCGGGCTGGAGGCCGTGATCAACGTCGACATCGCCGCCGACGTCGACACCCACACCCACCGCATCGGCCGCACCGGGCGTGTCGATGAAGAAGGCTGGGCCTTCAGCCTGGCCAGCATGGACGAGATGGGGCGTGTGGGCAACATTGAGAAGGCCGGTGGCTTCAGTAGCGAGTGGCAGCCCCTGAGTTCGCTCACGAGCACGGGCGGTGGGCCACTCAAGCCGCCGATGCAAACCATCCAGATCCTCGGTGGGCGCAAAGAAAAGATCCGCGCCGGCGACGTGATGGGGGCGCTCACCAAAGACCTGGGTTTTGCGGGCGCGCAGATCGGCAAGATCAACGTCAACGAGTTTTCCACCTACGTGGCGGTGGAAAGCGGCATTGCCGCGCAGGTGGTGAAAAAACTCTCTACGGCCAAGGTCAAGGGGCGCAGCGTGAAGCTGCGCTTGATGGAGAGCTGAGGCTCCTCTCCCCCCGTTCGGGCTGAGCCTGTCGAAGCCGGCGCCGTGCTGTGCGCACCCTTCGACAAGCTCAGGGCGAACGGGCTCACATCATGTTTCAAAGGGGGTATGTGATGGTTGTACCCTTCACCCTCCTCAAACGCCCGCACGCTGACACCCCTCATGTTCGGCCAATCAAAACCCGTCGTTCTGGAGTCGTATGGCAGCCGCCGCAAACGCGGGCGGCCGCCTCGCTGGCTGGTGTTGCTGCTGACCGGCGTGGCCGTGGGTGCCGCGGGCGTGGTGCTGCTGCAAGAGCGTTACCTGCCGCCGCGTCTGTCGACCGGTGAGTCGGCCAAGCTGCGTGAGGACTATGAGACAGCCGACGCCGAGCGCCTGCGCTTGCAGCAGAGCCTGGGTGAAACCAGCCAGAAGCTCACCTCCGCGCTGTCGGAAAAAACAAAACTCAGTGAAGACCTGAATACCAACCGCGCCACCGCCGAGCGCCTGCGCGAAGACCTGTCGGCCGTGGTGGCCGCGCTGCCACCCGACCCGCGCGGCGGCGGGGTGGAAGTGCGCGCCGGGCGCATCACCACCCGCGGCGGCATGCTGATCTATGACGTGGTGCTGACCCGCGAGCGGGCCGGAGCCAAGCCCCTGGCCGGCGTGTTGCAGCTCACCGTGGCCGGTGTGCCGGCCCGCGGGGCTGAGACCACGGTCGTGCTCAAGCCGGTGACGCTGGCCTTGGGGCAGCACGAGATCGTGCGCGGCAGCCAGCCGCTGCCTGAGGGCTTCAAAGCGCGCGAGACCACCATTCGGGTGCTCGACCGCCCGGCGGGCAACTCGCTGGGCATGCGGGTGATGCTGGTCAAGTAGACGGCGGGCCTCAGACTCTCAGGCCATGGCGACCGGCTCGGTCTCCTTGAACAGCGAAGCGCGGAAGTTCAGGGTGCGTGGGCCCACGTCGTCCATCGCCCACAAGGCCAGCGCCTTGGCCGACATCGGCTTGGCAAACAGGTAGCCCTGCAGCTGGTCGCAGCCGTATTCGCGCAGGATGCGGTTCTGGCCCTCGGTTTCGACGCCTTCGGCCACCACCTTGAGGTCGAGCGCCTTGGCCAGGTTGATCACGGCCAAGGCCACCTTGCGCGCGTCTTCGCTGGTCTCCAAGTCGAGCACAAAACTGCGGTCGATCTTCAGCTCGTGGGCCGGCAGCTTGCGCAGGTAGGCCAGGCCCGAATGGCCGGTGCCGAAATCGTCGATCGAGATGTGCAGGCCGATGAGGTCGAGCTGGCGCAGCACGCGGATGGTGACCTCGGTGTCATCCATCGCCGATGACTCGGTGATCTCGCAGGTGATCAGGTCGGGGTTGATCTGGTGGCGCTGCAACACCTCTTCGAAGCGTTCGGCCAGGTCGGGTTGGCGCAGTTGGTGCACCGACAGGTTGATGGCCACGCGCATGCGCAAGCCGGCATCGCGCCACACGCGGGTCTGGCGGCAGGCTTCGTCGATCACCCAGCGGCCCAACTCGTTGATCAGGCCGTAACGCTCGGCCAGCGGGATGAACACCCCCGGGCTCACCATGCCGCGGCCGGGGTGGTTCCAGCGCATCAAGGCTTCGGCGCCGGTGATCTCGCCGCTGGGGGCATGGATCTTGGGCTGGTAGTACAGCTCAAGCTCACCCCGCGCGAGCGCGTGGCGCAGGTCGCGCAGCAGGGCCACGTCATCACGTGCACCGCTGAGCATGCGCGGCTCGAAAAAAACGTGGCTGGCACCGCCTGCCGACTTGGCGGTGCGCATCGCGGCCTCGGCGTGGCGGATCAGGGTCGACTGGGCGCCGTCTTCAGGGTAAATGGCCACGCCGATCGAGCACCCGACGGTGGCCCTGCGGCCATCGACCGCAATCGGCTGGCTCACCGATGCCAGCAGCTTGGTCGCCAGCTCGGAGGCCTGCTCCACACCCACCTTGCCCGGCAACAGAATCAAAAACTCATCACTGGCCAGGCGAGCCGCCATGTGCGGCCCCGACAAGGCCCGCAGGCGAGACGCCACCTTGCACAGCACACGGTCGCCACCACGGTGGCCAAAGGCCTCGTTGACGGGGCGAAAACCATCGATGTTGATGAACAACAAGGCCAGCGACTGGTCGGTGGCGTCAGCTCGCTGCACCGCTTGCCCCAGCGTGCCTTCAAACAGCTGGCGGTTGGGCAAGCCGGTGAGCGGGTCGTTGAGCTGCTTGCTGCCCAACGCCCGGCGCGCCTTGGTGCCCGCGGCGCGGGCCTTCAGGTGCCTGCGCAAGGCGACCAGCAGGCCCGACAAAACGCCACTGCCCAGCACGACTGCCAACACCGTCAACACCCCGGACGACACTTGCCCGGGCGCTGCCGGAGCACGCACCGCGGGCGCCGCATCAGCCACAAAGTGCTGGCTGGCCACCGTCGCCACGGCCCAGGCCAGGCTGGCACCCACCCGGTACCAGCTGGCGGCAGTGTTGCTCTGCCCCCTGAGGCGCTGGAACAAGCCAAATGCCAACAAGGCACCTGCCATGCCCAGACCCCAGGCCACCAGCAGCGAGCCCAAGTGCCACGGTGCCGCCGAGTCGCTTGCACCCAGCAGCTGCAAACCCACCAGGGCCGAACCCAGCCCCACGGCAGCCGGCACCCAGCGGGTGGCGCTCGCCTTGCGCGGGTCAAGCCAGACCAAGGTGGCCATCGCTGCGACCACGGCCAGAGCCCACACCGCGAGTTCGAGCGCCTGGGAGTGGCCTCGCCCAAACCCGGCCGATTCGACCGGGCCCGAAAAAACGTGAACCACCCAGATGCCGGTGCCCAGGCTCAGGCCGGCGCCAAGCTGGCGCTGCAACGAGCTGCGCAGGTTGTTGGCCCAGACGCGCTCCATCCACGCCAGGCCGAGCTGCGCCGACAAACCGGCCGCAGTGAGGCTCAGCACAACCCACAGGCTGGCGGCAAAGATTCGGTCGAGTTGAGCGTCCATGGCAGGGTCAGGCGGCGTCGCAGGTCGATCTTGTCGTCATCCAGTGGATGTCGACGCCTGGGGCCGAGACTTGAGTATGGCAAGCCGTGTGTTCGCGCCAGAACAATCTCGGCGCAGGACATGCGCCGGATTTCACGCCACGGGGGCGCGTGAGGCAAGCGGGGGCCTCAGCGTGCCTTCGCCGCTATTTCTTCGATGGTCAGCAAGGTGGCGCCGTAAGTCGACTCGCAGGGGGTGCCCGCCTGGCAGACGGCCTTGCCCACAAAGGGGCTCTCACTGCCGGTGCGCGCGGCCCACAGCTTTTCGGCCAGCACCAGGTCGTACTCGGGGATTTCTTCGTTCGCCTGCCGCAAGCCGGCTTGCGCAAAATCGCGCGGCTGGCGCGACACCATGGTCACGATGTGGTTGGTGCCCGGTGGCCCGCCGGCTGTGATGTTCCAGCTCTTGCGCGGCAACAGCATCTCTTGGTTGGCTTCGATGCGGTTGTTTTTGTCGAGCGCGTTGGGGAACAGCAGGTACATGTGCCCCTTGTCGGTGCCGGCAAAAAACACATACACGTAGCCGGCTTCAGATGACTTGACGCGAAACTGCAGCTTGTCGCTGCCGATCGTCAGGGTCGACTTGTCGGCGAGTGCGTTCACCCCGAGCAATGGGTCGGCTCGGCGCACGATGTCTTGCATGGCGGTGACGATGCCAAAGGGCACGGCCGCCGGCGGTGGCTTGGTGGGCTCGACTGGAGGCGCTGGCGTTGCAGCGGGTGGCAAGGGCTGCTCGGTGCTGCCGTTCTGCGCCACGGGCAGGGCGGGCGGCGTGGGCACGTCGGCCTTGTTCTTGATGCCAAACCACCAGCCGGCGCCCGCCAGCGCCAACACGGCCAGACCACTGGCCGCCCAGAGACCGGTGCGAGCCGGTGACGGTGACGGCGGGTCGGGGTTGAGCAGCTTGATGGGCGGGGTGGGCAGCGCTGCAGGGCGCGACGCGGCGAAGGGTGGCTTGGGTGGCGGAGGCGGTGGTGTCGGCGCCATCATCACCGTGGCACCATCGGCGTCGTTGGTCACGGCAGGCATCAGCACGGTCGGTGCGTCAGCTTGTTGTGGCCGGGCCTGTGTGGGCGTACCGACACCGAAGCTGAACAAGGCACGCAGCGCCGCCATGTCTTGCGGGCGGTTGTCGGGGCGCACCGACAGCCCCTTGTCGACCGCCGCCAGAAACTCGGCGCTGTAGTGCCCCGCCCCGACCTGCGCGGCCGGCACCATGTCGTCGCTCACCATGCGGCTCACCGAGGGCAGCGGCGCACGGCCGGTGATGGCGGCGTAGAGCACGGCCGACAAGGCGTACACATCGGTCCAGGCGCCTTGCTTCATCGAGGTTGATTCGGCGTATTGTTCGATCGGCGCGTAGCCCGATTTTAAGATGACGGTCAGCGCCTGCGTGGCGTCGCTGATCACCCGGCGGGCGGCGCCGAAGTCGAGCAGCACCGGGCGAATGACCTGCGGGCGGCCGAGCTGGGTGGCCTGCTGGTTGAGCAGCAAGATGTTGTCGGGCGCGATGTCGCGGTGGTAGCAGCGCTCGTGGTGCATCAGCTCCAGCGAGTCGATGACCGGGTGCAGCAGCGAGAGCAGCCAGGCTTCGTCGGGCCGCGCGCCGTGTTCGGTCAGCCATTGTTTGAGCGTGGGGCCCTGGTAGTACGGCATCACCATGTAGGCGGTGCCGTGCTGCTCCCAGAACCGATACACCTTCACCAGCGAGGGGTGATCGAAAGCGGCGAGCAGCTGGGCTTCATTCACGAAGCTGCGCAAGCCCAGCTCGAAGGTCTCGCGGTGGCGTGCCGAGCGCACCGACACCTGGTGATCGACCGCCCGGACGGCGAGCGACGCCGGCATGTACTCCTTGAGCGCAACCACGCGGCCGAGCTGGGTGTCGCGCGCCAGATAGACGATGCCGAAACCGCCCTCACCGATCAGGCCTTCGATCACGTATTCCTGGAGGCGGTGACCCAACGGCAGCGTGTTGCCGCTGCCATCGATCTCGATGCCACCGCCAACGGCGGTGCGGGTGCCCATGTCGAGTGTTTCAGTCTTGGGAGGAACGGGGGAACTCACCAACGACCCTCCAGCAACTCTGAAAAATGTTGAGCGGGCGGCAAGCCCTGAGAAACGCTCAAGCTGTTGTCGGGCGACGCGGCGTGGTCGGGCCACCAGAGGCTGTGGCCGGCAAAACCTTGCAACACGTTGCCCACCAACAACCCTTGCGCCCAGGTCAGCAATGACGACGCGCCGGGCAGAGTGTGCCTCACGCGGCCGGGCAGCAGGCTGGCGCTGGCCGGCGGCGCGTAGGCGCTGTCGGCGGCCACCGGTGCGCGTGACAGGGCGGATTCAAAATCTTCCAGCGTGGCGCCGGGCCGCAAGGTGCCGAGCGCGGCGGCACCCAGGTGGCCATACCAGGCTTGCAAGGCATTCAGGCCCTCGGCCGTGGCCGGCAGCGCCGCCGCGGGGCGTGCGATCAAGAGCGGGAAATAGCGGCCAACCTTGTCAACGCTGGGCATCATCACGCCCAGCCACCAGGGCTGGCCTTCCACACCTGGCACCACACCCGGCGCCCAGGCAAAACGCCAAATCGGGCCGGTGAGGTAGACGTCGAGCCAACGCTCGCCGAGTTGGGCCCGGCTGTGCGACACGCCGCTTGCGAGCCAGGCATCGCAGGCATCAACAAAACCTTGCGGCAAACGGCGGCTGGCAAAGTCGCCCAGCACGGGCATCTTGCCGTACCAACCGGGCGCCTCAACGCCCGTACCTTCGAGCAATTGCAGCAGGGTGTTCTCGTTCATGACGGCCGTGCTTGGGCGGGCTTTTTGAACACCCCCGCCCCACAGCGAAGGTGCCCGATCGAAGCCACAACCGTCTCCACAGTCACAGCTTTCCAGGGCATGAGAACTGCACCAGTTCAGGCAGGCGGAAGGGGTTACGCACGCTGCTGGTGGTGACCATGAAGGTCGCCTTGCGGCCGTCCACGTTGAAGGTGGCACGCCAGCGCTCGGGCGCGCCGGTGGGCTCCAGTTGCTGGCGGTCGAACAGCTTGAAGAGTGCCCACGGCCCGTCGTTCACCAGGCCCGAGGCGCCAGCAGCCGACACCGGCGTGACCTGCACCCGCACCTGCGAGCTGCCACGCGGGCCCGGCCACTGGATGCTGGTGGGAATTTGTGGGCCGTGCGCGTACTTCACGATCTGCCCGTCGACATCGAGAATGAACTGCGTGATGGTCGCGTCCATCTCGACCGGCTTGAAGTCGAGCCGCAGGCCGACCTGGTTGCCGCCGCCGCGAAAGAAGGTGTCGCGGATGGTGGCCGCGTTTTGAAACTGCAGCAGCGTCGAGCTGTCGGTGCCCATGGTCGCACCGTCGACCTTCTTGAAGCTCCACGGCCGCGTGTTGGTGTCGACAAAGTTGACCAGGTTCTTCTGGAAAAAGGTGTCGAACAAACCACCAGGGCCGAACACACGCGCAAAGTCTTCTTGTGTCGCGTCACGCGTGCTGCTGCGTGCAAACGGGTAGCGCCCGCTGATCGCCTGGCGGCAGAACTCACCAATCTCGGAATTGATGGCGTTGCCCAGGTTGCTGCGGGTGATCTCCAGCGCCGCCGAGGTGCCGCTCACCGAGAGTGTGTTGAGCAGCGACCTCACCGGCTCGGGCAGGCGCGCGGCCTCGGCCTTCACCTTGTTGGGCACCTCTGACGGTGGCGGCACGTTGCCGCCCTTCACTGCCGTGTCGGCCGCGGTCAGCAGCGTGTAGACCTCGCTGATGAGCGCGACGGTGCCATCGACCGGCGCGGGCAGCTTGCCGTCGGGCGATGACACCATCTGCCGCAAACCCACAAAACGATCGTCAACAATGCTCTCGATCGCCTGGCCCGGCGCCACCGCCGAGGCCGTGCCCTTGTTGCCCAGCAGGCGTGACAGCTCTTCACGCGAACGTTGCAACGCATCGCGGGCCTTGGTCTCGACTTGGCCCACCACGTCTTTGTTGCTGCGCAAGGTGGTCTCGCGCGACATGGC